>NC_020126.1:6022000-6328500 GCF_000331735.1 Myxococcus stipitatus DSM 14675 | reverse complement strand
AGGCAGCGACTGCAACGCCGTGCACCTGGGCCGGCGGGTGTCGGTGACGCCGCTCCACCTGGACCTCACGGACCATGGCCGACTCGAGGACCTGGGGAGCTGGAGTCTCCCGGGCTACGCTCGACACGAGCCGGATGGTGCCTAGCGTTGAGTCCGGGGACCTTCAGCCGAGCGAGCTGCTCGCTCCTGGTGCTGCTCCTGTCCGCGCTGTCCGCGGGCTGCGCGGCCACCCGAGCATCCGCTCCTGAACCCGAGCTCACCCTGGAGCCCACCCGGTCGTCCGCGGCCCCTCGCGCGGCGGGGGCTTCCTCGCGCGGGGACGATGCGCCCGCCGCCGCGCCCTCCGGCAGCTTTCCCTTCGCGCTGAGGTCCGCGCACGCGGAGCCGGAGCTGGTGGCGGTTCGGCACCGCGTCGCCCCGGGCGAGACGGTGTATCGCATCGCTCGCACCTACGGCCTCACGGTGGAGGAGCTCAAGGACGCCAACGGCATCAAGGACGTGCGGACCCTGTCCGTGGGGCAGGAGCTGACGATTCCCGGCGTGGAGCGCAGCGTGCCGGTGGAGGCCCCGGAGACCCTGGCCGCGGAGGCGGACCCCGAGCCCGTGCGCACGTCGCGGGATGCTCCGCCCCGTCGAGGAGGCCCGGTGGTGGCGCGGCGGGAGGAGCCCGCCCGCAGGCCCTCGTCGCGCCCCGGCGCCGCGCGGCCCCGACTGGCCACCCAGGGGATGATTGACTGGCCCCTCCGGGGTGTCCTCTACGGCCGCTTCGGGAAGAAGGGCCGAGAGCCTCACGACGGCATCGACCTGGCGGCCCCCTCCGGCACCCCCGTGAAGACGGCCCAGGAGGGCACGGTGCTCTACGCTGGCGAGCAGCGCGGCTACGGCAACATCGTCATCGTCGAGCACTCCAACCGGCTCATCACCCTCTACGCCCACAACCGGGACTTGCGCGTGCGCACCGGGCAGAAGGTACGCAGGGAGCAGGTCATCGCCACCGTGGGTGAGTCTGGCAAGACGTCCGGTCCCCACCTGCATTTCGAGGTGCGCCTGGATGGCAAGCCCGTGGATCCCCTCGACTATCTGGGGCCGATGCCGCCCTCGTAAGAGGGCGAGCGGGGGAGCGCGAGTCGGCGTGCTCCGGGCTTCGGGCAGGGAAGGGTAGAGTGCCGCGCCGTGCCGCACTCCTTCACCCCGCTGTTCGCCGGCCTCCTCGTGCTCCTGTCCCCGTCCGTGGGGGCCCAGGCGTCGCCGGAGCCGTCCGTCCCTCAGGTTCCGGCTCCGGCCGAGGGGACCCCGGCCGCGCCAACACCCGCGCCCACGCCCGAGGAGGCTCCGCTCAGCGTCGCGGTGCTCTCGTTCGACGCCAACCCCTCCGCGCGGGACTCGGTCGCGGGGGTCACTTCGCTCATCACTTCGCGGTTGGCGGAGTCCCCTCGCTTGTGGGTCGTCTCGCAGCGGGAGGTCGACGCGCCGCTCGACGAGGTGAAGCGGCACCAGCTCGCCGAGCTCAAGTCGTGTGAGCGAGGGGAGTGCCTCAAGGAGCTCGCCGCGCTCACGGGGGCGCGCTTCGTCGTCACCGGCCGCGTGGACCGCTTCGGGGACACGTATCTGCTCAGCGCCAACCTCGTGGACACCGAGCGAGGGCAGAGCCTGTCGACACCTCGCGCCGAGGCCCCCGAGGCCGACTCCCTGTTCCCCGCCGTGTACGCCGTCGCGGACGCGCTCGTCGTCGAACTGCTCCAGCCGGGCGCGGGGCAGGGGGCTCGACCGCTCATCGGCGGTGCGCCGCGCGTGGGTGGGGGTGGCCTCTCGCTGGGCCTGCGCATCAACAACAACTTCGTCGACAAGCTGTCCGCCCTCAACCCCGGTGGTGACCTGGAGGTGGGCTACTGGTTCCATCCCGAGTGGATGGGCTTCATCCAGGTCGGCTTCACCTATGTGCACTCCACCGCCGAGGGCGCGAAGGGCGGCCTCAACGTCCTCCCCAGCGTCGTCGGCGCGCGCCACTACCACAACGTGGAGAGCTCGCTGCGCCCCTACTGGGGCTTCGGCCTGGGCGTGCAGCTCTCCTTCGGTGACTTCGGCATCTTCCAGTCCACGGGGCCCTTGCCCACCGTCGTCGGCTTCCTCGGCCTGGAGTACCTCATCGCGGGCCACGTGGGCGTCCAGCTCGAGGCCGGGACGAACGTGGCCCAGGCGGTGCTCGGGCTCGCCGAATCCAAGCTGGGCGACGGCCTCAATCTGGACCTCAACCTGGGCATCGCGTACCACTTCTAGGATTAGGAGCCGCCATGAACTCGCGCCTGCGCGCCTTGCCGCTGATTGCCCTGCTCGCCTCCGCCGCGTGTGACGAGCGTCCCAGTGTGACGCCGAAGGACCACGCGGAGGGGCTCTACGTCAAAGGCACCGCCGAGTACCTCCAGGGTCACTTCGAGGCGGCGCTCGCCTCGTACGAGCAGATGCACGCGCTGGCCCCCAATGATCCGCGCCTGCCCGCGGCCCGAGGCGAGGTCTATATCTCCATGGGCAAGCTCCCCGAGGCCTCCACCGAGTTCGAGGCCGCGCTCAAGCTGGAGCCCAAGCGCTCCACCAACTGGAGCCGCCTGGGCTTCGTCCAGGCCCAGCTTGGAAAGACGGACGAGGCGCTGGGCTCGCTGCGCAAGGCCGTGGCCCTGTACCCCAACGACTTCAACGCGCTGGAGCAACTGGCGGAGATCCACCTCAAGAAGGGGGAGCTCGACGACGCCGTCCGCCACTTCACCCTGGCCGCCGGGGCCGCCTCGGGGGAGTCGAAGTCGGAGCTCCTCCTGCGCGCGTTCGAGGTGCTCGGCAAGCAGGACCGCCACGCGGAGCTGCTCGCGCTCGCGCAGAAGTCCGTGAACGAGGGCGTGCGCTCCTCGGGCGTGTACACCACGCTGGGGGACTCGCTGGTGCGCGCGGGCAAGCTGCGCGAGGCCGCCGCCGCGTATCAGGAGGCCGCGGGCCTGGCGCCCAGGGACCCGACACTCTGGGAGCTGGTGGGCACCATCCATCTGCAGCTGGACAAGCCCGGAGATGCCATCGCCGCGTACAAGGAATCCCTGCGCGTGAAGGACCGCGCCATCGTCCACGTGGCGCTGGCCCGCATCCAGCTCGCCATGAAGAGCCAGGAGGGCGCGGAGCAGGAGCTCGCCGAGGCGCTGGAGTCCGTACAGGGCAACGACGTGCGCGAGCTGAAGGAGCTGGCCGACCTGCTCGTCACCATGGGGCGCAAGCCGGACGCGCTGCGCATCCTGGCCAACCTGAGCGCCGAGCATGACTTGCAGAAGGACGTCGCCCTTCAGCTCGCCACGGCGAAGCTCGCCCACGAGCTGAAGGATGTGGCCCTGCGGACCGCCGCCTGTGCCCGCGCGGCCGCCGCGGACCCCGCCGTGAAGAAGTGCCCCTGAGCCACCTCGGCCCAAGGGCGCGGCACTACGCGCGCCCGCCCTGCATCTTGCGGTACACGCCCACCACGAGGCCCAGGATCATCGTCGAGCGGAACTCCGTCCGGCTCACGTAGATGGGCTGCATGGTGGCGTTCGCCGGCTGGAAGCGGATGCGGTCGCCTTCCGGGTAGTAGCGCTTCACCGTGGCCTCGTCCTCGATGAGCGCCACCACGATGTCGCCCGGCTGGGCCGCCGGCGTCTTCTTCACGAAGAGGTAGTCGCCGTCGTGGATGCCGTCGTCAATCATCGACTGGCCCTTCACCCGCAGGGCGAAGACCTCCCGGCCGTTGACGCCTCCCAGCAGGAAGCTGTCGATCTTGACCGAGTCCTCCATGTGCTCCTGGGCGAGCAGGGGCGCACCCGCCGCCACCTTGCCCAGCAGGGGGACCTCGATCATCCCCGCATCCCGCTTGGCTCCCAGCCCCAGCAGCAGCCGGGCACGCTTGGTGGGCACCAGCGAGCGGCTCTGCTGCTCGCCGCGGTTCAGGTAGCCCTTTCGCTCCAGCGCCTTGAGGTGGTCGTTCACCCCGTTGGTGGAGCGGATGTCCATGTGCTCGCCAATCTCCCGAATCGTCGGCGGGAAACCGCGCGTCTCGGTCTCCTTGACGATGAAGCTGAGAATCTCGCGCTGGCGGTCCGTCAGCTCTTCCATGCGCTCCCTCGCTCGGCCGGCCTGATTCCCTTGGGACAGTTCCCCAGGCAACAGGCTTTCAGTGTCCACTTTCCCTGAACATACGTGTAGAGTCAATCCGTTCAGTGTCCCACTACGCACCGCGAGTGCGTGTCGAACTTTTCGGCATTCTCAGTTCTTGAGGGCAGTAGACGATCTCGACGTACAATTCCGCCTGCTTTGTCCGAGCTCCGCCACACGCTGCTCTTCGTCGACGACGAGGCCGACGTCCTGGACATCCTGTCGCGGATGTTTCAGCGCCGGTATCGCGTCCTCACGGCCCTGAGTGGTCAGGCCGCATTGGAAGTCCTCCGTCGCGAGCAGGTGGATGTGCTCGTCACGGACCAGCGCATGCCGGAGATGACGGGCATCGAGCTGGCGGCGACCGCACGCGCCGAGGGCTTCGATGTCACCACGCTGTTGTTGACGGGGTTCACGGACCCCGACGACCTCATCGCGGCCATCAACCAGGGACAGGTGTATCGCTACATCACCAAGCCCTGGGACGTGAACGACCTGCTCATCACCGTGAAGAACGCGGTGGAGTACACGCAGCTGCGGCGGGACAAGGAGAGGCTCATCCGCCAGCTCCACCAGCGCGTGGAAGCGCTCTTCGTCCTGTACGAGGTGAGCCGCGCCAGCGCGAACGACCCGGCCAGCTACGACAACATCATCGACCGCGTGCTCATCGCCGTGGCGCGGGTGCTGCCGTACGACTGCGGCGCGGCGCTCATCGCTCCGGATGAGTCTCGCAGCGCGACGCTGCGGCTGCGCTGCCATGGCACCGTGGGCGAGCAGGCGCTGCTCGGCGTGAAGGAGTCGATGCTCGGCGCGTACCGCAAGAGCAGCGGCCTGTTGTTGCCGGAGGACCGGGTCATCACCCGCGTGGCGGGGACGACGACCCAGGACGTGGCGGCGCCGGTGGTGTACCCCAGCCAGCTCACGGTGAACCTGGTGGCTGGAGGCCGCCCGGTGGGCATGTTGTCGCTCTTCAGCCAGCGCGCGGACGCCTTCACCGAGGACGACGGCGTGCTGCTGGACGTGCTCGCCAACCAGACGGCGGACGCTATCCAGTCCCTGCGCTCGGCGGAGGAGGAAGCCCGCCACCGCATGGAGCGGATGGTGGAGTCCATGGCCGACGGCGTGGTGCTCACCGACGAGAAGAACGACATCGTCGTGATGAACCCCGCGGCGCGGCGGCTGCTGCGCGTGGGCGATGACCCGACGGAGCACACCAGCCGGATGATGGAGGAGCGGCTGGGCTTCCAGCCCTTCCACCTGGTGCGAGGCTGGGAGTACAGCGGCACGCAGGTGCTGCGCGAGGAGGTGAAGCTCTTCGACCGCCACGTGCAGACGACCACCACGCCCGTGAGCGACGCGCGCGGGACGCTGCGAGGCGTGTGCGTGGTGCTGCGCGACATCACCGACCAGAAGCGCCTGGAGGAGCGCAAGGACGAGTTCGTCTCCATGGTGAGCCACGAGCTGCGCACGCCGCTCACGTCCATCTCCGGCGCGCTGGACCTGGTGCTCAACTTCATGGCGGGCGACATCAACGAGCGGCAGCGCCGCTACCTGTCGCTCGCGCGGGACTCGACGGAGAAGCTCAACACCATCGTCGACGACCTCTTGGACCTGTCGAAGTTCGCCAAGGGCCGCCTGCGGATGAACTTCGAGGTGGCCTACCTGGACGAGCTCGTCCAGCGGGTGGTGGAGAAGTACGGCCCGGCCTTCGGCGAGAAGCGCGTGCTGGTGACGCCCAAGCTGCCGCGCCATCCGCTGCGTGTCCTGGCGGACCCGAACCGGCTCAACCAGGTCCTCAACAACCTGCTCAACAACGCGGTGAAGTTCACCCCGGAGGGCGGCGAGGTGCGCGTGGAGCTGCACGCCACGTCCAGCCTCCCCGGCTACGTGGTGCTCTCCTGCTGGAACAGCGGAGACCCCATCGCCGAGGACAGCCTGGAGCGCATCTTCGACCGCTTCGAGCAGGCGCGCACCAAGGCGAACCGCACCGTGCGCGGCACGGGCCTGGGCCTGGCCATCTGCCGCAACATCGTGGAGTCCCACGGCGGCCGCATCTGGTGTGAGCCGTGCGCGGACGGCGTGCGCTTCATGGCGGTGCTGCCCACGGAGCCGCCGCCGGAGCTGCGGCAGTCGGAGGACTCGGCGGAGGTGCCCGGGCCTCGCAGGCGCGAGAGCCGGGGGCGGGTGCTGGTCATCGAGGGCGAGCCCGAGGTGGGCTACATCGCCAAGGCGCTGATGTCCGCGCGGGGCTACGAGGTTCGGCTGGCCTTCAACGCCGAGGAGGGCCTGGCGAGCGCTCGCAAGCATCATCCGGACATGGTGCTGGTGTCCGTGCGGTTGCCGGACGTCGACGGGCTGCGGCTGGCGGAGATCCTCCGGCATGACCCGGAGACGCGCCGCGCGCCGCTGCTGCTCACGTCCGCCTTCGACGAGCGCCAGCGCGCCTTCCGCGCGGGGGCCGATGCGTTCCTGGTGCGGCCGCTGACGCCGGACAAGCTCCTGGCCTCGGTGGACTCGCTGGTGCGAGGCCGCTCCGGTCCGGCCCACGGGCGGGTGCTGGTGGTGGACGACGACCAGAAGATCGCCATCATCTGCCGCGAGGTGCTGGAGAACATCGGCTTCGACGTGATGGTGGCGGGCTCGCTGGACGAGGGGCGCCGCTCCCTGCGCGAGCGCCGGCCGGACGTCATCCTGCTGGACGTGACGCTGCCGGATGGCGACGGCTTCCTCTTCCTGGAGGAGATCAAGGCCGAGCGCGCCAGCGGCCACATCTCCGTCATCTTCATCTCCGCGCGCGCGGAGACGTCCTCGAAGGTGCGCGCCCTCAAGCTGGGCGGCGACGACTACCTCACCAAGCCCTTCGACGCGCTGGAGCTGGGCGCCCGGGTGGAGAGCGTGCTGCGGCGCAAGGAGCAGGAGCTGTCCGCGTCGCCCACGACGCAGCTGCCGGGCTCCACGGCCATCGAGCGCGAGGTGCAGCGGCGCCTGGTGGCGCGGCGGCCCTTCGCCTTCTGCTACCTGGACCTGGACAACCTCAAGGCCTACAACGACTACTACGGCTTCGCGAAGGCGGACGGCGTCGTGCGTCAGACGGGTGACCTGATGCGTGAAATCTTCGCGCAGGAAGGGGTGCCCGGAGACTTCCTGGGCCATGTGGCCGGGGACGACTTCGTCTTCATCGCCGCGCCGGAGTCGGTGGACCGCGTCTGCCAGACGGCCATCGAGACCTTCGACCGCATCATCCCGCTGTACTACGACCGGCAGGACCGGGAGCGGGGCCACATCGAGGCAGAGGACCGCTTCGGGGAGCGCCGCCGCTTCCCCATCATGAGCGTGTCCATTGTCGCGGTGATGACCGACGGCACCCAGGACCACGCGGAGCTGGCACGTCGTGCGGCGGACATGAAGAAACGGGCCAAGGCCATCCAGGGCTCCGTCTACCTGCGCAGCGACCGGGAGCAGGTGGTACGCTCCGTCGCCGGGTGAGGCTCTACCAGCAACTGGTCCTGTTCATGCTCGCGGCGACGGTGCTGCCGCTCGCCGCGGTCGGCTTCCTGCTCCTGTCGAGCGCGGAGGCGGAGCTCGCCGCGCGCATCGACGCCGAGCAACGCACCCAGGCTTCCGCCACCGCGGAGGCCGTGGGCGCCTCGCTGATGGAGGTCGTGGACGCGCTGGCGCGCTCCGCGGAGCTCATCAACTGGCAGGCCGCCACGGAGGCGGAGACGGTGGGAGGGCTGCGCCTGCTGTACGGCCAGTCCCCCGCGGTCAGCGCGGTGATGAAGCTGGACTCGCAGGGGCGGCTGGTGGGCTCACCCGTGTTCCGCGCGCAGGGCTCGGAGGGCCACCCGGGCTTCCAGGCGGATGGGGTGGAGCGGATGTTGAGCTCCGTGCCCGTGCAGCCGCTTCGCGCGGGCGGCAAGGGACAGGCGGCGCTCGGGAGCGCGTATGTCCTGGGGGAGAGTGGCCGCGCGGCGGTGACGGTGGCGGTGAAGCTGGCGGAGGGCGAGGACGCGCCCTTCGCCCTGGCCGAGGTCGTCTTCGCGCCGCTCGAGGCCGCCCTGCGCCGCCGCCCGCCCGGGGCGCTGGGGCGGGTGGACCTGGTGGACGAGGACCGGCGCATCCTCGCCAGCTCGGAGCCGGAGCGGCGGATGACGACGCTGGCCCCGGAGTTGGTCGCGCACCTGCTGGCCCCGGTCGCCACCGAGCCGGACTCCGTGCGCAGCTTCCGCGTGGAGGGGCCGCCCCGTCGGGTGAGCGTGGCCCGAGTCACGCGCGGGCTTCGCTTCGACGTCGTGGTGGAGGTGGACGAGGCCTCGGCGCTGGCGCCGGTGCGGGCCATGCGGCGGACGGTGCTCGCCTCCATCGGCGCGGCCTTCGTGGTGCTGCTGGGCTTCGGCGCGCTCTTCACCCGGCGCTTGAACCAGCGGCTGTCGGAGGTCGTCCAGGGCGCGGAGGCGTACGGACGCGGAGAGCTGGACCGGCGTGTCGCCGTGCGCGGACAGGACGAGCTGAGCGAGCTGGCCACCACCTTCAACCGCATGGGCGAGGAGCTGGAGTCGGCGCGCGCGCGGATGCTGAGCTGGAACGACGACCTCCGCGTGCGCGTGGACGAGGCCACCCAGGAGCTGCGCAGCGCCCAGGCCCAGCTGCTCGAGGCGCAGAAGCTGGCGGCGGTGGGGCAGCTCGGCGCGGGCGTGGCACACGAAATCAACAACCCGCTGGCCGGCATCCTCGGCAACGTGCAGCTGCTCATGCTGGACCGCGGCCCGGCGGACCCGGACCTGACGACGCTGCGCAAGATCGAGCAGAGCGCCAAGCGCTGCAAGGAGATCACCCAGAACCTCCTGCGCTTCTCCCAGCAGCGCGAGCGCGCCGACCTGCGCCCGGTGGACCTCAACGCCGTGGTGCGCGACGCGCTCAGCCTCACGGAGCATCAAGTCCTCAGTGACGGAGTGACTCTTGTCACTCAGTTGGCGCCGGGCCTGGGCCGTGTTCGCGCGGACCCGGGGCACCTGTCGCAGGTCGTGCTGGCGCTGCTGTCCAACGCGCGCACGGCGATGCTGAAGTCACCCACCCGGCGGCTCACCCTGCGCACGGGGCAGCGGGACGGGAGCACCTTCCTGGAGGTGGAGGACACGGGGAAGGGCATCTCTCCCGACATCCGACCCCGCATCTTCGAGCCCTTCTTCACGACGAAGGACGTGTGGTCCAACGTGGGGTTGGGGTTGAGCGTGTCCTGGCGAGTCGTGACGGAGGCGGGAGGGACGCTGACGGTGCGCTCGGAGGTCGGGCAGGGGGCCTGCTTCATCGTGGAGTTGCCGAGGGCCTGAGCTTCCCACTCGGGCTGTGATAGCTAGGAAGTCGCATGGCCGAGCCCCGCCCCACCCGGCGCCAGACGCCCTTCTACGTCGGCCTCGTGCTGATTCTCGCGGCCTTGCCGCTGGGCTGGTTCCTCTTCCTCCACCATCCACCGCCGCCACCTCCACCGCCCGCGCCGCCCGTGGCGCCCGTGAGTCCCCCGGAGGAGGAGAAGGCCCTGGAGCTGGAGCTCACCGAGGTGACGGGCACCGTCGAGGTGAAGGAAGGCGACGGCTCCTGGCGCAAGGCCTCCGTGGGCATGGCGCTGCGGCGTGATGACAAGGTGCGCACGGACGACGGCTCGTACGCGGTGCTCATCGGCGGCGAGGTGGTGGAGTTCCGCATGGACCCCGGCACCGAGGTGTCCGTCGAGGACCTGAAGCCGACCCTCTCGAGCGTGCGGCTCGCCAACGGTATGGCCACCGCCATCGTCCGCTCCGGCAAGCGCCACACCTTCGAGGTGAAGGCCGCGAAGAGCGACGCGGTGGCGAAGCTGCAAGAAGCCGGTGCCTTCACCATGACGAGCAACGGCGAGGGCACCGTCGCGGTGGGCACGCGCGAGGGCGAGGTGACGTTGGTGGGCCAGGGCAAGGTCGTCATCGTCCGCGCCGGCCAGCAGTCCGTGATTCGCCCCGGTCAGGCCCCCTCGGAGCCGTCCCCGGTCCCCACCAGCCTGCTGCTCAAGGTGGACTGGCCCTCGGAGCGCACCCGCCGCGAGAAGGACCTGATTGTTCGCGGGCAGACATCTCCCGGAAGTCGCGTGCAGGTGAACGATGTGCGTGTCACTGCAGACGCGGACGGACGCTTCGAGCGCAAGGTGAAGCTCAAGGAAGGCTCCAACACCATCGATGTCCGAGCGGTGGGCGTCGGGCGCGTCGAGCAACGCGACAAGGCGGAGCTCATCGTCGACACGCGGCCCCCTTCGCTGAAGACGGACCCGGACATCTGGAATCAAGCCAGCGACGGCGCGCACTGAGAGCAGGCATGCGGGCGAGCGGCTTGACCCTCGAGGGAGGGGCTTCCTAGACTTCGTTCCCACAGTTGTTCCTGTTCAAGGGCAATCCAGGGCGAAAGCGCTGGTGCGCAAAGCCGCGGGGCCTGAAGTCCGGCCGGCCGTGGTTGCCGTGGGAAGCACGCTCCGGGGTGGATTCCGGGCCCACTGCGCCTTGTGCGGGCCATGGGTCTGTCGTTGTGGAGTCCCCCCTCGGAAGGTGGTTGCCGATGCCACGTGCTCTCGCCCTTGTGACGTGTCTGCTCCCCGCACTGTCCGGCGCCGCTCCAGAAGTCGGTGAGCTCTCGGGAGTCTCCAAGCTGGTGAATGGCGGCCCGGGAGACCAGACGGACCCGCACGTGAGTGGGGCCCTGGTGGCCTACACGAGCGAGTCCGGAGGTCAGAGCGAGATTCGCTACCACGACCTGGTGGCGGGAACGGACCAGGCCATCCCCAACGGCGGCGCGTTCGACTTCGTGTCGGACGTCAGCGGCAAGACGGTGGTGTTCACCCGCGTCAGCACCTCCAGCGCCATCTTCACGTACGACGTGTCCTCGGGGCAGGCCCCGGTGGAGCTGGCGCCCCAGGCGGGCAGCAGCCGCAGGTCCGCGGTGGTCGGCGGCCGCACGGTGGCGTGGCAGGACTTCGGCTACACCGGCAGCACGCTGGAGCCGGAGATCGCCGTCTACGACCTGGACAAGGCCTCGCTCACCCGGCTCACGAATGACCGGATGCTGGACCGCACGCCTTCGGTGTCCCCCGACGGGAAGACGGTGGTCTGGGCCAAGTGCGATGCGGCGGGGCAGGGATGCGACGTCTGGCAGGCGCGCTGGGGCGGCTCGGGCTTCTACTCGCAGGCGCTCACGGGCAGCGAGGGTGAGGAGTCCCAGCCGGACACCAACGGAGACCTCGTCGTCTACGCGAGCACGCGGATGGCGGAGGGGGGCTCGGACCGGGACATCTACTGGAAGTCCGTCAACGGCGGCACCGAGCAGCACCTGGCCCTGCCGGGCATCGATGCGAACCCCAGCATCAGCGGCTCGTTGATTGCCTTCGAGCGCAAGGACCCGGCCAGGGGCCACTTCGATATCGCGCTCTACAACCTGGACACGCAGATCCTGTATCGGCTCACCGATGCGCCGGGAGACGAGAGCCTCAACGACTTGAGCGTGAGCGAGGACGGCACCGTGCGCGTGGTGTGGACCGCGCGGGAGAACGGCGACTACAACGTGCACGCCTTCACCTTCAAGCTGCCGGGCAGGAACCCGTGTGTCGACGCGGCGGCGACGGAAGGTGAGGCGGCGCCCACGCCGGAATCGGTGTGCTTGCAGCCCGGCAAGACGCCGCTGCTGGCGGCGCTGGAGGTGGCTCGCACCACGGGGCAGCCCAACGCCGTGTCCCTGGGCTTCTACGGCCGGGGCGCCGGTGTGTTGTGTGTCGACAATGGATACAGCGGCGAGCGCGCCACGTCGGGTTGGGTCTGGCTGGATGGCGCTGAAATCGTCGACCCGTCCAGCTTCAAGCCCACCGTGTCGCTCGTGGCTCGCAACGTCACCCTGAAGGGAAACACCTGGCTGGCGTCACTCATCTCCGGAAAAGCAGGAAGCTCGTTCCGCATTCGTGTCTACGGCAATGCGTCGCAGTGCGGCGCGGTGGAAGCGGAGGCTCCGGCGGAGGAGGGCGCACAGCGCATCCCTGGGGAGCACGTGGCGCCTATGTCCCTGGATTTCGGTGGGGTGTCAGTCGTGACCTTTGTCCCGGAGGAGTCGGAGCGGGGTGTGGGTTGCAGCGCGGGTGGGAGCTCGCTGGCGGCGGCGGGGCTGGTGCTGGTGGCGTTGTGGCTGATGCGTCCTCGGCGTGAGTTCGGGGTGGTGAGGCGGAACAAACTTCGGCGGAGCGGAAGGGCCCTGTAGACTCCGTGCCGTCCTGAAACGTTTTCTCCCTCCCCCAGCCCTGCTGCTGCTGTGCGTGTGTGCCGTCTCGGCCTGGGCCGACACGCTCGAGGTCCTGGGACCTTCGTCCGCCGTGACGCCCGAGGGCTTCCCCGTGGCCGTGGTGCGCAAGGACGCATCCGGTGCTCCGGTGCCCTTGTTGGGCACCCCCATGCTCTCCACCGAGGGCGCGGACGTCCGGCCCGGTCACGCGCAGCCGCCGCTGGCGGGCTTCGTCGTCGTGCCGCGGCCGGGCTCGCGCGACGTGGTGGTGCGGGCGCGGGTGGAGGGGCTGGAGGCCCAGGCGCGCTTCGTGCTCGGCCCGCCGGCCACCGAGGTCAAGCTGGGGCTGGAGCCCGCCGCGCCCGTGAAGGGGCGGGACAAGGAGGCGGTGCTCACGGTGAGCCTGTTGCGGCCGGATGGCACGGCCGATGACAGCGGCGCGCCGCCGGTGGTTCGCGTCAGCACCGGCAAGGTGGAGGGCCTGGAGCGCGTGGCGCCGGGCATGTACCGGGCGCGCTACATCCTGCCGGACACGCGGCATCCCGAGGTGGCCATCCTGGTCGCGTTCTCCGCGTGGCCCAGTCCCCAGTCGGTGCATGGGGCCTATGGGCGGGTGCTCGTGCCGCTGGCCGCCTCCGTGAATCTGCCGGGGACGACGGAGCCGGACGCGCGCATCTCCATCGACATCGCGGGTGAGCGCTTCGGCCCGGTGACGGCGGGGCCGGATGGCCGCTTCCGGCTGCCCATCGTCGTGCCGCCGGGGCATCGCTTCGGACAGGGCCTCGTGATGGACCGCGTGGGGAACCTGCGTCGGGAGCGCATCGACCTGATGCTGCCTCCGACGGATGGGCTCGCGTGTGTGCTTCAGCCGCAGCGGCTCCCGGCGGATGGGGTGTCCCGCGCGCGACTGCTGTGCGCGACGAGCGACCCGATGGGTCAGCCCGTCGAGGACGCGAAGGTGACGGCGCAGGCTCGGCATGGCGGACTCAAGGGCCCGTCGCGCGCGGTGGGCGGCATGCTGGAGTGGCTCTACACCGCGCCGCGCTCGCTGGCGGGAGATGAGCACATCGAGGCGGCGTGGCCTCAGCGCGGCGCGGGCTCTCGCGAGGGGCTGGCGCTGCAACTCGTGCAGGGGCCGGTGACGGACGCGACGCTGTCCGTGTCGGACTCGCTGGTGCATCGGGGGGGGCGGTTGGGTTTGACGGTGCTCACGCGTGATGCGTTGGGCCGCCCGCGCCCGGGGGCGATGGTGTCGTTCGAGGCCCCGGAGGGTCGCTTCACGCCTCCCGCGGAGTCCTCGCCCGGTGAGTCCACCAGCACGTGGCACCCGCCGGACTCGGGGGGAGAAGAGCAGGTGACCTTGAGGGCTCGGGCCTGGGGCCCCGCTGGTGGTGAGCCCGCGCGCATCTCCGTGTGGCGCCTGGATGGCGTCCTGCACGCGAGTGTGTCGGACCTGGCGGGACTGCCGGTGCCCTCGCAGCCGCTGCGCGTGGATGGGCACCCGGTGACGACGGGGCCCGATGGAACGGTGTCACTGGGACAACTGTCACCGGGGATGCATCTGGTATCGCATGGCGTCTGGACGGGGTTGGCCAGGACGCTCCATGTCCTGGGCGACGCGGGGCTCGCGTATCCGCTGGATGCGCCTGGGATTCCCGAAGCCGTTTCTCGGCAGGTTCGTGTGGCGCCCTCGGTCCCCGTCAACGTGCGGCTCCTCGTGGACGGGACGCGTGTGACGTACTGGGTGGAGGACGCGAGCGGGAAGGTGCTGGACGGGCGCCAGGTGCATGTCGCGCTGTCGAGTGGCGCTCGCGAGGCACAAGAGACGCGTGATGGACGCACGTCCTTCACGGTGCGCGCCGAGCGCCCGGTGAGCGTCTCCGTGGCGGACGTGGACACGGGTGTCACCGCGCTGGCCGAGGTGCGCCCATGACGCGCACGGTGGCGTGGGTGCTGGTGTTGAGCCCCTTGCTGTGGACGGGGATGGCCGCGGCACAGGGTGTGCCCATGGATGTGCCGTCGCTTGCATCCACGCTCGCGGGCCGCGTGTGTCAGGACACGAATGGCGACGGGCTGTGCGGTGCCGATGAGCCGGGGCTCGCCGACGTGCGCCTGGTGCTGGCGACGGGGCGCGAGGTTCGCACCGACGCTCGAGGGCGCTTCCACCTCACGGGGGTGGACTCGCGCACGCCAGACCCCACGCGGGGACTTCATCTGCGGCCGGGGCGTCACCGCCTCAAGGTGGACGTGCGCACGCTGCCTCGTGCGAGTCAGGTGACTCCGGAGGCCGCCACGGTGGAGGTTCCGTGGGGCGCGGTGGTGCTCCAGGACTTCGCGGTGCGGACACTCAACCGTGAGGCCCGTCCGCTGGGGTTCTCCTACGCGCATCAGCCCCCCGAGGCCGACGTGGTCTCCGGCCAGGACGCGGTGCGCTTCCGCGTCGCGGGACAGGCGGGTGAGGGAGACGAGGTCCGGGTCGGCGAGGTGAGCGCGGAGGTGGATGCGACGGGCGCATGGAGCGCGCTCGTGCCGCTCATCGCCGGTGAGAACATGCTGTCCCTCACCGCCACTGCTCGCGATGGCACGGTTCGCCTGTATCACCAACGCATCGACGTGGTGCGCCGGGCGGAAGGCTGGCTGGTGGTGCCCAGGGCCCTGGAGCTCGTGGCCACGCTGCGACTGCCCTCGGCGCGCGGTGAGGCGGCGGCGACAGGGGTCACTCGAATCACGGTGGAGGCGGCGCCGGGCACGAAGGTGACGGGGCCGGAGGACGCGCGTTTCGACATCGGCGCCGAGGGCCGTGTGGACGTTCCCGTGACGCTGCGCTCCGGGTTGAACCGCGTGCCGCTGGCCCTCGCGCTGCCGGAGGCGAGCCCGCGCGAGCTGTCGCTGGACGTCCTCGCGGAGCCCCGGCCCTTCGCCGTGGGCCTCCTGGACGTCGAGCTGGCGTACCTGCTGGAGGGCGGAGACTTCCAGCTCCGAGGCCGAGGCACCGCGCACGGAGAAGCGCGCCTGGGGCCCGTGGACATCGTGGGTGAGCTGGACCTGCGTGACACCGATGGCCGCACGCTGCGAGGCGCGGACCTCCCCGACTGGCTGCGCCCTCGTGTCGCCGAGCGCTTCGAGCGCGCGGCGGACCCGGACTTCTCGCCCGAGGAGTGGGGCGACGACTCGGTGTCGCTGACGCCCAACCCGACAGAGGCGCGGCTGCGCGTGGAGGCTCGGCACGCGGAGTTCGGACGCGCGGGCCTGGGCACCTATCGCGCGCTGATTCAAGACCGGGAGGTGGGGCGCTACCACCGGCCGCTCTTCGGCCCGTACGCGGAGCTGAGGTCTTCGGACGGCTCGGACCCGGGACTCCCGCGCGTGGGCGTGGACGCATTTGGTGGCGCGCTCTCGGACCCGACGCGGGGGCTGTCGGCGGTTCCCGCGCACGAGGAGCTGCGCGCGACGGGCGGCAGCCTCTACTACCTGGGCGCGGTGTCGGTGGCGGAGGGCTCGGAGCTGTTGCGCGTGGAGGTGCGAGACGGCGTCACCGGCCTGCCCCTGGCGGAGCGGCACCTGGTGCGAGGCCGCGACTACGACATCGACTACTTCGCCGGCCGCATCCTCCTGTCGCGTCCGCTCTCCTTCCTCGCGGCGGAGACCTTCCTGCGCACGGACCTGGTGACGCAGTCTCCGGAGCCCGTGTTGGTGGCGGACTACGCGGCGCTGCGCGCGGCGAGCACGCAGGACTCGGGAGGCGGCGAGCTGTGGGCCGAGTGGGCGGGAGTCCACCTGGGCCTCGCGGGAGTCCGAGAGGGGCGCGAGGGCCGGCCCTATACGCTCTACTCAGGACGTGCCTCGGCGAAGGTGGGGGCCTACGCGCTGGAGGCGGAGGCTGCTTCGAGTCGCGGCACGGCCGTGGACGTGGGCGTGTTCGGCGTCTCCGATGATGGCGGCCTGAGCTTCCTGCGTCCTGGCGCGGGGCTGGGGACCGGCGGTGAGGCGCTGGGCTTGCGAGTCCGTGGACCGGGCGCCTGGGGCGATGGCTCCGTGGATGCGTCGTATCGCTGGCGCGAGCGAGGCTTCTCGGATGGCGCGCACCTGGACGCGGCTCGCTTCCAACAGCTCTCGCTGCGCGTGCGTCAGCCGGTGGGCAAGCTGCGGCTGTCGCTGCTCGCGGATGGACGCCGCTCGGCGGACCCGCGTGAGCCATTCGTGGACAACCCCTTCTCCGCGAGCACCGTGGGCGTGAGCGTGGGATGGGAGGAGCCCACCTGGAGCGTGAGCGTGGAGGCCCGGGACTCACGGCTGAAGGCGGCCGAGGTCGTGGGGCAGGGGGATGCGCTCTCGGGAGGCCGCACCTCCGCGGGTGTCGCGGGCAGCTACCAGTTGTTCGACGGGCTCTGGTTGCAGGCGTCGCACCGGCAGAAGCTGGCCCTGCATGGCGCGGGGCCCGGGCGCATGAACGACACGTTCACCGCGGCGGGCGTGGACGTGGAGCTGGACCGGGACACGCGGGTGCTGGCGCGAGGCGGCTGGGGTCCGAAGCTGGGTCCTCGTGCGTGGGCGAACGTGGAGTCGCGGCGCGGCGCGGACGTGTTCTACGGCGGATACTCGGTGGACGTGGACGGGCCGGACTTCGGCGCCGGGCGCACGCTGACGGGCGCGAGGACGGAGCTGCCCGACAGCGGCACGGCGCTCTTCGTCGAGGAGGTGGGCCTGCATGACGCCAACTCCGTGCGCCTGTCGCGTGCCGTGGGCTTCCAGAAGACGGTGCCGGGTGGCTTCACCGTGGGGGCTCGCTACGAGCGCGGGGTTCGCAGCCTCCTGGATGTGAACCCGCCCCTGCGGCGGGACGCGGGCGGAGTCTTCGGGCAGTGGCTCTCCGACCGGCTGCGCCTGGAAGGACGCGTGGAGCTGCGGCGGGAGAAGGGCACACCCGAGCGTGGAGTCTCCGCGCAAGTGGACCGCCTCCAGACGGTGGTGGCCCTGGCCGCCGAGGCGCAGCTGCTTCGCGACGTGACGGCCTCCGGCCGCGTGGACTTCGCTCGCACGCTCAACGACGACGTGTTGGAAGCCCGACTGCTGGAGGGCTTCGCGGCGGTGGCGTGGAGGCCGGGGCCGTGGCTGGTGATGGCGCGCTATGCCGTCACGCGGGAGCTGCTGCCGGGCACTCGCGCCGCGTTTGGTGAGCGGGCCCTGCAGATCCTCTCGCTCATGCCGGCCGTACGGCTGGGAGACAGGTTCGCGGTGGGCGCGGGCCTGCACGCGGGGCGCAGCAGCCTGAAGGACTCCGCGCGGTGGGTGTGGACCGGCACGGTGCGCCCGTCTGTCCGGGTGGTGGGCGGCCTGGAGGTCGCCGCGGAGCTGGCCCGTCGGACTTCGTCTCCCTCGGGAGAGCGGCTGACCGCGGTCCGGGCGGAAGTGGCATATCGGATGAATGAGACGCTCCGAATGGCCGTGGGGTACACACTGCTGGGCTTCAGCGGTTTGGGTCTGGCCTCCGAGTCGTCCGAGAATGAGGACCGGCTCTACTTGAGGGCGGAGCTCGCCTACTAGGAGTATTGCGTGCGCGCCGGCATCGTCATCTGCCTCTGTGTGGGTCTGTCCACGGTGGCGTCCGCGGAATGGAAGGTCGGGCTCACCGTCACGGGCGAGCCCTATGACGTGAAGGCCTGGCGTCCCGGAACAGTCGCCATCGCGCACTCCACGGGGGCGGAGCTGCACATCGACGAGGTGCCGGTGGCCCAGGTGCCTTTCTCTCCCGGGGTCGGCTCGTTGCTGTTGTCGTCGGGTTGCTTCGCGGGAGTGGGGCCGGACGGAACGGTCTTCGGCCAGGATGCGTGTCTGCCCGGTGGTCCGCTCTTCGCGGATGCCCCTGGGGAATATCGGATTCGCCGGCTGATGCAGACGGCGTCAGGCACCAGCTACGTGGTGATTGGGGGCGAACCCACGGGGCTCCAGGTGTTGAGCGCGACGCCTTCGGGCACGCCGATGTTTCCTTGGCGCCGAGTCGTCCGGGACTCGGCCTTTGAGCGGTCGACCGCGGTGATGGGGGTGACGGAGACGGCGGGGAACGTTCCTCACGCGCTCATCGTCATCATCGGTCCACCCAACATGTACTGGTTTCGCGACGACAAGATCGAGGCGCAGGTCAGCGTGCCCGCGTCGTTGACCACGCGACTCGCCCAGACGGTGGACCTCATCCCCACGAGCGGCCCCCATCCCATCGCGCTGATGGGCAACGCGGATGGGCTGTTTCGCGGGCAGCTCCAGCCCTCGCCGATGGGGACGCACCTCACGCCCTTCGTGAAGGTGCCGTTGGATGGCATGGGCGCGGTGGACATCAAGTCGGTGGATGTGAACACCGAGAAGGGCAGCGGCAAGGGCACGGGCTTCGGTCTCGCCGTCGGGTCTCGCAACGGGGGCGAGCCCGTGGTGCTGGGCGCCGTGCCCGCGGCGAGCGCGGCGGAGGCGGGGACGCAGTGGCGCGTGCATCCCGCGTTCGACAACGCCTCGCTGCCGGTGACGGACCCGTTCGACCAGGTGTCCTGCGTGGACTCCACCTTCTGCGTCATCACCCTGAAGAACCAGGGGCAGAACGTCTTCTATTACTTCAACGCCGCGGCGCCCCAGTTCGCGGCCATTCCGGACCCGGTCACCATCAACGAAGGGACCCTGCGGACCCTGGACATCTCCGCGTCGGACCCGGACTTCGACGCCGTACGCGTCTCGGTGGAGACGCCCCCTTCGCTGTTGAGCGTCGACGCGACGCCCCGCGTGGATGGGGTGACGCTCTCGCTCTCCGCGCCGGAGGTCTGCGAGCCGACGACGGCGCAGTTCTTCGTGAATGCGTCGGATGGACTGGCCGCTCACGACCAGCGCTCGACGGTGACGGTGCGCATCGAGAACACCGAAGGGCCCAAGCCTCCGGTCGTCTCTCCGCTCAACGCCATCACCTCCGCGGGGGGCGCGCCCATCGAGTTCACCGCGTCTCCGGGCACGGGGCCCTGCGCACCCGTGGACTACACCTGGAGCGACGAGCCGGGGCAGCCCCCGTTGCAGAAGGGGCCGCTCGGGCGCGCCACCTTCGAGCCTCCCGCCTTCGTCTGCTCGTCCACGGGCGCGCGCTACACCTATTCGGTGAAGGCGCTCGACAAGGGGCGACAGCTCTCGTTGCCCACGACGATGACGGTGGACGTGCGACCGTGGGGAAAGCCCTCGGCGCCGTTCGTGCCGGATGCCGTGCGGCGACTGCCCGCGGGCGGCAGCCTGGAGCTTCGTCCCGAGTCGCTTCACCCCTGTGATGGAACCCAAGGTCTGCCCGTCGTGGAGACGGTGTGGCGACTGGCGGATGGCACTCCGGGACTTCCCTCGGGGCTCACGGTGAAGAACGCCTCGGGCGGCGCCGTGGACCTGTCCTCCCCCGTGTCCTCGCCCTTGCTCCAGGTGTCCTCGACGGCCTGCACCGGGGGCGGCGTGACGTTGAGCGTCCGCAACCGGATGGCGGCCAGCGGTGGCGGCATCCTGGAAGGGCCCGAGTCCCTGGTGCGAGTGGAGGTCGACTTCGTGCCGGAGGATGTGTCCTCCGCGAAGCTCGACATGCTGCTGCACACCGAGGGCGAGAAGGACGTGCAGGCGCGGCTCGGCACGTCGTTGCGTTGCCCGGGGGCGCACTCGCTCAAGGCGCGCATGTTCCTGGAGTCCTCGGACGGCACGCTCCTCGCCTCTGACGTCGTCTCCGTGCCCGGCGCGTGGGCCTTCGAGTTTCCGGCGGTGTGCTCGGACACGCCGTTCACGGTGCGCGGGGAGTTGTTCGCGGAGGGCTCTCCGCCCATCGAAGCGGGACGCGCCCGACAGACGCTGACGGCGGCGGCGCGCCCGGTGGCCTTGGGAGAGCTGGACGGCGAGGCGCTGGTGGCTCGTTGTGGCGCGGGTGCGTCGGCCACGCTCACCCAGGTGATTCCGCCCGAGGCCTGCACCGACGTGAAGGTCTCCTGGGAACAGGAGGGGGGACCCGCGCTCGCACACGTCGAGCTCGCGGGCCGGCAGGTGACGCTGGAGACACGCGAGACGGGCCTGCAGGAGCTGGTGGGTGAGTCCGTGGCGGTGCGAGTCACCGCGGATGGAGGCGGTGGCAACCGCGCGGTCCGACGGCACTCGGTGCCCATCATCGCGGAGCCCTTCGTCGACGTGGCGCACTCCTCGGAGGCCGTGTCGGGTCAGGAGACGGGCCTGGTGGGCGTGGTGGTGGAGCTGAGCAACACCACGGCCTGCGCGGTGACGGGGCTTCGCTTCGTGGAGTCGCTCGAGGGCCTGGACCTGGTGCCCGGCAGCGTGAAGCTCGCGGGGCAGTCGATGGTGGCGCAGCCCCTCGAGGGGGGCTTCCAGGTGGAGGGCTTGTCGCTGCCCGCACATGGCGGGAGCACGCTGACGTACGTGGCGCGGCCTCGCCTGTTGTCGTCGCCGCGCTTCAGCGGTGAGGTGTTCCTCAACGGCGTGCCCGTGGCGGGGCCCGCGCGTGGCGAGACGCCGTCGTCCTGTGGTTGTTCACAGGGCAGCTCGGGCGCGGCCTTGATGGGATTGCTGGCGGTGGCTCGGTTGCTGCGCCGCCGTCGCGGTGGCGGCGCGCGGGCCTGAGTCAGAGTCCGAACGAGATGCGGTGGCGGCGGCTGGGAGTCTCCGGCCGCTCCTCCAGCACGCCCAGCAATTCGAGTCCGCGCAGCGTGGCCAGGGCCTGCCGCTCCGACACATCGGTGAGCGCGAGCAGGTCCTCCACTGTCTTGCTGCCGTCCGCATAGGCCAGGAGCAAGGCCTGCGGGCCCTGCAGCTTCAGCTCGTGCAGTCCGTACGGCGGGTCCGCGGTGGGGAACAAGCGACGTCCGTGGCCCATGTGCTGGCGCAGGGCCACCAGCGTCTCCGTCTTCTCGATGCCCTCGAGAATCAGGTTGCCGGGGAAGACGGACAGCTTCACCAGGTCCGTGCGCCGAGGCCGCATGGCACTGAAGCCGTAGGCTCCGTCCGTCCACGTGAAGGTGGACCAGAGCAGCTCGCGGACCTGCTCCTCGAGGAGCTGCTTTCGCCGCTCGGCGTCCAGCACGCCCCGGCGAATCATCGCCTCGCCCGTGCGCAGCCCTTCGCTCTTGGCGAACGCGGCGATGTCCGCGAGCCGCTCTTCCGTGAGGACGCCCCGGCGCACGCAGAAGCGCCCGAAGCGCTCGTTGGCGAGGTTGGAGGCCGCGTACACGATGTGACCGGACTCGAAGTAGACGACCTTGAGGATGGAGCCCTGCTGGAGCTTGAGCTCTCCGTGGTGTCGCGACTCGTAGTAGGCGTTGAGCAGCCTCGCCACGGAGGTGTCGCGCAGGTTGCCCGCGAGAGACCACTCGGGGAGCGCGCGCTTGCCCTTGGCGGGAGCGGGGGACGGGGTGGGCTCGGCGCCGGACCACACCTTCTCGCGATGGGCGAAGGGCAGGGGAAGCGCGGCCTCTTCGTGCTCGAGACCCGGCAGTGGCGCGGAGTCGGGGATGGCCTGCATGGGGGCCGCCGTGTCCGAGGAGTCCTCGGGGTCCGGCATCAGCTCTTCCAGGACGATGAGGTCCACGTCGTCGAGCAGCGCATCGGGCGCGTCGTCGTCCTCGACCGGGGGAGCGGCTCGGGGGGCGGGGGCCACACCGCCGGCCTGCTCGAGCGCCTCCAGGACCTGAATCAGCTCGAAGGGCTTCTCGTAGAAGGCGCGGGCGCCGTGGACCTGCACGGCTTCCTGGGCGAAGCGGTCGCCCTTGTAGACGCCGCTCACCGCGATGGCGGGGATGCCGTGGGCTCGCAGGGCGCCGAGCACCTCGCTGCCTCGGATGTCGGGCAGCAGCAGGTCCACCAGCGCCGCGTCCCACTTCGAACCGGGACTGAGCGCCTCCAGGGCGGCCTCGCCCGTGTAGACGGCGCGTGCGTCGTGACCTCGGCTTTGCGCCGTGGAGACGATGAGAGAGGCCAGCTCGTGGTTGTCCTCGACGATGAGCAGTCGCGCCATGGGCGGGCGGACCATAGCATTGCGCCCATGAACGTTCAGGGCTTCCACCATGTGGCAATCCAGGCGCGCGACGTCGAGCGGGTGACAGCCTTCTACAGGGACTTGCTGGGCTTTCCCGAGCTCACCCGGCACTCGAGGCCGGATGGCTCGCTGCGGAGCATCTGGGTGGGCGTGCCGGGGGGTGGTTTCCTGGCCATCGAGGCGGCGGGGGGCGAGCCGGACCAGGGGCCGTTCCGGCACGAGCGACCCGGCTTGTTGATGCTGGCCTTCCGGATTGCCAGGTCGGAGCGAGACACCGTGGTGTCCGAATTTGCCCGGCAGGGTGTTCCGCTGGAGCACGAGACGCGGTGGACGGTGTACGTGAGAGATCCCGAGGGGAATCGGGTCGCGCTCAGTCACCATCCGGAGGATTAGGGGTGGGGGGTGTGCGCTTGCGGAGTGGGAGGGGCGCGGCTACAAGCCGGGCATGCGCCTGGGCGAACAGCTCCTGAAGGATGGCCTCGTCACCGCCGCTGCGCTCGAAGAAGCGCTCGAGGCGCAGGTGGTGCACGGCGGCCGGCTCGGGACGAACCTGGTGGAGCTGGGGCTCGTGTCCGAGGCGGACCTGGCTCGGACGCTGGGCACGTTGCTCAACTGCGCATTCGCTTCGGGAGAGATGGTTCCGGATGCGAAGGCGCTGGAGCTGGTGCCGACGAACCAGGCGGATGACAAGGAGCTGCTGCCGATGCGGGTGGATGCGACGCGGTTGAGCGTCGCGGTGGTGAACCCGCATGACTTCACGACGCTGGACGCGATTGCGTTCAAGACGGGCAAGCGCGTGGTGCCGGTGGTCATCCCCGAGTTCCGGATGAACCAACTGCTGCGCCGCTACGCGAAGGCGTTTCGTCCGCTGCGGGCCATCGACATGAACGCGGTGCGGCCGCGTCCGAAGCCGGGCTCGCAAGAAGAAGCGGAGCTGGTGAAGTCGCGGGAGAAGGCTCCCGACTTGATGAGCGAGGAGGAGTTCCAGTCGCTCTACGCGCAGGCCCTGAGTGGCGGCGCGGACGATGAAGTCGAGCTGGAGGAGGAGATCATCACGGGGGTCGAGGTCTCGGACGCTCACCCCGTGGTGCAGGGGCAGTTCGCTCCGGGGCGTGCGCAGCCGACCGCCGGAGCGGGCAGGGCCGCTCCCGTGCCTGGACATGCGGGAGCGTCGGTTGTGTCCCCGCCTGGCGCGCAGGCGAGGCCCCTGGCGCCCGCGGTTCACATGCCCCCTGCTTCTTCGCAGCCGCAGGCCGCACACGCACGCGGTGGGCAGCCACCGCCCGTGGCTCATGCGCCGCCTCCGACCGCTCAAGCGCAGCAAGGGGCGCCGGCACAGCGTTCGGCCGAGCAGGCGGCGGCGAGGGCCCCGCAGGTTCATCCCGGTGCGCAGGCCGCACAGGTTCCGTCGGGCGCAGGGCCCTCGGCACAGGGAGTTCCGCCCGGTGCGCAGGCCGCGCGGCCCCCGCCGGGAGCAGGGCCCATGGTGCCGGGCGCTCATGCCGGTGCGCAGCCCGCCGCGCATGTGCCGCCGGGAGCAGGGCCCATGGCGCCGGGCGCTCATGCCGGTGCGCATGTGCCGCCGGGAGCAGGGCCCATGGCGCCGGGCGCTCATGCCGGTGCGCAGCCCTCACATCCCGCCGCACAGGTTCCACCTCCAGCCGGAGGTGCGCGGCCGCTCGCGGGCCCGTCCGCTTCAGGTCTCGGTGGTCGCCCATCCGCACCGCCTCCCGTGCCCGATGTGGCGAGCCCTCCGCCCGAGGCGCCTCTTTCTCCGCTGTCCTTCGCGGAGGCTCAGGCGGAGCTGGCCCGCAGCTTGGACCGCGAGGACGTGGCTCGCACGGTGCTTCGCTTCGCCGCGGGCAAGTGGCGCCGCAACCTGCTCCTGTCCGTCCAGGGCAGTCTGGTGACGGGCTGGCACGGCATGGGCTCGGGTGTTCGCGAGTCCTCCGTGCGGCGCATTGGTGTGGCGCTTCGAGAGCAGAGCACGTTCCGGCTCGTTCGAGACACACGCTCGCACTACATCGGCCCCGTCCGCAGGGATGGCGCGATGGCCGTGTTCTACAAGCTGCTGGGGGGCGGCTTCCCGACGACGGCCGTCATCCTGCCGTTGCTCGTCCGAGGCAAGGTCGTTCACCTGCTCTACGTCGACAACGGGGCGGACCAGCTCACGCCTCCCGACGTGGGGGAGCTGCTCATCCTCTCGCAGAGCGTGGGCCGCTCGTACGAGGCGATGATGAAGCGCCGCAAGGGAACGTAGGTCTCCTTCGAGGCGCTCGGTAGAAGAGGGACGAGGTCACGTCGTGGGACCGGGTGTGGCCCATCGCGAAGGTGGGCGTGGGTTCACGGGAGCGAGCCTTGGAAGACGACGGCAACCAGTGGACGGGAGCGGAGGAGGCTCGGCTGCGAGAGCTCCTGGCCGCGATGGAGGCCGCCAACCAGGGCGACTTCTCCCGTCGCGTGCCTGTCCTTGGAACCCATCCGCTGATGGACCGACTGGCGGAGACGTTCAACGCGGGCGCCGCGCGGCTCACCTCGCTCACGCAATCCGTCTCCCGCGTCGCGCATGAGGTGGGCGTGGAGGGGCGGCTCGGGGGGCAGGTCGACGTACCGGAGACCTCGGGCGCGTGGAGGGAGCTGGCGGATGGCGTGAATGTCCTCGCCAGCAGCCTCACGGCGCAGGTCCGGGACCTCATCCGGGTGAGCGGCGCGGTGGCGCGAGGAGACCTGTCGCAGTCGTTGACGGTGGAGGTCCGCGGCGAATCGCTGGTGCTGAAGAACATCGTCAACACGATGGTGGAGCGGTTGACGGCGTTCGCGCGGGAGGTGAACCGCGTGGCTCGACAGGTGGGCGTCGAGGGCTCGCCGGAGGACGTGAGCACACCCGATGGTCTCTTGGGCGTGTGGAAGGACTTCAACGACAACGTGGGCTTCACGGAGAAGCTGGCGCTCGCGTCGCGGCACAAGAGTGCGTTCCTGGCGAACATCAGCCACGAGCTGCGCACGCCGCTCAACAGCCTGCTCATCTTGGCGAAGCTCCTGTCGGAGGACTCGGCCCATCGGCTGGGGCCGAAGGAGGCGGAGTACGCGAGGACGATTCACGCCTCGGGCGTCGACCTGCTCAGCCTCATCAATGACCTGCTCGACCTGTCCAAGGTGGAGGCGGGACAGCTCCGAGTCGAGCCCGCAGAGGTGTCGCTCACGGAGGTGAAGTCGCTCCTCGAGCGTGACTTCCAGCATGTCGCGGAGCAGAAGGGACTGGGGTTCTCGGTCACCCTCGTGGGGGCGTTGCCGACGAAGGTGCGCACCGACTCGATGCGGCTGCGTCAGGTGCTCAAGAACCTGCTCGCGAACGCGTTCAAGTTCACGCACCAGGGACGGGTGGAGCTGCGCATCTCCCAGGTGAATCCCGGCCTGTTCCACTTCGAGAGCGAGATGCTCAACC
Source organism: Myxococcus stipitatus DSM 14675 (assembly GCF_000331735.1). Taxonomy (GTDB): domain Bacteria; phylum Myxococcota; class Myxococcia; order Myxococcales; family Myxococcaceae; genus Myxococcus; species Myxococcus stipitatus. Next base: position 6,302,578 of record NC_020126.1, on the reverse strand, counting down.
GGGCCGACGGTGTGCTGGCGTTCAGCGTGGTGGACACCGGTATCGGCATCGCGCAGGACAGCCTTCAGCGCATCTTCGAGGCCTTCCAGCAGGCGGAGCTGAGCACGAGCCGGCAGTACGGGGGCACGGGCCTGGGCCTGTCCATCAGCCGCGAGCTGGCGCGCTTGCTGGGCGGAGAGCTCCACGTCGCCAGCGAGCTGGGGCGCGGCAGCACCTTCACGCTCTACTTGCCGGACATCTACGTGGAGACCGCGGCCCCGGGCGCACGAACCGCCAAGGGCGCACCCGTCGAGCTGGAAGCCGCGGACATCCCCGTGCTCGGCCGTACCGAGTCACCGGCGCTCGTGTCGAACGGGACCGCCGCGATGGCGACAGTCCCTCTCGCGATGGACGCCGCCTCGGGAGCGGGGCCCGGGGCTCTGGTTCCCACGAGCGAGCGAGGGCTGAGGGGGCGCGTGCTCGTCGTGGATGACAACATCCGGGAGGCCTTCTCGCTCATCAGCGTCCTGGAGTCGCGAGGGCTGGAGAGCCTCCACGCGGAGGCGGCGAGCGAGGCCCTGCGGATGCTCTGGGACTTCCCGGAGATGGATGGGCTCTTGTGGCTCACCTCGGTGGCGGAGGCCGACTACGAGATCATCCGGTCGCTCCGGAAGGATGCGCGGTTCGGCGCGCTGCCCATCGTGGTCGTCATGTCGCAGTCGCAAGACGAGGCGAGAGCCAGGTGCCTCGACGCGGGGGCCAGCGACTGCGTGTCGAGGCCCGTGGACATCGACCAGGTCATCGCGCTGCTGCGCCGGGACCCCCGCTCCGGCACGAGGGGCGAAGCAGCGCGATGACGGACGGGGGAGCGACGTCCCCCGTGGTGGGCACTACTCCTCCGGAGGTGCCTCGAAGTCGACGTCGAACGAGATGCGCTGTCCGCCTTCGATCTTGAAGGTCTTCTGCCACCGCGCACCGTTGGCGATGACGAGGAGCTGGTGGGTTCCCTCGTAGACGTCCTGCTCTTCGACCGGGGCCGCGCCGACGAGCCGCCCGTCGAGCGTCACGATGGCGTCCTTCGGCGCGCGCACGTTGACGAAGGCCTTGTTGAGGTAGAGCTGCTGCGCGTTGCGCCCGCCCGCGGTGATGGTGAAGGTCCGGGCAATCTGGATGCCCAGCACGGAGTTGGTGAGCGTGAAGACATGGCGCCCCGCAGGCAGTGCCACGCTCAACGGAGTCCGGCCGAGGAACCCACCGGGGTACGACACGTCCACGCGAGGGTCGACGGTGAGGTCCAGATAGCCGGTGGCAATCACCTCGGCGCCCGCGTCCGAGCCGGCATCCGAGACCGCGCCCGCATCAAAGGCGTTGGCGGACGCCACCGAGGCAGGCCCCGCGTCCTCCAGCTCCGCTTCGATGCGCGGAGGCAATCGCTGGACGATGACCGCCGCCCCGGCGAGCGCGAGCACCGCGCCGACGCCCACACCCACGACCCATGCACGCGAGGACTTCCGAGGTGCCCCCGCCGCTGGAGACGCGGGCACCGACGGTGCGCCGCTGACGGGAGTCGTGGAGACGTTCGCCAGCGGTGTCTGGGCCACGCCAGGAGCACCAGCCGAAGCAATCGCCACGGGCGAGGCCGAGGCCCCCGCACCAGGAGCCGGCGCCGGAGCGTTCGCACCCGGATCCGGTGCCGTGGTGGCCGCCGTGGCGCTGGCGACAGGCATCGGCGCCGAGGAGCTCGCGCCCGGTGCCGTGGTGCCCGTGCCATTCGCACCAGGTGTCGACGAGACCGAGGCCGAGGTGCTCACCTCCGCGCCAGGTGTCGTCGGCGCAGCGGGAGCAGCCGAACCCGGAGCCGCGGACACGGACTCGGTGCTTGTCCCCTGGACGGCCGCCGCAGGAGCGGCCGGTTCAACGACCGGAGCCGCCTGGGGCGCGGCTGCCGAGGCCTCATTCACCTCGGTGACCTGGACACCACTGGTGCCACCCGAGATGGCCGCGAGGATGGAGAGCTGCCCCTGCAGCGCGGGCCACACCTTGGGAATCGCGGACGGGGGCAGGACGCCCGAGACGAGGAACTCCGCCACGGCGGGAGGCGGGACGCCGACCTTCTGCAACACGTCCGCGATGCCTGCTTCAATCACGCGGCGGCGCGCGGCGCGGGCCTCGTTCTCGGGCGGGAAGAGCTTGGCCAGGTAGTCCGCCAGCAGCGTGTGCGCGGGCAGCGTGCCCACGGCCTCGACGATGGCCTCGCGGAAGGCGTGCGCGGAGGGGTACCGGTCATACGCGCGCTTCGCCGTCGCCTTGCGGACCACCGCGTCCAGCTTGAGCGGCACGTCCTGCGACATCGTCGGCAGCGTGCGCGTGAGCGTCGCCTTGTCGGGGTCCGCGTTGTCCTTGAAGGGCATCTTCCCGGACAGGCACTCGTGCAGCACCAACCCCAACAGGAACACGTCGGACTGGACGTTGACGGCCTCGCGTCCACCCAGCAGCTGCTCCGGAGCGCTGTACGCGCGCCGGTTCTTCACGCGCTTCCCGTCGCGCTCTCGAGGCGCCACGCTCAGCGCGCCGTAGCCCGTCACCTTCGTCAGGCCGCTGAAGGACACCATCAGCGTCTCGGGGCGCACGTCCCCGTGCACCAGCGGCGTGCCGTCGTCGTTGCCCGCCATGTGGGCGTAATGCAATCCGGTGGCGGCGTCGGCGGCCACCAGCGCGGCCAGCGGAGGCGGCAGCTTGGGGCTGGCCTCCAGCACGCGGCGCAGGGGCTCGCCATCGGCGAACTCGGTGACACGCGCGAGGCCCCCGTCCTGGGCCGCCAGGCTGTGCACGCGGAGGATGTTGGGATGCTCGAAGACGAGCGCGCGGTTCGTCTCGCGCGTCAGCTTCGCCGTCAGCTCCGGGCTCTGAACCACCTCTTGCGGTGCCCAGATGAGAACGACAGGTCGAGGGGGGAGTCCATCCTCCAGCGCGAGCCCCAGGAAGGCTCGTGAGCCCGCTCCGGAGAGCAGGGGACCCAGTGACAGGTAACGCACGGTGCTCATGGGCACGCATGCTAGTGCGAGAGGCGCCCCCTCTGAAATCCGAGGAACCCGTTGTCACCCCTCGAATACGTCGTGCTACAGGCTTTGGCCGGTGTCCTGCTCGAAGGGCAGGGTGACGTGGTAGCCGTAGCGGCCCCGTCTCACGAGTAACAGGACACTCCGGCCGCGCCGGGCCGTGAGCAGCGCTTCCTTGAAGGCCTCGGCCGTGCCCACCGGCTGGTTGTTCACTCGAAGAATGATATCGCCGGGATCCAACCCCGCCTCCGCCGCCACGGAGCCCGCCCGGATGCCCGACACGGCCAACCCCACCCGGGCGTCCTTCACTTTGAGTCCCAGCCGGTCCCAGGCGAGGGACTCCACCATTCGCACGGGGAACTCGGACGGGGTGAGCTGGAGGGTGCGCAGGTCGCCCTCCCGGAAGAGGGAGAGGGGGAAGGCGGAGCGGGCGGGGTAGCCACGCACGCGGGTGTCGAAGTCCTCGGCGTCCTGGATGCGGGAGCCCCCCAGCTCCGCGACGATGTCTCCGCGCCGCACGCCTGCCTGGGCGGCGGGGCTGCCCGCTTCCACGGCGGTCACGAGCGCGCCATAGGCCCGGTCCCAGCCCAGCTGCCGGGCCACGCGCGGCTTGAGGTCCACCGTGTCGATGCCCACCCAGGCCGGGCGCATCTTCCCGAAGCGGGTGAGCTCGTCGACGATGCGGCGCACCTTGTCCGCGGGGATGGCGAAGCCGATGCCCTGGGCACCGCCGCCGAAGATGGCGGTGTTGATGCCGATGATTTCGCCATCCACGTTGAGCAGCGGCCCCCCGGAGTTGCCCGGGTTGATGGCCGCGTCTGTCTGGACGAAGTCGTTGTACACGCGATTGTCCGCGCGGAAGGTGCGCCCGGTGGCGGACACCACGCCCGCCGTCACCGTCTTGCTCAGGCCGAACGGGCTGCCGATGGCCACCACCGTCTCGCCAATCATCAGGTCGGAGCTGGTGCCCAGCTTGGCGATGGGCAGCGCCTCCTTCGCGGCCACCTTGAGGACGGCCACGTCATTGCCCGCGTCGCTGCCGATGACCTCCGCCTCGTACGAGCGACCATCCGCGAGCACGACGTGAATGGCGGACGCGCCCCGGATGACGTGGTCATTGGTGACGATGATGCCGGTCGGGTCGATGATGACGCCGCTGCCCAGGCCCTCGATTTTCTGCCGCTCGGACCCGTTGCCCATGCCACCGAAGAACTCTTCCAGCGGGGAGCGGCGGCGGAAGCGCGACTCCACCTCCTGTTCGGTGCCGATGTAGACGACGGCCGGGGAGACCTTCTGGACGACCTCCACGACGGCGTCGCGCCGCCGAGCCAGGTCCGCGTGGGCTCCGCTGGACACCAGCATCGCCACCACCACCAGCCCCCACCTCATGACTCCTGCCTTCATGTCTGCCCTCCGTGCACCCTCGGCGGATTGTTGACGGAATGACAGCCCGACTGTCGGGAAGCGGGCGTCATTCCCATGATTCGCTGGAGGCGCTGCGTTGCCTTTCATAGATCACTCTTCACGTCCGTGAACGATTGCATCACCGGGAGGTGGCGGGTCCCTGAAGTTTGGCGGCATCCCAGGGGCAGGCCGAAGTCCTGGCGGCGTGGCTTGGGGGCCGCGTCGGAGCGGAGGAGCGGAAGCATGAGTCTTGTCCTGGTCGCGGATGATGAGCCCGCGGTGCTGGAAGTCCTCAGCCATGTGGTGGAGGACCTGGGCCACGAAGTGGTGAAGGCGCGGGATGGGGAGGAGGCCTTGGCCATGGCTCGGGCGTGTCGGCCCCACCTCGTGGTGACGGACCACATGATGCCTCGGCTGAGCGGGGTGGAGCTGTGCCGCCGCCTCAAGCGCGACGCGGAGCTCAAGGGCGTGCCCGTCATCCTCTTGAGCGCCGTGCTGCCCCAGGGGGCGCCAGAGGCGGATGCCTTCCTGCACAAGCCCTTTGAAATCACGGACTTCGAGGCGCTGATCCACAAGTCCCTGGTCGACGCGCCCAAGACGGCCCAGGGGGCCGGGCACCTCCCGGGGACACCGTGGGGGCAGTGGGCGGCGAGAGCGCTCCAGGGGCCGCTGGAGGAAGCGCGGCGACAGCTGCGGCGGTTGGAGGCGGGAGCCCCGGTGGACCGCTCGGTGTTGGAGGCGCTTCGGGCGCAGCTCGAGTCCCTTGACGGGGTGGCCTCGGAGCTGGCGCGCCCGCAGGGTGGGGCGCTGCCCGTGGAGCCCCCGGTGGTTCGGGGGGCTCCGTTCGGATTGCGGCTGACGAAGGGAAGCGTGAGCTGAGGCTCAGGCCTTCTGGGACTTCAGCATCCAGCCAATCATCTTGTAGAGCAGGCGGGCACCCACGTTGCCGTCCCACTCCCCACCCTCGGGGTCCGGGGCGACTTCCGTCAGGTCGAAGCCGACGATGGTGCGGCCGGAGCGGGCCACGCCGGACAGCAGGGCGATGGCCTCGGGGAAGGACAGGCCGCCGGGGACGGGCGTGCCGGTGTGGGGGCAGAGGACGGGGTCCAGGCCGTCGATGTCGAACGACAGGTAGACGTGCTGGGGCAGCAGGGCGACGATTTCATCGACCTGGCGGTTCCAGGGGATGCCGTCGAAGCGGTTGTTCTGGAGGGTGGCGTCGAAGAAGCCGTGAACGCGGCCCTTCGAGTCCTCGATGTAGCGGTGCTCTTCCTGGCTCATGTCGCGCAGGCCGACCTGGACCAGCGTCTTCACGCCGGGGATGCGCTCGGCGACGTTGTACATGATGGAGGCGTGGGACCAGGTGAAGCCCTCGTAGGCGACGCGCAGGTCGGCGTGGGCATCCAGGTGCAGCACGCCGAGGCCGGGGTACTTCTCGGCGTGGGCGCGGATGATGCCGAAGGAGATGGAGTGGTCTCCTCCGACGGCGGCCACGCGCTTGCCCTGCTCCAGCCAGTGCTTGGCGGTGCGGTAGACGTAGTCGTTCATCTGGTCGCAGAGGACGTTGACGTCCTTGGCGGCCGCGAGGAGCTCCGCCTCGCCGGAGTGGATGCCGCCCGCGTCGATGACGACCTGGGCGCGCTCCTTGGCGCGGGTGTTCCAGTCGCGAAGCTCCTGGGACTCGGGGAGCATGGCGATGCCGCGCTCGTAGGGGCGGCCGGTCTCGACGTCGAAGAGGTCCACCTGGCGGCTGGCGTCGAGGACCGCGGCGGGGCCGTCGGACGTGCCGCCGCCGTAGCTGGTGGTGGCCTCGAAGGGGACGGGGATGAGGACGACGTGCGCCTCGTCGGGAGAGTGGGGGAGTCCGAAGACGCCGGAACCCGGCTGTGCGGCGGCGCTGGGGTCGAAGTGGGTGGCCATGGCGGCGGAGGATACGGAGGTGGGCGGACGGTGCAACTGTCTGTTGCTAAGGGACCACGCAGTGCCCTGTGAGCTGTCCGGTGGGGATGTGGCAGCGGCCCGGAATGGCAAGGAACGGCGCGCAGTCCTCATTCTCGGTGCAGCCCATGCCGATGGGACAGTCGAGGCCGTGGCCACCGTCCATGCTCTCCACCTGGAAGTCCTCGTTGGCGACGGACTCGAGGATGAGTTGATTGCCGGCGGCGCCACGTGCCTCGGCCTGAATCACGATGGTCCCCCCATTGGGAGGGTCTTGGGTCGCGAAGACGGGCAGTCGTCCTGGCACGTTCTGCGCGGACACGTCACGAATCCGGGTCAGGAGTCGCGCGGCGATTTCAGGAGTGCCTCCGTCCAGCCCCTGGAGGCTGACCCGGGTCGTGGTGGGTTGCGAGACATTGTTCGTGTCGAACTCAAACCAGACGCGAGTCATGCCCGCACCGACGGAGACGAGCTCTCCATCCTCGATGGAGTTCGCCACCGTGATGGAGCCTCTTGCCCTGTCGAAGGGCTGGTCCTGAGTGCAGTCGTGGTTGCAGGAACCACATCCGCTGGTGTTCCCGTCATCGCAGGCTTCAGGGGGCGTCCTGTGGGTGTTGACGATGCCGTCTCCACAGACCGCGCGGATGCAGGTCACGAGGCAATTGTCGGTGTTGTCATTATTGCCGTCGTCGCATTCCTCTCCATAGTCGACGATGCGGTTTCCACATTCGTCCGTCGAGCGGCAGTCCGAGCTGCAGCCATCCCTGCCTCGGGTGTTTCCGTCGTCACAGACCTCGCCGACAGACTCGTCGATGATTCTGTTTCCGCATCGCTCGTCGGAACGACAGTCCGCACTACAGCCGTCATTGCTCTGGGTATTGCCGTCATCACAGACCTCACCTCGGGCTCGATCAAGGACTTTGTCTCCGCACTTCTCGAGCGTTCGACAGTCGGAGCTGCATCCGTCGCCTTCGCGCCTGTTCCCATCATCACAGACTTCGCCCATGATGGTGTCCTTGATGCCATTGCCGCAGATTTCGGTGGACCCACAGTTCGCGCTACAGCCATCCCCATCGTCTCTATCGCCATCGTCGCAGACTTCCTGCCGAGCCTCATCGCGTACTCCGTTTCCACACGTCTCGTCCGAGCGACAATTCGCGCTGCATCCGTCCCCGTTCTCGTGGCTTCCGTCATCACAGACTTCGCCCGCGCTGGTGTCCAGGATGCCATTGCCGCAGGTTTCGGTGGACTTGCAGTTGGCGCTGCATCCGTCCCCATCTTCCTCGTTGCCGTCGTCACAGCGCTCGCCCTTGCGCTTGTCGAGGACGCCATTGCCGCAGACCTCGAAGCGGCAGTTCGTGCTGCAGTCATCACCGTTCGTCAGGTTTCCGTCGTCGCATTCCTCGCCGAGCGAGGGCTCGGGAATGCCGTTTCCACAGCGCTCCGTCGAGCGGCAGTCCGCACTGCATCCATCTCCAGCGACCTTGTTTCCGTCGTCACAGACCTCGTCTTTCGCGGTGTCTGTGATTCCGTTGCCACACACCTCGGCTGAGCGACAGTTCTTGCTGCACCCGTCGCCATCGATGGTGTTCCCGTCGTCGCAGACCTCGTTGAGCCGGGGCTGAAGCATCCCGTCGCCGCACGACTCCAGGGCGCAAGCAATGGTGCAGCCATCGTCATTGACGTCGTTGCCGTCGTCACACTCCTCCGAGGGCTCGGCAATGCCGTTTCCACAGGTCGAGAGGAGGCACTTGTCGCCGCTGGGCGAGCACTTCTGTCCGCCGGGACACACGAGTCCGGACGCACAAGTGGTGCTCTCGGAGCCCATGCAGGCGCTCAGGAGAGGGAGGACCGCAAGGACGCAGAGCAGGAACAGGGGACTTGGACTCGAAGGGGATCGATACATGCCGCGTCTCCTAGAAGCGAACCATGCCCACGATTCCGTGGGATGAGGTGCCGACCGCGGGCGCGACGACCACGGCGGGAGCACTGTCTTCGATATTGATGCGATAGGCCCGCTGGCGATTGAGATAGAGGAGGACGGCCCCCGTCACCACCGCCGCTCCACCCACGGAGTATCCGGTGATGGCGCCGACCTGGAGTGTGTTGCCCCTCCTCCGCAACGAGGTCATTTCACCCGTCAGCCGTGCCCCATGGGGGCGGAGTCGTGCGTCGAAGTCGCGGAAGGATTCACGGGCCTTCCAATGCAAGGCACCGCTGCCGCCCGCGACCGCCAGGCCCGAGCCCAGCACCGTCCACGGAACCCAGGCCGGCCACCTTCGATGATATCGGATGACATCGTCTTCCGTGTACAGCTCCAGCTTGAGCTCGGTCTTCTCGCCCGGCATCAGCGGCTGTCGCTTCTCCGTGGGCAGGAATCCGTCCTTGAACGCGATGATGCTGTGAAGCCCGGGCCGGATGAGTCCTTGGTACCTGCCGGGCGCCGTGAACAGGGGCTGCCCGTTCAGCGTCACGATGGCTCCCTGCTCGTCACACCGGACATCCACCCAGGCCAGCTGCTTCTCGAGGAGCGCCTTGTACGCGCGCGCATGCTCATACCGGCCGCTGTCGAGCGGCTCGGCTCCGTGGCTCATCGCCTGCTGCAAGTGTTTGTAGACCTCGATGGGCTGGTCGAGGTTCATCAGCGTCAGCGCCAGGTTGTAGTGGATCGCCGGGTGGTTCCACTGCTCGAGCGCGCGCTTGTAGCTCCGGGCCGCGTCCACGAAGACCGACTCACGCAGCCGCTCGTTGCCTTCGTAGAAGTAGGCCTGCGCCTTCTGTTGCCGCGCCCGAGGCACGCCCACGGCCCAGGGCCGATTGCCGCCCACCTCCAGCGGCGCATCCACGCGCTGCGCTGACGCCACGCAGGCCCACAGCGCGACCACCACCGCGGTCAGCACGGGCACCCGCGAACCCTGTCTCTGAATGGTGCTCATGTGCGCCTCACTTCAGGTTCTCGATGAAGGGGCTGCCCAGGGCGGACTGGAGCCGCAGCGCGCGTTCCTGCTCACGCTGGAGCAACTTCTCCGCCTGCGCCCGAGCCTGCCGAGCCACCTGCGCACTCTGCTCGGCGCGCACCGTGGCCTGGGTGGCGTGGAACCGCGCCCATCGGGCTCGCTTCAGCGCGTCGATGAGCTCGTTGTTCCTGAGCATCAGCGTCGAGTTGGCGGCCTCGACCGCGGCACTCGCTTCCTCCGCGCGGAGCTGCGCCTCCTGCCGGTCCACCTCTTTCGCGCGCACCTCGGCGAGCCGCTCCTCGGCCTCCGCCGCCGAACGACGCGCCAGGAACTCCGCGTTGCGCGCGGTGGCCTCGGCCCGCAGGGCGATGACCGCCTGGTGTTCGGCCTCTTGCTTCGCCTCGCGGATGAACACCAGCGCCACGGCGGCCGCCGTGAAGAGCAGCGTCAGCATCACCACCGCGCCCAGGATGAACGTCTTCTTGAGCCGCGCCAGCCGCGTCGCCTGCGCGGACACCGCGTCGAGGAACGCCTTCTGCGTCGCGGGAAGCTCACCTCGGAAGCGTCGCTGGAATCGGCGAGCCTCATCCGCCATCTCCCCGCGCCACAGCAGCCCGCTGTCGCGAGCCTTGCCCTGCCACTGGCGAGCCGCACTCCGCAGTTGCTCCAGGAACGCCGCGTCCTCCTGCCCCTCGTCGAGCCACCGCTTGAGCGTGGGCCAGCCCGAGATGAGGGACTCGTGAACCAGCTCCACCGAAGAGCCCGCGGTGCCCTGTCCCGTCTGGATGACCAGCAGCCGCGCCTGGACGAGGCTGTCGATGATGCGCTGGAGCTCGTCCCCATCCCGAGTCAGCTCCCGCAGCTCCTCCAGGGACACGATGGCGCGCGTGCGCTCCGGGGTGACGAGCCGGAGGAACGCGGCCCGAGCCAGCGCCCGCTCCTGCGGAGACATCCCCGCCAGCACACTGTCCGCGTGCGTCGCGAGCGCACCGGCGATACCCCCCAACTGCTGATAGGCGCTCTCCGTCAGCATCCGCCGCGACGGGTCCCGAGCCTCCCACAGCCGCATCGCCGCGAACTGGAGCAGCGGCAGCGCCCCCGGAGTCGTCTCCAGGTGTTGAATCATCTGGTCGACCATGGCGGGAGACTCGAAGCGATAGCCCGCCATCTCCGCGGGCTGCACCAGCGCATCGCGAAGCCCTTCCTTCTGCGGCGTCGTCAGGAAGAAGAGCCCCGGCGCGAGCTCCGACATGAAGCGCTCATCCTCCTGCACGCGGTCCAGGAAGTCGGAGCGCACCGAGAGCACGACGCGAATCGGAGACGTGGCGTCGTCCGCGATGCCGGAGAGGCACGCGGTGAAGGCCCGCCGCTCCCGGACATCCGGCACCAGCGTGTAGAGCTCCTCGAACTGGTCGATGAACAGCACGATGCGCCGGCGCTCGCGACGCGCCCGGGCCCGCAGGACGGCGCCGACGTAGCCGGGCTGCTTGCGCAGGTGCTCGGAGATCTGCTGCTGCTTGCGCAGGTCCTCCTCGAGCGTCGGCGAAGAGGTGACCAGCGGCGCCACCATGGTGGCGAGCGCCCCGAGCGGGTCTCTCCCCGGGCGGATGATGAGCGACTCCCAGGGCACCCCGGAGCGCTTGAGCACGGGTACCACGCCCGCGCGAACGAACGAGGACTTGCCCGCGCCCGACGGGCCCACGACCGCCACCAGCGGTTGATCCTGCAGCCGGTTGACCAGCGCGGCCGTCTCACGCGCACGCCCGAAGAACCGGGCCGAGTCGGACTCCTGGAACGAGCCGAGCCCCGCGTAGGGACTCTCATCCAGCCCCGCATCGGGCATGTAGCGGCCCGGCAGGAAGGGCTCCAGCGCGCGCAGCACGGCGACCGCGTCGGGGAAGCGCTGGTCCTTGTGCTTGAGCAAGCACCGGTCGACGGCCGACGCGAGCTCCACGGGGACATCCGGCACCACGGAGCGAATCAGCGGCATCGGCTCGTCGAGCGCCGCGGTGACCATCAGCTGGGGACCCCGCAGGGGTTCCAGCGGGTGGCGGCCCGTGAGCATCCGGAACAGGATGATGCCCACCGCCCAGATGTCCGTGCGGTGGTCCACGGGGATGCCGTTGCCCCACTGCTCCGGGGACATGTACGCGAGCGTGCCCATCAGCGCGCCCTGGCGCGTGAGGTGGGTGGCGTCCCCTTGCGCCCCCGTGGACGGCAGGAGGCGCAGCCCCTCCAGCAGCGAGCGCGGGGACAGCTCTCCGCGCTGTTCGTCGCTCTGGAGGACCTTGGCGATGCCGAAGTCCAGCACCTTGATGGTGCCCGAGTCCGTCACGATGATGTTCTCGGGCTTGAGGTCCCGGTGGACGATCTTGTGCGCGTGCGCGCAGGAGAGGGCGCGGAGGACCGGGCTCATCAGCTCCACGGCGCGCGGCGGCGGAAGCCGAGGGCTGGCCTTCAGGACCTTGTTGAGCGGCTGGCCCTGCAGGTACTCCAGCACCATGTAGGGACTGCCCTGAACCTCACCCACCTCGTGGATGATGACGATGTTCTCGTGGTTGCAGCGCGCGGTGGTGCGGGCCTCGAGCAGGAAGCGCTGGGCGAACTGCGCGTCCTCCGTGAGCAGCACCTTGATGGCGACGCGGCGTCCCAGGCGCGTGTCTCGCGCGAGGAAGACGGTGCCCATGCCACCGCTGCCGAGCGGACGGATGAGCTCGTAATGCTGGATGCGTCCGCCGGGACCCAGGGTGGCTCCCAGGCCACCAGCGGGTGGCGCGTTGACGGACATCGGACTGCGGGCGGGCAACGAGGGCTCTGGCTTCATGATCGTTCTCGTCGAGGCGTGCGCCTCGGACAAACACGAGCAGCCCAGAGCCTCCGCGAAGGGGAAGGGCCGTGTTTCAGCGAGTCTGGATGGAGCTGGCCGACAGGGACGTGGCCGCAACTGCGTCACTGTTCGCGGAGACTGGCGCCAGCGGTGAAGGCTCTTGAGGGGAGGTCTGGTTATCCAGAGAGAGCCTTCGTTGCCAATCTTGAGCGGAACAGGCTGCTTGCCTATGTGAACGCAAGGGCATGTCTGTGTTGGACACAGAACGCTCGCATCCCGCGGCCTGTACTTCTACTCCCAGCGGACGACCAGCTTTCCCACCAGGTCATTGCGAGCCATCCGCTCCAATCCCTGACGCAGCTCGGCCTTGGGGAGGACGGCGTCGACGACGGGGCGCAGCGCGCCCGAGCGGAACAGGGGGAGCAGGTGGCGCTCGGCGCTCTGGGTGAGGGCCATCTTCTCTTCGAGGGGGCGGCTGCGCAGCACGGTGCCCGTCACGCTCAGGCGCCGCGTCAGCAGCAGTCCCAGGTTCACCTCGGTGCGTGCTCCGGCGACCAGGCCCACCAGGACCATCCGTCCACGGGACGTCAGTGCCAGCATCGACTCCGGCACATAGTCACCGCCCACCAGGTCCAGGCACAGGTCCGCGCCGCGTCCCCCGGTCGCCGCGCGCACCGCGTCCGCGAACCGGGGAGGAGCGGACTCACAAAGCACCGTGTGCGCCACGCCCCATTCGGAGGCGCGCGCGAGCTTGGCCGCATTGCGCCCCGTGCCCACCACCCGCGCCCCGGAGGCCTGGCACAGGAGCGCCGCCGCCGAGCCCACGCCGCTGGCCACCGCGTGCACCAGCACCGTCTCGCCGGGCTTCAGGCCGCCCTGGAGCACCAGCGCGTCGTACGCGGTGAGGTACACCTCCGGGAGCGCCGCCGCGTCGGTGAAGTCCATGCCCTCGGGGATGGGCAGCGCCTCGCGCTCGTGCGTGACGAGCACGTCCGACCAGGCCCCTCCGCCGACGAGCCCCATCACCCGGTCGCCGACCTTGAAGCGGTGCGTCCGGGGGCCGACGGCCACGACCTCGCCCGCGTACTCCAGGCCGGGGATGTCCGGGGGCGCGTCGAGTGGGGCGGGGTAGTGCCCGCGAATCTGCAGCAGGTCCGCGCGATTGAGGGCGGAGGCGCGCACGCGCACCTTCAGCTCACCAGGGCCGGCCATGGGCTCGGGGCGGTCGGCCTCCTCGAGGACCTCGGGACCGCCGGGCTCGGTGATTCGGATGACCTTCATGGCGGCGACCTCTCTCTTGGACGCGCGGGCACGAAACGTCCTGGCCCGCGAGAGCGTCAAGGCTTATCTAATGCGCAGCCCATCATGAGTGTCGCCCACTGCCCCATCTGCAAGAAGCCAGCGCCCGCGCGCTCGGAGAACTCCTCCTTCCCGTTCTGCTCCCGCCGCTGCCGCGCGGTGGACCTGGGGCGGTGGCTGGGAGAGGAGTATCGGATGCCTGACCGCCAGGCCGCCGAGACGGAGGATGAGCTGCCCGCTGGCAGCCACCCCGACCGCCAGCGCGAGGACGCGTGAGCGGCTTCATCGACCTGCACTGCCACCTGCTGCCCGCCGTGGATGATGGCGCGCGCACCCTCGAGGATGCGCTGGAGATGGCGCGTGCCCTGGTCGACCTGGGCTTCTCCACCATCGCGCCCAGTCCCCATGCCCGGCCGGAGTACGCCGCCGTGGAGGTGGTGGAGGCGCGGCTCGAGGAGCTCCGGGCAGCGCTGGCCCGGGAGCGAATCCCGCTGACCTTGGGGCGCAACGCGGAGAACGTGCTGGATGACACGTTCCTGCGAGGCCTGGGGACGCCCGCGGCGCGCATGCTGGGGGCGGGCCGGGTCGCGCTGGTGGAGCTGCCCTACACGGCGCCCGTGCCCGCGCTTCCGGACATCCTGTTCCGCATCCGCACGAAGGGCGTGGTGCCGCTCATCGCCCACCCGGAGCGCTGCGTGGAGTTCGAGCGCAAGGGCCGCGCCGCCGAGGCCGTCCGCACGGGCGCCCACCTGCAGCTCGACGTGGGGGCGCTCATCGGGCGCTATGGGCCCACGGCCAAGAAGCTGGCCCGGGCCTTCCTGGAGGAGGGGCTCTACGCGGTGGCCGCCACGGACCTGCACGGCCCGGTGGGGGCCCGGGACTGGGTGCGCCGCTCCCTGGACGAGCTCAGGGGGAGGGTGGGGGAGGAGACGTACGTCCGCCTCCTTCGGGACAATCCTTCCCGCCTGCTGAGCGGCGAGTCGCTGGAGTCCGACCAGGACTGACGGTATACCCGGCCGCCGTGAAACGCGCAGTCAAGCTCTCGGCCAGCATACTGGTCACTCTTCTCTTCCTCTGGTGGGCCTTCCGGGACACCGACTGGGGGACGCAGTTGGCCAGCATGAAGTCGGCCAACTACCTCTGGTTGTTGCCGTACTTCCTGTGCCTCGTGGCCATCCACGTGTTCCGCACCTTGCGCTGGGGCAGCCTGTTGTCGGGGCTGGAGAAGATTCCCTTCCGCAAGCTGAACGAGGCCTCCGCCATCGGCTTCATGATGTTGCTGGTGCTGCCGTTCCGGCTGGGGGAGTTCGCGCGGCCGTTCCTCATCGCCCAGCGCAGCTCCATCCGTCGCAGCGCGGCGATGACGTCCGTGGTGCTGGAGCGCATCGTCGACGGCCTCTTCGTCGCCGCGTCGATGCGGGTGCTGCTCTTCTTCGTCCCCAACGAGACGCCCGAGGTCCGCTACGTCAAGCTGGGCTCGTGGCTGATGTTCGCCGTGTTCGGCGGCGGGCTGCTCTTCCTGCTCTTCGGGCTGTGGCAGCAGGAGCGCACGGTGCGCCTGGTCCGCTCGACGGTGGGACGCTTCGCGCCGGGGCTCGCGGACAAGGTGGCGGACGTCGTGGACACCTTCGTGGGCGCCATGCGGCAGCTCCCGGACGCCCGGCAGGTGGCGCTCTTCTTCCTCTTCACCGTGCTGTACTGGGGGGTGAACGGCCTGGGGATGATGCTCCTGGCCCAGGCCTTCGACTGCACGGGCGCGGCGGCGGGGAGCACCTGTCAGCCGATGGAGCTGACGCTCTTCCAGGCCTACGTGGTGCTCTGCGTGCTCGTCGTGGGAGTGATGATTCCCGCGGCGCCGGGCATGGTGGGGACGTTCCAGGCGGCCTGCAAGGTGGGGTTGAGCCTCTTCCTGCCGGCGACCGTGGTGAATGCCGGCGGTCTGGCCTACGCGAACGTGCTGTGGCTCGCGCAGACCGCGCAGACGGTCGGCTTCGGGCTCATCATGATGTCGCTGGGACACATGTCCTTCAAGGACATCGCGGGCAAGCTGGAGAAGGAAGGCGAAGCTCCGGCGCCCACGGCTTAGTCCCCCCGGGGGCTACAGCTCCTGCTCCAGCCAGCGGATGATGGCCTCGCGGATGGAGGAAGGGCGCTCGACGCTCTTCCGCCTCCGCGCGGGCCACCTCACGACTGGCCTTCTTCCTTGGCCGCGCCGCGTCCGTACTTGCCGAGGAGGTCATCCACCGCCTCGCGCAGGTACTCGCTCTGGTGGATGCGGGTGCGCCGCGCCAGCTCGCGCAGCTTCTGGACCTGCTCCTCCGGCACCAGCACGTGCGTGGAGACGATGTCGGCGTCGGGCCCACGTGCGTCGACGGACACCTCGGCGGCCGCCGGGGAAGGGGCAAGCTCGGGACTCAGGGAGCTGGGGTTTCCATCTTGCATCGGGGGTTCCTCCTGCGTGGCGCTACAGGCCGCTACCGACCTGTCCGGGGCATTAGGAGGGCGGTCCGGGGGCTCGTCAACAAATCGGCCCGGGGCGCCAAGGGGCATGTCTGACCCCTTTGTTATCTGTTTTCTAAGATTGGTGTGCTATTGCGCGCCCTTCTCACGTGGAGCCGACTGATGAACTTTCGTGGATTGATTGTTTCCGCTGTCGCTGTTCTTGCGTCCTCTGCCTTCGCGGATGGGGTTCGTGCCCCCCTGTCCGTGGCGACCAGCTCCGTCGTCGCGCAGTCGTGTCAGCCGACGGCGTTCTCGCTGACGGCCATCAACGCCTCGTCCCTGGAGCCGACCCGGCTGACGTGGAACCAGGGCTCGAACTGGGGCGCCTGGCACTACATGGACACCATCGCCGCCTACACCACGCCGCAGTGCCCGGCGACGCCCGTGACGATGCAGGCCGTGGTGGACGAGCTGTCGTGGCTGCACCAGGGCATTCCGTCCTTCGCGGACGGGACGGTCACCAACCGGGCGGGTCTGTCGCAGAGTGTCTTCCTGTCCTCGAACTACTACGGCAACGGCCTTGCGGTGCTGGCGGCCATTGACTCGTTCACGGGCGGTGGAGAGGTCCAGGCCTGGATTGCGAACCAGGAAGTGCCTTGCCACAACTGCCACGAGTTCCAGGAGTACGCCGTGCTGTACTACCCGGCGACCCGGAAGGTCGTCGTGCTGCAGGGCTACACCGGCTACGATTCCTGAGTGATTCCGATGTGAGCGCGGCGCCGGTCCCTGTCTGGGGGCCGGCGCCGTTTGTATTACATGTATCAGGTGGGGTGGCTCGGCGTTCGCGGTGTGACGGGATTGGTACGCTCGTTTGTCAGGTGGTCACGTTATTGTGATTGTCCTGGAGTAGCCCACCTGGAGCGGACGGATGAGTCTTCGCAATGGATTGATGGCGTTGTGTGTGGCTTGGGGTGTCGCGGGCTGTGGGGAGACGCAGCCGGAGCCCGTGGCCGAGCAGCCGGCGACGGGAGTCTCCGAGGCGGCGGCGACGGCGACGCGCATCTATGCGACGGAAGCGTCACTGGAGCTGAGCTTCGAGACGATGGGGACGTTCGAGACGCGCAATGGCAGGCGCGTCCTGATTCTCCGGGCGACGGCCAATCGCTATCTCCAGGATGTCTTCAGCTTCATCCCGGATGACATCTACGGTGAGGCGAACATCATCAGCGAGCGCCGGTTCGAGATTGCGCTGGACGTGGAGAACGAGCTCAACGCGGTGTTGTCGGGGCTGCCGCTCTTCGTCGGGGTGAGTACGTTCACGGGCACGCCGACCTCCTACACGGCGAAGATTGAGGTGTTCCCCCGGTTCTTCGACTTCCGTGGCTCCGAGGGGATGTGGGTCGATGAGAAGGTGGACCCGTACTTCGTGCGGAATGGGGGGAACAACGTCGTCTACCGGGGGAAGGTGGATGGGCCGCTCCAGTCGCTCGCGGTGACGGCGGCGGACGGGGTGCCGACGGTGGCGGCCTCGGGGGCGAATTCGTACCGGTTGGACTGGTCCTACGGGACGGTGCACGACGCGATGGATCCGCACACGGTGCCGCTGACCTTCACGGCGAGCCTGGCGGGTGGGGTGACGGCGCAGAAGACGGCGCGGCTGGTGCCGAGGGTGACGAGCCTGGCGCTGACCACCGGGGATGCCTACGAGGTCTGGCCGACGCCGGAGTGCCAGCTGCCCGTGTACAACTGCATCCATGCGCAGCCGCAGGGCACGACGGACTACGCGGCGTGCGGCACGTTCCGGCAGGTGCAGCGGTGCTGGTATGTGAATGACGTCTGCGCGGAGACGGCGCCGCAGGCCCTCTCGCTGGAGCCGCGTGATGCGACCTCGCTGGAGCCGGCGCGGTTGGCGTGGAACGTCGGGTCCAACGGGGGCGTGTGGTACGGGCTGAAGCCCATCGAGGCGTACTCGACGCCGCAGTGCCCGCAGTCGCCGCCGACGCTGCAGGGGGTCTTCGAGCAGCTCCAGTGGTCCGCCGAGTACAGGGACATGCCGGGATTCGGGGACGGGACGGTCACGAACCGGGCGGGGCTGGCGCAGAGCGTGTTCCTGAGTGACAGCGGCTACGGGGATGGCGCGGCGCTGCTGACGGCCATTGACGCCTACGCGGGTGGGGGCGAGGTCCAGGCGTGGTTCGCCACGAGTGAAGTGCCATGCCACAACTGCCACGAGTTCAACCGGTTCGCGGTGCTGTACTACCCGGCGAGCCGCACGGTCATCGTGCTCCAGGGGTACACGGGTTACGACTCGTGAGGTGACGCGGGGCTCGGGTGGGGAGCGAGTCCGGCTTCCCGCCTGGGTGCGCCGGAGCGGGGCGGGGCCTTCCCGCTTGCTTGGGCGGGTGGATGCAGGGGCCTGAAAATAAAAACCCCGGAATCACTCGGGAGAGTGACTCCGGGGCAGTGGCCAGGGTCAGACTTGAACTGACTACCTGCGGATTATGAGACCGCCGCTCTAACCAGGTGAGCTACCTGGCCGTGAAGTACCGGCCCCCTATACCGGGTGCGACGCGCCGCCGCAAGGACTTCGGTACCAAGTCGTCGTACCAGCCCGGTGTTGGGGGGAGGACGGCCCGGGTGCCCTGTCTCGCGGGGGACGGCCCGCGAGCGGATGTCTCGGGTCGGGGCGTACTCCAGGTGAAGCGGCGGGGGCCTCTACATGCAGCTCGCACAGAAGAGCCGGCCCTGTCGGCGGCCGCCTCGGACGCCTCGGCGCAGGCCGGCCACGAGCTTCTTCATGCCCTCCGCCACATCGCTCCAGGACGGCATCGGGAAGCCGCCGATGAGCACGTTCGGATGGCCCACGACGATGGCGCCGAAGTCCGGGACGAGGCCTGGGTCCTTGCCCACCATCATGGACATGACCATGGCGGCGGCATCGGCGGCGAGCTGCGCCGCGGCCACGCCGGCACCTATCGCCTGACCCGCGGCGGCGGACGCACTGGCCGCCGCGGCATTGGCGTCATCCGCGGCGGCCGCCGCCGCTGCCTCGGCGCTCGAGTTCGCCGAGTCCATCGCCGCCGTCGCCACACTGAGCGCCCCCGACACCATGCCGGCGCCGGCCATCACCTTGCTCGCCACGGCCATCACCTTCTGCATCTTCGTCAGGGCCCCGCCGCCCGTCGAAGGGGTGCAGTGCTTGGTGATGTCCCCCATGCGCGCGGCCCGGGAGCCGCCGATGAAGACCTTGCTGGAGCCCGTGAAGACCTCGAGCGGGGGCATGAAGCTGCCGCACGTCACCGCCAGCCCCACGTCACCCGCCCGAGCCGCGGGCAGTCCGTTGATGAGCACGGACATGCAGCCGCTGAGCATCACCGCGCCCAGGCTGGGGAGAGGGATGGGCGGCGCGGGAACGATGAGGCTGGGCGGATGGGCATGCGGGTGCGGAAGCCCGACATGAAGCGCGGTCAGGGTGGCGGCCGGCAGCGCGGGGAAGAGCGCGGCGAGCGGAGCTGTCGCCAGGGCGAACCCGGTGTTGAGCAGTTCCACCGGCGCGTTGATGACCCCTAGCACCCCACCCAGCACCTGGTTGACGGCGCCCACCGTGCCCTGGTGCGCGGGAGGCGCCTGGCGGAAGGGGTCCGTCGTCCGGTTGACGATGCTGGCGAACGAGTCGACCGCGACGTTCTCACCCGTCGGCTGGATGAGGGGAGGGACGGGCGCGGGCGGCCTGTCCGCCTGACGCGCGCCATGGGCCGAGGTGGAAGAGAGGGTGAGCGTCGAGGTCACGCGAGGGTCTCCCGAGGCAGTTCCTGCAGTTCCTTCTTGCACGCCTGCTGCTCCGCCACCATCCTGGCCGCGCCGTAGGCATTCTCCAGGCGCTGCAGCACTGATCGCAACCGCACGGTGTACTCCACGGCTCGACAGAACGTCGCCGCGTCCTTCCACGCCACCACGGCCTTGCCCACGTCCTTGCGCAGATGGCGCGAGACGCCAATCTTCTCCATCGCATCTGCTTTGGGAAAGGGATTGAGGGCTTTGGTCGCGACGCGGTCCGTGATGTCGAAATATCCTTCCGCGTCGGCGTACTGTTTCAGCTCCAGGCTCACATCCCCAGCCGCCATGGAGAGGTTGATGAGGATGGGCAGGGCCAGGGTGTTCACTGCCACGGCCAGGCCTTGCTGGTAGCGCTCCTTGGCCTGCTCGAACTTCCCCACCGCTCGCAACACATCCCCCGCGCCTTGCAAGCAGAGCGCTTGCAATTCCTTCTGGCCTTGCTCGGCGTAGTACGCATGCAGCAAGGCATACTTCTCCGCCGCCGCCGGGTAGCGCTTGTACGAATAATCCAGCGCGGCCAATTGCAGCAGGGCCTGCATCCGCTCGGGCACGGGCGTTGCGGGGTCCACCGCCTCCTGAGCCAGGCTGTCCGTCAGCGCCGCGGTGCTGAGGTCCGGCTCGTAGACGAGCGCGCCCGTCACCCCGAGCTTGCGCAGTGCGGGGACGAGGAACGGGGCCTGCCGGTCATCCCGCACGACGATGCGCAGCGAGCGCATCCATGGCTGGAATCCATCGTGGGGCAGCAACTGGCCCACCAGTTGTGAGTAACTCACCCGGTCTTCAATCTTCAGCGGCATCATCACCCAGACGAGGCGGTGATCTCCGTCCGAGGGAATCAACCCGCGCATGTGTTCGATGGCGGCGCGCAGGCGCGCGGCGGGCGCCTGGCGCATGTCCTGGCAACCGCTGGGAAGGGGAGGCCAGCGCTCCTCGCCTTTCTCCTGTCGCGCCAGGTTGACCCCCTCAAGCTGTGCTTCCAGGTTGGCCACCAGGGCGGTGACGTACTGCGCCGCGTTCTGGGCGTCGTGTGCGAAGAGGAGGAAGAGGTCCGACGGGGTCTCTTGATCGAGCCCCTGGAGCGTTTTGAGGACCCACGCGGCTTCCCCTTCGGTGCTGCCCACCACGAGCAGCAAGTGGTCGCGCTGGTCGACAAAGCCGCTGAGCGTGTCCTGCAGTTCCTGGAGCTTGCGCCGCATGTCGTTGATGAGTGTAACCGGTCTGTGTGACATCCGGCGAGCCGTTCATTTGAGATGAGCCATCTTCCTGTCCACGAGACTGATGCGATATGAAAGGCGACTAGGAAGAATCTCGACTTCCCGGGGGAGGCCACATGTCGGACTCAGACGACGTGATGCACCACGTCCAGAAATCTGTGCAGGTGGCGAAAGGCGCCGGTCAGGCGGTTCGGCAGGCCCGCGAAGGGAATGTTCCCATCCAACAGGTCAGGCAGCCGTTGGAGAGTGCCCTGTCGCAGATTCCCCAGGTCCAGGACGCGGTGCAGCAGGCGCGGCGAGTCGAACAGGCCGTCCATCAGGCATCAGGCGTGGCGAGCCAGGCCCTCGGGGCCCTGGGCGCTTCGGGGGCCCTGGGCGCCCTGTCCCAGGTGGTCAATGCCATCGCGGGCGAGTCCCCCCTGGACAAGGTCCGCTTCTCCTTCACCTCCAACGCGGACCCGGCGGCCGGCTGGCGCGTGGTGGAGTTGCATGCGAGGGAAGGGCTCTCGGAGCTCTATACCTGCACGGTGGACCTGGCGAACGAGCACCTGGGCGCGGACATCGACGGGCTGTTGGGCTCGTCGGCCGAGGTCCTCATCTCCCATGACGCGGGAGCCCGACGTCTGTGCGGAATCGTCCACCGTGTAGAGCACTCGGGGACACAGGCGGGACACCTGTTGGCGCGAGCCCATGTCGCCCCCGCGCTCTGGGCCCTGTCGCAGCGCAAGGACAACCGCATCTTCCAAGAGCAGAAGGTGCCGGAGATATTGGAGGAGGTGCTCACCCAGGGCTTGCGGCCCTTCGAGAGGCCCTTCCGTATCGAGCTCAACCGCGAGTACCTGCCGCGCGAGTACTGCGTGCAGTACCAGGAGACAGACCTCGACTTCCTCCTGAGGCTCATGGAGGAGGAGGGCATCTTCTTCTACTTCGACCACTCGGGGGAGAAGGAGGAGCTGGTCCTCCAGGAGGAGAACGAGCAGTGTCCTTCCTGTGAGGCGGTGAAGGGCTCGCCCATCACGGTGCGGGGGCCAGAGGCCGCCACGGCTGCGGACGAGTGCCTGCGCACCTTCGACTTCTCACAGCAGATGCACACCACCAGCGTGGTGGTGCGAGACTTCAACTGGACACACCCGGACTACGACTTGACGAGGGAGTCCCGTGCCCAGGATGTGCTGGGGCGCGACCGCGAATCCTACGAGTACCCCGCACCGTTGTTGGGCCCGTATGACGCGGGGGAGAAGAAGTACGAGTACGAACCGGCGCAGAAGCAGGAGCAGCTGCGCCGTCAAGCCTTGCACGCGGAGGGCAAGCGCGGCCGGGGCCTGGGCTACGTCACGGGCTTCACGCCGGGCTACATGTTCGAGCTGACGGGGCATGGACACACCGCGCTCGACCAGTGGTACCTGCTGACGCACGTGGAGCACCATGGACGGGCTCCCGAGGAGCTCACGGACGACTCCAACGCGCGGAGGCCCGCGGGCGAGGTGTCGGACCGCTACCACAACACGTTCGAGTGCATCCCGCTGGATGTCTCCTTCCGGGCCCAGCGCCGGCGGCCCCGGGCGCGCATGGCGGGGTTGCAGACGGCGACGGTCGTGGGCCCCGCGAGCGAGGAGATCCACACCGACGAGCACGGTCGAGTGAAGGTGCAGTTCCACTGGGACCGGCAGGGCAAGCGGGACGAGAAGAGCTCCTGTTTCCTGCGCGTGGTGCAGGCGTGGGCGGGGCTGGGGTGGGGCTTCGTCTTCCTGCCGCGCATCGGGATGGAAGTGCTGGTGGACTTCCTGGAGGGAGACCCGGACCGTCCCATCGTGGTGGGCAGTGTGTACAACGGGAAGAACACGCCGCCATACCCGCTCCCCCAGCACAAGACACGCAGCACCATCCGCACCTCCAGCTCGAAGGACAGCGATGGTTTCAACGAGCTGCGCTTCGAGGACGCGAAGGACGCGGAAGAAATCTTCCTGCACGCGCAGAAGGACTTCAACGAGGTAGTGCTGAACAACCACAGCACGTCGGTGAAGGCGAACCAGACGAACTCGGTGGATGGTTCGCAGACGGAGACGGTGGGCGGCGAGCAGACGATGTCGGTGAAGGGCAATCGCACCAAGACGGTGGACAAGGACGAGACGACCACCGTCCATGGCAAGCGCACCGAGACGGTGGACAAGGACGAGACCATCACCATCACCGGCGCGCGAACCGAGGATGTGACGGGGCAGGAGAAGCTGACGCTGAAGGCGGGCCGCGACGCCACCGTGAACACGCTGGAGAAGCTCACCGTCACGGGCAAGCGCGAGGAGACCATCGGCGGGAACGACACGCTGGAGGTCACGGGGGACAAGTCCCAGCACGCCACCAAGAAGTTCGTGATGACGGGCGATGTGCAGCTCCAGGCCAAGCAGGGGGAGTGCAGCATCACGCTCGAGGAGAGCATCACCATCGAGGGCACCAGCAAGAAGGTGGCGCTGCACAACTCCTCGGGGCAGATGGTCATCGACGGGAACAAGGTTGAAGTGACGGCGGTCCAGGAGCTGTCGCTCGTCTGCGGCGCGGCGAGCATCAAGCTCAAGAGCGACGGCACGGTGGAGGTCAATGGCGGCAAGGAAGTCAGCCTGGGGGCCCAGCAGAGCACGGTGAAGCTGGAGGCCGCCGGGGCGGCCATCTCCGCGCCCAAGCTGACCTCCTCGGCCATTGGCATCCACGAAATCACCGGCGCCCTCATCAAGATCAACTGACATGGGGAGCCCGAGCGGGAGGGTTTCGGTCGGACACCCAGTGGATGTTGCCTCAGGTGTCCTCTGGCATGAGTTCGAGGACCACGCGCTTGCGGGCCAACTCAAGCTTGGCTTCAAGCGGCGTTACAGCAGTGCGCTTTCGGGTAGGGCCGAGGGCATGTTCGGACCCGGGTGGTCATCCCCTTTCGAGATGCGCGTCAGGCGTGATCTCGAGGGATACCGGCTGATCGGGGAGGATGGCGAGAGCGAGATCTGCTTCGACGACAGGGCAGGTGCCATCGAGTCGGGCGGAGTCGTCAGGAACCTCGGCGCCTTCCATGAGCTGAGAGGGGAGAAGGGCAGGCTCATCGTCACCCGATGGTCGGCCCACCCGAAGTCTGGGGACATCCTTCAGTTCATCTTCGAGAGCAGGAAGAACACCCCCTGGTGGTTCCTCTCCGCCATCCAGAACCTCCATGGCCGGAGAATCGAGATTCAGCATGACGCCTCGGGTCGGGTCCTGGCCCTGGTTCAAAGGCGCGAGGGGCGCAGGTATCAGCTGGGCTACAACGCTGCCGGCCGAGTCACCGAGGTTCGCCTTTCCAACCCCCTCGGAGCTTCCTCCTCGAAGCAGCAGCTCCCAGGCCGCGACTCACTTGTCTTGAAGTACGCCTACGATGGAAACGGTCGCCTCATCGAGATGACCGATGCTCTCGGCAATGGCAGTCGGTATGAATACGATCCCCTGGGGCGCCTGGTGCGAGAGGTCACCCTGGGAGGAATGGTCTTTCGCTTCTCCTACGATGCGCAGGGGCGCTGCAAGGAGACCACGGGCCAGGACGACTTCGATCAAATCAGTCTGGAGTTCGACCCGGCCCGACGGGTGACCGTGGCGACCAACAGCCTGGGTCACCCCACGCGGTACCACTGGAATGAGGCGGGGCAGGTCGAGCAGGTGGTCTCCCCGCTCGGAAACACACGCACCACCGCCTATGACGAGTACGGGCGCATCACGCGGCAGGTCCAACCCGGAGGTTCAACGACAACCTACGCATACGATGCGTCCGGCAACCTGGCCAAGGAAGTCTCACCGACAGGTGCGACGACGGCTTTCGAGTACAACGCCCAGCATCAACTGCTCTGCACGACGGATGCTCTGGGGCACCGATGGACTCAGGCCTATGACGCTCAGGGCCGCCTCGTCTCCGCGACGGATCCCCTTGAGCAGACATGGTCGTACGATTACGGCGCTGAGGGAGATCTCGTTGGCATCCGCAGTCCGTCCCGGGGAACGCGTCGATTTGAATGGGACCTGCATGGAAACCTGACGGCTGTCACGGACTGGCGAGGCCGTCGGACGCTCTATGAATGGGACGCAAAAGGGCGCCTCTCGGCGATCGTGGATCCGCTGGGTTTCCGTTCAGAAGCAATCAGTGACGTGCTGGGACGTGTCCGGGAGGTCCGGCTCCCAGATGGGACCCGGCGCAGGTACGCCTGGAGCAACTACAACCACCTCACCGAGTACGTGGATGAGCGCAACGCCGCCACCCGCTGGCGGCGTCTGGCATGTGGCCTGGTCTCCGAGGTCATTGCCCCCAATGGCAACCGCTTGCAGTACGAATACAGCACGCTTCCTGGGCAGCTCCTCTGCATCCGGAATGCGAGCGGAGAGACACATCGGTACGAGTACGACGCCGAGGGCCGCAGGATCCTGGAGACAGACTTCTCAGGACGGACTCGCCGCTATGGCTATGATCGAGATGGCAACCTCATCTCGGTGGGGACGGCATCTGGCGGCCGGATCGAGCTGAAGCGCGACCTGGCGGGGGCCATCACGGAGGTTCTCCACGAGGATGGCTCCGTGATCCGGTACACCTATGACCCGCGCGGGTTGATGGTGAGCGCCGACAATGGTGACTGTGTCATCGAGCGGAAGTACGACGGGGCCGGCCGACGGGTGTTCGAGAAGCAGGGGGAGTACGAGATCGAGAGCGTGTACGATGGCGAGGGAAACCGCATCCGGCGGCGCAGCTCCGCCGGGGACGAGACGGCCTTCGAGTGGGATGCGAACGGTCAGGTGACCCGTATCAGCTCGCGAGAGGGGCCCGCCCTTCGCTTCGAGTATGACGCCCGGCTCAATGAGATCGCCCGTTCCTTCGACGGAGGGGTGTCTATCGCTCAGGAATTCGACAGCAGGGGCCGCTGCATCGAGCAGCGGGTGTCCTCTTCGAGCTTCTCGGAGGGCGAGGGCCCGCGCCCCCATCGACGGTATGCCTATGATGCAGCCAGCAATCTCATCTCCATGGAGGATGCTGCCTGGGGGCCCTCGAAGTACGCACATGATGCTGTCAGGCGCCTCACCTCAGTGCAGGAACCCACCGGGGTGACCGAGCACTTCTCCTATGACGCGGCGAACAATCTGACAGCGCTCGGGTTCGCGGAGCCATCCTCGACCCCCGCCCCCGCCAGGACGCGCCTCTTCGAGTATCGCGCTGGTGGAGAACTCGTCGGGGCTGACGGTGTGAAGTACGAGTATGACGCGGAGGGACAGCGCAGCCGGCGCAGGGATCGACGCGGCGACACTCGCTATTCCTGGAACAGCTACGGTCAGCTGGCCCGGCTCACGCTGCCGAATGGGACGCAGTGGAGATACAAGTACGACGCGCTGGGGCGGCGGATTCAGAAGGTCGGTCCCAATAAACGTATCGATTATGTGTGGGACGGCGATGTCATCCTCCATGAGGTCCGCTCGACTTCCAGCGGCGCGCAGGACGTTGTCACCTGGGAGTTCCATCCCAGCGGCTTCACGCCTCTCGCGAAGTCCGACAAGGGGATCCGATATCTGTGCGTCAACGATGCCTCGGGCGCTCCCAGGGAACTGATCGCACCTGATGGGAAGGTGGCGTGGTCCGCGCGGCTCAGCGCTTGGGGCGAACTGAGAGAGGTCGCCCAGAACGATGTGAGCTGCCCGCTGCGGTTTCAAGGGCAGTGGTATGACGAGGAGTCGGACCTCCATTACAACCGGCACCGGTACTACGATCCTGCGACGGGCCGGTATGTGAGCCGTGATCCGATCGGGCTCTCGGGCGGGCTGAACGCGTATACCTATCCCCGCAGCCCGCTCACCCAGGCTGACCCCTACGGACTGACAGGTGGATGCCCTCCGCTGGATTTGTCCATCGTCAAGCAATCGACGGGCGAGACTCGTGAGGAGCACATTCGGCTTCACAACACGGACAACCCCAACAAACCTTCGCACGGCGTCTTTGCTGACGACGGCGTAGCTGTCACCCAGGAGGCCTGGGCGAGAGCGCACACGTTGGGGTTGACGCCTGATTCGACAGGTAGGTTGAATGTACCGATGGGCAGGGACGTGGGACTTCTCGGCGGGATAGCAGGGGCTGCTGCCAACCACCCATTGCTCACCAGTGTGACGATCATCGTCATCCCTGGAACCAACAGGTTGATTACCGCATACCCGGATACCTGAGCCTTGATCTACTACTGGTACAAGGAGTGCTCGTTCTGCCACCAAGGCAGACTGCTGATTGCGCGTGACACGGGGCGGGGCTCGCTCTACCTCCACTGTGAGGAGTGTGAGCACGGCTGGCGTGATCCTGAGCGGATCGACGATCCCAGCGCCCGGTTTCTCACCTTGGTGGCCAAGGATCTTGAGACCGACTACCCCAGCAAGGAGGAGATCGACGCTGCCGGCTGGGGCAAATACCGTCTGCACTCCTTCGAGAAGGCGTGAGTCGCCGGTCCGAAAGGACCTCCACCCATGCGCTTCATGATGGCCCTGGCCACGGCCGCAGCTCATGCCATGGGCTGCGTCTCGCAGCGCAAGTACAACGCGCTGTCCGCCGAGGCCGAGACCTTTGAAACAAGTGGATTGTCTGATTAACAATCCTGCCGTTTGTGCGAAGGCTTGAATGGGATGCGTCCGATGAGTGGTGATGTCCGTTCTGAAATCCAACGTCGATGGCAGAGCAGTGAGGTTCTTCAGATTGACGGGATTCTGTTTGGTGCCGGCGAATTGATATTGATGGATTACACCGTTGTCATGGACTCCGGCACGAAGCAGGAGGATGTCTTCGTGAGCCCCATTGCTCGGAGTTCATTGCAATCGGTGCTTGAGTTCAATGACGACCCTTGGGTCTCTGTCACATCGCTGGGCTCCTGCGAATGGCCCGAGCGCGGCGAGCGGCTGTTTTGCGGCGAAGGCAGCATGGGCAACGAAGGCTTTGTGGCTTCGTGCGCCACGTCCAGCGGTCAGCTCCGGTGGGTCGCATTCTTTACCCGTTCGAATCCGTTTCTCTCGGTTCGAGTGGTTGACGGCTTCATTGTCGCGACATCCTCACATTGGAAGACGTGGAGTTTCCCACCGGAGCATCCTGAACGAGTTCGTGTGGAGAGATGACGCTTCAAGAATGGCGGCGAGCGGTGCCGTAGCCAAGGCGAACGACGTGCTGCGCCGTGTTCCAGGTGCCGTATGCGAAGCCGAGGACGCGGTCCGACAGGGTTCTTTGATCTCCCCCTCCCATGATCTTGCGTCGCATGGCGTTGATGAGTGTAACCGGTCTGTGTGACATCCGGCGAGCCATTCATTTGAGATGAACCATCTTCTTGTCCAGGAGCGTCATGCGATATGAAAGGCGGCTAAACCAAGGATCGTGAATCTCGTCCGGCCTCAGGCTGAACGCCTGAGGTCGGCGCGGCGCAAGGATGGACTGGCGGAACGCTGGGCTGAGCGAGCGGCGAGGTAGGCATGCACCCGAGCCATGAGCCGGTCCATGGTTCGGCAGCGATGATTGCGGGTGACGTTGGCGTGCAGGTCGAGCCACACCCGCTCGATGCGATTGCCCTGAGGGCAGTACGGCGGCAGGAAGTGCAGGACGAATCGCCTGCCGAGCTGCGCGAGCACCTTGCGCGTCTTCCTGCTGGAGTGGACGGCGGCGTTGTCGAGGACGAGGTGGATGCGGCGAGCGCGTGGATAGGCACTCGCCAGGCGCCAGAGAAGTTGAATGAAGAGGGCACTGGCTTTGCTCCTCCCCTCCACCCACGTCAGTCTTCCCGTGCGGACATTGAGAGCTCCAGCCAGGTAGCGCTTCTGGTTGTTGCCGGGTGTCACCACCACTCGCCTGTACCCAGGCAGGCACCAGTCACGTCCCACCTTGGGATTGAGGTGGATGTCGACTTTGTCCACGTGGAGAACAGGCTCCCTGGATGGGCCGTACACGGTGACGGACCACCTGGGGGTTCCGCGGGAGCTCGTCACCGAAGAGGGCAGGGGCGGCTGGGCCAGCAAGCTGGGCCCCTTTGGCACCCCGCGCAACGAGGACGCGCCGCTCGCTGAATGTCCGCTCCGCTATCCGGGGCAGTGGGCGGATGAGGGGAGCGGCCTCTCGTACAACCGCCATCGGTACTACGTGCCGTGGGCGGCACAGTACCTCTCCCCGGATCCGCTCCAGCTCTTCGATGACCCCAACGGGGCCTACGGATACTCCACCAATCCGCTCCAATGGACGGATCCGCTGGGCCTCATCAACGTCACGTATGACGCCTACGACACGGTGCGGGATCGGCCCGGCGGTGTCTACGCGGAGATCTCTCCCTCGGACATCGGCACGGGGTCGCATGCGACGTACACGCCGACGGGCTTCAACAACTCGCACCCGGATCACCACGAGCGTGGCCACCTGATTGGCCGTCAGCTCGGCGGCGACGGCACAGACTGCCGCAACATCGCCATCCTCACATGAGTGGATGCGCACCGTGTTGTCATAGCCCCACGTCACGAGCCGATTCCCATCTGGGGAGATGGCGACGCAGGTGACGGGTGCCTCGTGGCTCCGGAGCATCCGCGGGGAGTCGCCGGTGTCGAGCGTGCTCAGCTCCACGCGCTCGTCATATCCCCAGTTGACGAGCCGCTGGCCGTCGGGTGCAGTCGCACGCCGCGCAGCGCGGGCCAGGGTGAGCGGCGCTCCAGGATGCACGCCCCCGTCTTCGTGCTCCACAGCCGGAGCATTCCGTCTCGCCCGGCCGAGACCATGTGCTCCCCGTCCTTGTGCAGCGCGACGTCTTGCACGCCTCCCGTGTGTCCGGTGAACACGCGCACACAGCGCCCGGTCTAGAGCTCCCACAGCCGGAGCGTTCCATCCAGGCTCGCGGAGACGGCATCTCGACCGTCACGCACCACGGCCACGGCCTCCACGCGGTCGGTATGACCCGTCAGGGCTCTCACCAGAGAACTTCCGGAGTGTCTCGACGAATCCTGGAACAGACGGATGGGCTGCGAGGAGGGCGAGGACATGGTGCGTGCAGCTATATCGCACCGCTCCGGGCAAGGGACCTGCCTGGCGCTGAGCGCGTCTGGGCCGCGACAGGCGGCCAATGTCTTCTGCCTTTCCAATACTGGCGCTGGCCTTCGTGGGAGGGAGTCTCCCGCTATTGGCCATGGCTGCGCCCGCGGCTGCACTTGCTGCGACAGGGAGGGCCCGGATGTCCAGGTGAAGCGCGTCGACGCTCTCAAGAGAGGGGCACCAGCGATGCGGGCCCGTCAGGAGTGCGGCGTCGATGCGCCTCAAGAAGACACCCTCGGCGTAGACACACTCCGCATGAGGGCTACGCCGCTGGCTCCTTGAAGTCATCGGACCGCAGCCCGAAGCGCTTGAGCAGTCGGTGGAGACTCTCCCGCTCCATCCCCGCCCGTTCCGCCGCCCGAGTCACATTGCCCCCGAACTCACGCAGCAGCGCGATGAGGTAGTCACGAGACGCGCGGTCCCTCACGAGGTCCACGGCCTCCCGGAAGGGCAGCTTCACCAACGGGTCGTTCGCCACCGCTCCCTGTGATTCTCCCAGCACCTCCGGCGGAAGCGCGCTCGTTCCCACGCGAGTGCCCGAGGTGATGGCCACCGCGCGCTCAATGGCATTCTCCAACTGGCGCACATTCCCTGGCCACGCGTAGCCCGTCAGGACCCGTAGTGCCTCCGGCTCCAGCCCATCCACGGGCAACCGGTAGGTCTTCGCTGCCTTCTGTACGAAGTGCATCGCCAGCAACGGGATGTCCTCGCGTCGCTCTCGCAGCGGCGGCAGCTGCACCGGGAAGACATTCAGCCGGTAGTAGAGGTCTTCGCGGAAGCGGCCCGCGGCCACCTCGGCCTTGAGGTCGCGGTGCGTGGCGGTAATGACTCTCACGTCGATGCGACGAGCCGTTGCCTCGCCCACCCGGCGCACCTCCTTGTCCTGGAGCATGCGGTTGAGCTTCACCTGGACAGCCAGGGGCAGTTCCCCAATCTCGTCCAGGAAGAGCGTCCCACCAGAGGCAGCCTCGACGAGGCCCATCTTGGTCTCCCCCGCGCCCGTGAATGCACCCCGGACGTGGCCGAACAGCTCACTCTCGATGAGCTCGGATGGGAGCGCGCCACAATTGACCGCGATGAACGGCTTGTTCTTCCTCGGCCCATGGTGATGGATGGCCCGCGCCACCAGCTCCTTGCCCGTTCCCGTCTCCCCCGTGATGAGCACGGTGATGGCCAGTCCCGCCGCCCGCTCCAGCAAGCCATACAGCGCCCGCATGGGCGCGCTCTTCCCGATGAGGTTCTGGAAGCCGTAGACACCATTCAGCTCCCGGCGCAGCGAGGCCGCCTGGGCCTTGAGCTGCTTGCGCTCCAGCGCCCGTGCCACGACGAGCGAGACCTCATCCGGGTCGAACGGCTTCGACAGGTAGTCATAGGCCCCTTCCTTGATGGCCTCCACCGCTCGGGGAACGGTGGCGTAGGCGGTCATCAGGATGACCTCCGTGTCCGGGGCGTGCTGCTTGATGGCGCGGAGCACCTCGAAGCCATCCGCGCCGGGCATGCGGATGTCCGTCACCACCACGTCGAACTCACGCGTCCGGATGAGCGCCAGCGCACGGGCCCCGTCCTCGACGGTCTTCACCTGATAGGCGTCACCCAGGATGCGAGCGACGAGGTGGCACATGTTCTCCTTGTCATCGACGACGAGAACACTCGGTCTGTCGGTCACGGCGTACTCCCGGGGATGCAGGGGCCTGGCTCTCGGTCAGGCGGCGAGCGGGGTGGCCTCGGGCTCTTGCGCGGGCTCGGGGGTAGCGGGGCCCGGTATCACCTCACGGCGCTTCCACAGGAAGTAGACCGCTGGATACACGAGCAGCTCCAAGAGGAAGCTTGTCGCCAGTCCGCCGACCATCGGCGCCGCGATGCGCTTCATCACATCCGCGCCCGTGCCGGTGGACCACATGATGGGGAGCAACCCCAGCATCGCCGCGAGCACTGTCATCGCCTTGGGCCGCACGCGCTTCACCGCGCCGTGGATGATGGCCTCCACCAGGTCGCCCTCGGTGCGCAGCATTCCCTTCTTCTTGGCCTCATCATGAGAGAGGTCGAGGAAGAGCAACATGAAGGCGCCGGTCTCCGCGTCCAACCCCATGAGCGCGATCATCCCCACCCACACCGCGATGGAGATGTTGTAGTCGAGCGCCCACAAGAGCCACACCGCGCCGATGGCGGAGAAGGGCACCGCGAGCATCACCAGGCCCGCTTTGAACGCCGACTTCGTGTTCATGTACAGCAGCCCGAAGATGAGCACGAGCGTCAGTGGAATCACCAACTGCAGCCGCTCGCGAACCCGCAGCATGTTCTCGTACTGCCCGCTCCACGTCATCGAATAGCCCGTGGGCACCTTCACGCCCGCGGCCACGGCCTCCTTGGCTCGGTCCACGAAGCTGCCCACGTCGTACTTGGACGTGTCGAAGTCCACGTACACGTAGCCCGTGAGCATGCCGTTCTCGTTGCGAATCATGGACGGACCGTGGGCGAGCACCACGTCGGCGATGGCCTCCATGGGCACCTGCCCGCCACCCGGAAGCGGGAGCAGCACGCGCTTGAGGGCCTGGAGGTCCTCGCGGTAGTCGCGGGCGTAGCGCACGTTGATGCCGTAGCGCTCGCGGCCTTCCACGGTGGTGGACTGGTTGTCGCCGCCCACCGCGGTCATCACCATCATGTTCGCGTCGTCCACGCTCAAGCCGTGGCGAGCCAGCTCGTCGCGCTTGAGGACGAAGTCCAGGAAGTAGCCACCGGCGACACGCTCGGCGAACGCGCTGCGGGTTCCTTCCACCTTCGCCACCGCCGCCTCCGTCTCACGCGCGATGCGCTCCACCGTGGCCAGGTCCGCGCCCATGATCTTGATGCCCACGGGCGTCCGGATGCCCGTGGAGAGCATGTCCAGGCGTCCCTTGATGGGCATCGTCCATGCGTTGGAGATGCCGGGGAGCTGGAGCGCGGCGTTCATCTCGGACTCGAGCTCGGCCTGGGTGATGCGGTCGCGCCAGAACGGGCGCAGCAGGCCCTTCATCCAGTCGGGGGCCCAGGGGCTGTACCAGCGAGGCACCTCGCGCCACTCGGCCTCCGGGCGCAGGAGCACCGTGGTCTCCATCATGGTGAAGGGCGCGGGGTCGGTAGACGTGTTCGCGCGGCCCGCCTTGCCGAAGACGCGCTCCACCTCGGGGAAGCGCATGAGAATCTTGTCCTGCACCTGGAGCACGCGCTGCGCCTCGGTGACGGACATGCCCGGCTCCACCGCCGAGGGCATGTAGAGGATGGTGCCCTCGTTGAGCGGAGGCATGAACTCGCTGCCCAGCTTCAGGTACGCGGGGATGGTGGTGGCCACCAGCAGCACGCTCACCACGAGCGTGGCCTTCGCGTGGCGCACGACGAAGCGGCAGGGGCGCTCGTAGAGCCGGTGCATGAGCCGGCTGATGGGGTGACGCTCCTCGGAGTAGTACTTGCCCACGAGCGCCTGGGTGGCGGCCCACGCGAGGAACCGGGGGCGGAAGTGGAAGGGCTCCACGCGGGCGAAGAGCATCCGCATGGCGGGGTCCAGGGTGATGGCCAGCAGCGCGGCGATGGCCATGGCCAGGTTCTTCGAGTACGCGAGCGGGCGGAAGAGCCGGCCCTCCTGGTCCACCAGCGTGAAGATGGGCATGAAGGCCACGGCGATGACCAGCAGGCTGAAGAAGACGCCCGGGCCCACCTCCATCAGCGCCTCCAGCCGTACCTGGTGGAAGTCGCCCTTCTTGCCGTCCTTCATCCAGTGGTGGATTTTGTTGTACGCGTT
This sequence comes from Myxococcus stipitatus DSM 14675, assembly GCF_000331735.1. Lineage (GTDB taxonomy): Bacteria > Myxococcota > Myxococcia > Myxococcales > Myxococcaceae > Myxococcus > Myxococcus stipitatus. The sequence goes on along the minus strand of NC_020126.1, from coordinate 6,268,768 downwards.
CTCCACCTCGACGATGGCGCCGTCCACCAGCACTCCGATGGAGATGGCGATGCCCGCCAGGGACATGAGGTTGGCGTTCTGTCCCATGAAATACAGGGGGACGAAGGCCAGGGCCACCGACACGGGGATGGTGACGATGGGCACGACGGCCGAGGGCACGTGCCACAGGAAGATGAGGATGATGAGGGAGACGATGAGGATCTCCTCCACCAGCTTGTGTGACACCGTCTCGATGGCTTGCTCGATGAGCGTCGACCGGTCGTAGGTGGTGATGACCTCCACGCCTTCGGGCAGCGACGGCTTGAGCTCCTCCAGCTTCGCCTTGACGCGCTCGATGACGTTGAGGGCGTTCTCTCCCTGGCGCATCACCACGATGCCGCCCACCGCGTCGCCTTGGCCGTCGAGGTCGGCGACGCCTCGGCGCAGCTCGGGACCCAGCGTCACCGTGGCCACGTCCTTGATGGTGACGGTGGTGCCGCCCTGCGTGCGGAGGATGAGCTTCTCGATGTCCTCCACGCTCTTCACGTAGCCGCGCCCTCGGACCATGTACTCGCGTCCGGCGACCTCCACGAGCCTTCCGCCCACGTCGTTGTTGCCCTGGCGTACCGCGCGCACCACCGCGTCCAGCGACAGCCCATAGCCCGCGAGGGTGTTGGGGTTGACCGTCACTTGGTACTGGCGCACCTGGCCGCCCACGGTGGCGACCTCGGAGACGCCGGGCACACTCTGGATGGCGTAGCGCAGGAACCAGTCTTGATAGGAGCGCAGCTCGTCCAGCCGGTGCTTGCCGCTCTTGTCCACCAGCGCGTACTGGAAGACCCAGCCCACGCTGGAGGCGTCGGGACCCAGCTCCACCTTCACGTCCTGCGGAAGCTGGGGCGTGATCTTGGACAGGTACTCGAGCACGCGGGTGCGGGCCCAGTACATGTCCGTGCCGTCCTCGAAGATGACGTAGACGTAGCTGAAGCCGAAGTCGCTGAAGCCGCGCACCGCCTTGACCTTGGGGGCGCCGAGCAGCGCGGTGGTGATGGGGTAGGTGACCTGGTCCTCGATGATGTCGGGGCTGCGGTCCCACCGTCCGTAGACGATGACCTGGGTGTCGGACAGGTCGGGCAGCGCGTCCAACGGGATGTTGCGCATGGTCCACCACGCGCCGATGAGCGCCACCACGGTGGCCGCGATGACCAGGTACTTGTTCTCCGCGGAGAAGCGGATGATGGCTCGAATCATGGGCTCAGTGGCCTCCGTGGTGGCCGGAGGACGCTGGAGTCGCGGCCGGGGCGGGCGCCGCCTTGGCTCCGCCCGACGACGAGGAGGTGAGCGCCGAGAGTGATGCGCGCAGGCGGGATTCGGAGTCGACGAGGAAGTTGGCGCCCGTGACGACCTGGTCTCCCGACTTCAGTCCCGAGGTCACCTCCACGCTCTTGCCATCGGACTCCCCGAGGCGGACCTCGCGAGGCGCGAAGTGTCCATCGCCCAGGGACACGAAGACGACGTGGGTGGTGCCCGTGGGGACCACCGCGTCGGCGGGAATCTTCAGTGCGTCGCGGGAGGCTCCGCGCAGCACCACCTCGCCGAACATCTCCGGGCGCAGGTCCCCGTCGGGGTTGGGGAACTCCAGTCGCACCTTGACCGTGCGCGTGGCCGAGTCGAGCACCGGGTCGAGGAAGGACACCTTCCCCGCGAACACCCGATGGGGGAAGGCCTTGAGCTGGAGCGTGGCGGGCATGCCCACCTTCACGTGACGCAGCTCGCTCTCGTACACGTCGGCCAGGACCCAGACGCGCGACATGTCGACGATTTCGTACGGGGTGGCGCCGAGCTCCAGTCGCGCGCCCTCCACGACGTCCTTCTTGGTGATGACGCCGGAGATGGGGGAGACGAGGGTGAGCGTGCGAGTGGATTCCCCCGTGCGCGTGAGTCGCTCCAGCGTCGCCTGGGGCACGTCCCACAGCTCCAGCTTGCGGCGCGCGGCGGCCACCAGCGCGTCACCGTCCGTCGTCATGCCTCCCGCCTGGCTCAGCGCCTCGCGAGTGCGCAGGGCCAGCAGGTATTCCTCCTGCGCCGCGAGCAGCTCCGGGCTGTAGACGGCGAAGAGGGGCTCGCCCTGGCGCACGGGCTTGCCCGTGAAGTCCGCGTACACGCGCTCGACGAACGCGGGCACCTTCATGTGGACGCGGCGGATGCGTGTCTCGTCCTGTGCGATGCGGCCGTTGGTGCGCCAGGTCCCGCCGACCTTGCCCTCCATCACAGGTGCCGTGCGCAGGCCGATGAGCTGCTGACGGGACGGGTCGATGGCCACGGTGGCGAGGCCCTCCACGGTGGAGCCTCCTGGCGTGGCGGGTGAAGAGGTCATCGACACCAGGTCCATGCCGCAGATGGGGCACTTGCCCGGTGCGTCCTGCACGATGGCCGGGTGCATCGGGCACTGGAAGCGCGGGGTCGCCTTCTCCGCGGTCTCTGGAGCGGGCGAAGGCGTCGCGTGCGCGTGCGGGGCTGCCTCTCGATGCGACGACAGCAGGTGTACGGTGCCGCCGCCGAGCAGCGCGCTGACCAGCGCGGTCGACGCGAGCGCGGTGGCTCCGAAGCGGCGACCCGAGGGGGCCTGAGGGGAAGGAGGCGGAGGGACGGAGGACATTCGGACCTCGGAACTACATTCCGGACATGGAGGAGGATGCGGAGGAGGGCGCCGCGCCCGCCGCGCCACCTGACAGGGCTGCGCCGCGCGCGGGAGCGGAGGGGGCACTGCCAGCGCCGGGCATTCCGCCCGCGCCCGCGCTGCCACCGCCGAGGGCCGCGACGGGCTCCAGGCTCACTTCCGCCTGGGCGATGGCGAGCCGCTGCGCTTCGACGAGCGTCGAGAGGAAGTCTTCTTCATCGCGGACGATGCCCGAGTTGGCTTCCAGCACCGAAGCGAACGAGGCGCGTCCGACGCGGTACTGCGTCAGCGTGCTCTCGGCCGTGGCCGCTGACTGCATCAACAAGCCGCTGCGGTAGAGCGTCGCGGTCTCGCGCAGCGCGGACAGGGCGGTGAGGCGCTCGCGGACGCGCAGCCGCAACACCTGCTCCACGGTCTCCGTCGCGCGTGTCGCGGCATCGGCCATGGCGACGCTCTCCGCCACCGCGCGGTTCTGCTTGCTGCCGGAGAAGATGGGCAGGTTGACGCCCACGTTGGCCTGCCACATGGTCGGAAAGTCGCCACCTCGAGGCATCACTCCGGCGCTCACTGTGAAGTCGGGCCAGCGCTCGCGCCGAGCCAGCGCCATCTGCTGCTGGGACTGGGCGATGTTGGCGCGGCCCTCGGCCAGCTCGGGGCTGCGTTCCATCGCGTCCTTCTCCGCGGCCTCTCCTTCTCCGAGCTCCGGAATGCCCAGGTCACGCACGCGCGTGGTGGTGGGCAGGGGCTCATCGAGGGGCCTCCCGCTCAGTCGGTTCAGCGTCTGGACGCGCGTGCGCTCCTCGGCGTTGAGCGCCACGCGCCGCTGGCGGATTCGATTGAGCTCGAGCTGCGCGCGCAGCAGGTCGGACTGCGCACCGTCGCCAGTCTCGTAGCGGATGCGTGCCAGGTCGGCGGACTGCTTCCAGATGGCCTCGAGCCGGTCGAGCAACCCGCGCCGCTCTCGTGTCATCAACAGGTCGAGGTAGGCCCGGCGCAGCTCGGCTTCGATGGTCAGCCGGGCTCGAAGGACTTGTGCCGACACGGCCTTGGCGCCGAGGCGTGCGACCTGGGTGCGCAAGTCCCTCTTGCCCGGGAAGGGCAGGGCCTGTGACGCCATGATGCTGAAGTAGCTGCCCTCCATCTCACCGATCATCAGCTCGCCGAAGCCGTCGTTCTGGATGCCGACTTGGAGGACCGGGTCTGGCAGGGCGCCTGCTTGAGGGACTCGCTCCTGGGCGGCCTTCTCCTGCGCCTCGACCTGACGCAGCTCCGGGCGCGCCTCCAGCGCTTCCGTGAGGAGCTTCGAGAGCGTCTCGTCCGTCGCGAGTGAAGACACCGGGGTGGCCTGGGCCTCCGGAGCGGACAGCGGGGCTTGCGCCAGCGCCGCCATGGGGGCGAGCAGCGCCAGGACGACGACAAGGGACCTGGGCGCGTCGAGTCGGGAGGCTGGCGGGGACATGTCGAGAGGTGGGCGCACGACAGGAGAGGGGAGCTGGGCCTGGACCGTGGGGCAAGCGGGGAGGGCCGCACGGCGGTGTCGACGGGGGCGCCAGGGTGTAACCGTGAACATCACACCCGAGCGGGCGTGCCAGGCCTGCTCGAGGACGCAGGCCGGGGAGCTGTGCGCGGCGCATCAACGCGGCGCGGCCGCGAGGGCTACTGGATGGTGACCTGCCCGCTGATGTGGTCCATCGCGCAGGAGTAGCGCAGCGTGCCCGACTCGCTCGGGGTGAACTCGACGGTCACCGGCGTGTCCAGGGGCAGCGGCTGGTTGATGCCTAGCTCCGTCATGACGAGCTCGGTCGCGCAGGTCTTCTCCGTCTTGCGAGTGATCAGCAGACGGACAGGCTTGCCTGCCTTGACCTTGACGTTCGCGGGCTCGAAGCCCTTGGCGGTCACGGTGAGGTCCACGAGCTGCACGCCGTTCTTGGTGACAGGGGCGGAGGCGGGCTTCTGCTCGGAGGCCGCGCTCTTTCCCGAGCTCGCGAGGGCCGGGGCAGCGGCAATCAAGGGGAGGGCGACGAGGGCTCCCATCAGGCGCGTCATCATCGGTCGGCGGCTCCAGGCGAGAGGATGCCTTGGAGACGTCCGGCATCCAGTGAGTGCGCCTCGCTAGAGCACAACGTGTGCCGACCCCTGGAGGGCCTGTTCACGCGGGTTTGTCACGATGGGGCCCGACTTCGGCGTACCCGAGCGGGTTTCCCTGTAACTGTCACAGTTACAGGGGGGCGGCCGCGCCTAGTCCCAGACGATGAGCCACTTCACGGCCTTGCCCAGGCCATAGAACACCCACCCCACGGGACCGGGCCTCACGGGCCGCCGGAAGTCCAGGTACACGGTGGACACCGCGATGTCCGCCTCCATGCCCTGGAGGCGAGCCTTGAGCGTCTCGTACTCCATGGTGATGCGCTCCAGCTCCTTCTCGACCTTGAGCGTGTCCTCGACGCTGGTGGCCCGCTGGAGCAGCTCCAGGTAGCGCTCGCGGATGCGCGTGACGTTGTCCAGGCGCACCTTCAGGTCCCGGTGCGCTTCCGTCACGTCGTCGGCGGAGATGCTCTTGTTCTCCACCGTGCCCAACGCCGGCACCGCCGCCAGGAAGCTCTCCAGGCGATCAGCGGGGATGCGCACCACCGCCCCCCGGGTCATGACCTGCTGCGCATACCCCCCGTGCGCCTTCGCCAGCGCCACGGCCTGGGCGGGGCCCTGTTCGGGTTCGTCGCGCTCCAGGTTCACCGAGGCGCGATGGATGATGGACCGGTTCTCCGTGAGGGAGCCCGGAGCGCTCTGCATCAACGCATCGCTCGCGCCGAGGGAACGCTCGTGCGCGCGATTCGTGGAGCAGGCAACGAGAGCAACGGCGGAGACAACGAGGAGCAGGCGCGCCACGGAAGTCCTTCGAGAAGAGGTGCCTCTCTGGACACGCCTGCTGGGATTCGCGTTCCCTCGCTCAGGCGCGGGAAGCAGGGGAGGGGAGCGGCTGAGCGCTGTCACCCTCGTAGTAGATGCTCGCGCATCCCTTTTCGTAGACGACGAGCACTCGATCACTCTGCTCCAGCAGGTCGGAGGCTTTCTCCGTGGCCTTGCGGACCAAGGTGTCGAATTTTCCCGAGCTTTGCTTGTTGCTGGCCCGGACTGTCACGACTGGCATGCGGTGTCCCGCTCCTTGTGCCCCACGGCGGGTGGCTCCAGACATGGCCTGGCTCCGTGCCCATCCGCAGGTAACGAACGCGTCATAGCCAACCCAACACTTCGTTGACAAGCGCTCCGCTCCATGACGGGAAGATGACTCTCATGCACCGCAAGCTCCTCGCCCTGTTGACCTTGACCCTGGGTCTTGTTCCCACCGCCCAGGCGCAGACCGACGCCCCTCCGGTCCGCGAGCACCGCTCGCCGACATCTTCCTTGCTGCCTCGGGGTGTGTGGCTGGGTGCGTCGCTTCGGGAGGACCTCATCACCCCCCGCCTGAAGGTGCAGTGGCAGTGGACCTTCTTCCAGGACCGGAAGGACGCCTTCGTCTTCCTGCTCGAGGGCGGACTGGGGTGGGGCCTCGCCATGCCGGACCCCGTGACGGGCAAGCCGGAGACGAAGCTCGGCTCCTACTACGAGCACACCGGGCAGGTGGGCATCGGCTACCGCAACCACCTCCCCAACAGCGTGCACTGGGGCTTCCAGGTCACCGGCGGGCCTGTCTTCTACGGCGCCCACTTCGACGGCTCCCCCGCTGACAAGAACGTGGTCGGCATCGTCGAGGGGCGCATCCAGCTGGGCTACCAGTTCGAGAAGATGGCCGTGGGCCTCTCGGCCGGCTACGGCGAGCCCTTCGGACTCAAGCGGCGCTTCCTGGGCCGGGGCTATGTGGGTGGCCCGTCGCTCGGGTTGTTCGTGGATTGGCGGTGAAGTCGGCGTAGACTGGGCTCGCGGGATTCCCATCTCTCGCGTCCCCCTATGCCCGAGCTCTTGAGCGCCCACGTATCGAGGTACCTGCGCAATCGAGGGGACCTCGAGCGGCGTCTGCCGCCCGCGTTGCTCGTGTTCACCCCGGCCTTGGCGGGGGAGCGGGTGGAGGAGCAGGAGGAGTACCGGCTGAAGACGGTGACGAACGCGGGTCCACCGACGCTGGGGGCCACGGAGCCCGTGGTATTCTCGGTGCTCAAGTCCCAGACGAACGCGTTCGGCCGGGGCGTCACGGTAGGGCGGACGGGCAACAACGACGTGGTGTTGGATGACAGCAGTGTGTCCCGCTTCCACGCCTGGTTGGCCCGGGACGAGTCTCAAGCAAAATTCTTGCTAACAGACGCCGGCTCCAAGAATGGTTCGTGGCTGGGCGGGGTTCGCCTCACCCCCCGCAAGGCCGTGTCCGTGGAGGATGGCGTACGGATGCGGTTCGGTCAGGTGGAGCTCGTGTTCTACACGCCAAGCGGCTTTGTCAGGATGCTGGCCGCGAGGATGGCTCCCTGAGCCTTGCCACGTCTCAAGCGGCCTGCGTAACGTGCGGAGTCGCCTACAGTCACACACGGGAGTGTTCGCGGTGGCCTTGACCACAGAAGCCTTCGGACTGACCGACGTCGGCCGCAAGCGGCAGCACAACGAAGACGCGATGCTGGTGGACGCGCCGCTCGGGCTCTACGTGGTTGCCGATGGGATGGGAGGCCACGCGGCGGGCGAGGTCGCCAGCAACCGGGCGACCGAGGTCGTCAAGCAGCACATCACCTCGAACAAGCACCTGCTGAAGGACCTGGGCAACAACCCCACGGCGGACAGCCGGTCCGCGGCGGCGGCGTTGGTGGAGGTGGCGGTTCAGCGCGCGTGCGCGGACATCTACCGGACCGCCATGACGGACTCCACCAAGCGAGGCATGGGGACGACCTTCGTGTGCCTGGCGGTGGGCGGCAACAAGGGTGTCATCGGCCACGTCGGTGACAGCCGGGTGTACCTGGTGCGCCATGGCCAGTGTCACCGGCTCACGGAGGACCACACGCTGGTGGCCGCGCAGCTCAAGGCGGGCACCATCACGAAGGAGCAGGCGGCGACGTCGCAGTACCGCAACGTGATTACCCGCGCGGTGGGCATCCAGGAGTCTGTCCAGGTGGACACGCTCATCGTGGACCTGATGCCGGGGGACATGTTCGTCCTGTGCTCGGACGGCCTGCATGGCTACGTCGAGGACGAGGAGATGTTGCCCATCGTCTCGGGCATGGCGCCGGCGGACCTGCCCAAGCGGCTCATCGACATCGCCAACGAGCGCGGGGGCAAGGACAACATCACCGCGGTGGTGGTGAAGGTGGCGGGCGACAGCGCCGCCATGGCCAGCGAGGAGACGAGCGAGGCGCAGTCGCGGATGGAGGCGCTGCGCAAGATTCCGCTGTTCCGCCACCTCACGTACAAGGAGCAGACGGCGGTGCTGTCCATCGCCACGACGCGCACCTATCCCGCGGGGCGCGAAATCGTGGTGGAGGGCCAGCCTGGCGAGGAGCTCTTCGTCGTCATCCGAGGGCGGGTGGCCATCGAGAAGAACGGCGTGGAGATCGCCGAGCTGCGCTCGGGCGGGCACTTCGGGGAGATGGGGCTCATCGACAACGCGCCTCGCTCCGCGACGGTTCGCGCGACGGAGCCCACGCGCACCATGGTCATCTCGCGTCCGGACCTGATGGGCCTGATGAAGCGCGAGTCCATCCTCGCGGTGAAGATGCTCTGGAGCTTCGTGCAGGTGCTGAGCGACAGACTGCGTGCGACGAACTCCGAGTTGAGCGAGGCTCGGCAGGAGCTGGCCGTGGCCCAGGCCATCCAGCCGTTCGCCGAGGAGTGACGACACCATGAGCCCGCGCAGCCGCCGTCCATCCGCTTCCGCCGCCGGGACACGTCAGACCCCCCAGGCAAGGTCCCGCCGAAAGCAGGTGGGAGGTCGAATGGCGCGGGCGGCGGGTCGGGATGTGCTGGTGCGGTTGATGGGGGAGGTCGCGGAGCTTCGCGAGGAGATGCAGTCCACGCGGATGCACACGCGTATCCTGGCGTCGGCGATGAGCTCCACGCTGACGAACATGGGCTCGATGCGCGAGAGCATGAACGCCATGCGCGAGAACATGGACGCCATGATGACGACCATGGAGTCGGCCGTGGGCCAGGTCCGGGCGTTGTCGGACGGGCTCCAGCGCATGGAGTCGAACGTGGGGCGCATGGCGCGGCTCTTGGGGTCGGTGGCCGAATCCACCCATGAGCGCCTCGAGAAGGTGGAGAAGCGGCTGGACGCGCTCGAGGACGACTCGAACACGAAGCAGTGATGGGCACCTGACGAAGTCGCCCCGTGGGGACGGGTGGCGGCGAGAGCGTCCGGGAGAGGACTCGCGCGGAATTTCCCGAGGGAATCGTCCGTTGCCGGCCCGGCCGCGGGTTAAGGTCCGCGTGACGAATTCATGCGCAACTGGATTCTCATAGGGGTGTTGTCGGCCCTGGTGGTGGCCGGGGCTGCCTGGCTGTGGTCTCGCTCGGACACCGGGACTCAGGACGCGGTGTCCTCGGGGCCCGTGGCGAAGCCGCTGCCGGAGTTCTCGGCGGTGGACGTGACCTCCGAAGGGCAGGAGGGACTCGCTCTCACCGGTCGCGTGCTCGATGCGTCGGGCAAGCCCGTTGCGGGCGCGGAGGTGTCCCTGTCGTCCAGCGCGGAGCGGACGCTGGTGGATGTCCGCTGCGAGGATTGTGACCAGGCGCTCCTGTCCTGCACGGCGCGCGAGTCCGCGCTCCATACCCTGGCGTTTCTCGAGCAGCAGCGCGGCTTCCTGAGTGCACGCGCCACGGTGATGACCGACGCACAGGGGCGCTTCCGCTTCGAGCACCTGGCGGGCGTGTCGTTCTCCGTCTGGGCCCGTGCTCCTGGGATGGGCGTGGCGCTGAGGGACCGTGCGGCACCCGGAGAGCCGGTGGACCTGTACCTGCCGCCCTTGCGCTCCATCCGAGGGCAGGTGGTGGATGACGCGGGCCGCGCGGTGCCAGGGGCCCGCGTGTATGCCGTCTCTCGCCGGGTGCCGCTGCCGTTCCAGGCGGAGTCCACCGGGAGCGGAGCCTTCGCGCTGGAGGGCCTGGGAGAAGGCCCCTTCTACGTCCTCGCCGCCGCGGAGGGGTACGTGCCCGTCGTGGAGCCCCGCGTGGAGGCAGGGCCACAGCAGGTCCGCTTGCAGCTGACACCCGCGCGCGCCTTGGAGGTTCAGGTCACGCGAAATGGAAAGCCCGCGGCCGCGACGGTGCGCGTGCGTGCGGACCACCTCGCGCGGGAGCTGCGCACCGAGGGCGAGGTCGTGCGCTTCACGGGCCTGTATCCGGATGAGCTGATGGTGACGGCGGAGGCGCCGGGCTTGGGCTCGGTACCGCGCACGTTGACGCTCAGCGAGCGCGTCACGCAGGTGACGCTGGAGCTGGAGGACGCGGGGAAGCTCTTCGTCTCCGTGCTGGATGAGGCGGGGCAGCCCGTGCCCAACCCGGAGGTGACGCTGCTCACGTCGCGCGGTGAGCTGGTCCGCCGCGAGCGAGGGGCGACGGGGGCCTTGGTGGAGCTGGGACCCCTGGCGGTGGGCGACTACCTGGTGGAAGGCAAGGCGGAGGGCTTCCTCGAAGCGCAGGTGCCGGCGCGTGTGGCCAAGGGCGAGACGTCACTCGAGCTGGAGCTCACGCGGGCCACGCTCATCACCGGCCGGGTGATGGACGAGTACGGGCGGCCCGCGCCTCGGGTGTCCGTGCTGGTCCAGCCGACGGGCGACACGGTCCTCGCGGATGGCGATGGGCGCTTCGTGGCGCGTGTCCCCACGCCGGGGTTGTACGAGCTTCACGCGCACCACTCGGAGTGGGGCGGCGGAGAGGTGAAGGTGACCGCGCCCGCGTCCGGTGTGGAGCTGCCCCTGGAGGGGCATGCCGCGGTGGAGGTGACGGTGTCTTCCGAAGGCCGCCGTGTCGAGGGCGCGGACGCGGTGCTCTGGGTGGACCAGGAGGGCATCTTCCGGAGTGACCGCTCCTCGGGCCCCGACGGTGTGGTTCCCATGCGGGGACTGCCCGCGGGGACGTACACGCTGATGGCTTCACATCCGGACTACCTGGCCTCGGACCCGCGCAAGGTGACGGTGGTGGATGGGCAGACGCTCGAGCTGGAGGTGGAGCTGAAGCCAGGGGCTCCGCTCACGGGAGACGTGGTGGACACCCAAGGAACTCCCGTGACGGGGGCCGCGCTGTCGGTGGTGCCTCGCAGCGCGGAGCCTGTCGTGAGCGACGCCCGAGGGCACTTCGAGTTCCGCTCGCTCCGGCCCGACCGGGGCTACCGCTTGGAGGTGCGTCACTCGGGCTATGACCAGGTGGCGCGCGCCGAGGGCAAGGCCGGCGGGCCTCCGGTGAAGGTGGTGCTGAAGAAGCGCGACCTCTTCCGGGGACGCGTGGTGGGGACGGATGGCGCCCCGGTGCGCAACTTCCGGATGGATGAGCACGTGGTGGACAGCCCCGATGGGCGCTTCGAGCTCCCGCTCTCCACCATGGGAGACCGCGTCATCTTCGCGGTGGATGCCTCCGGGTATGAGCCCTTGACGGTGGACCGCCCCGCGTCGCCGGACCTGGGCGACCTGACGCTGGAGCGGCTGCCCACCGTCACCGGGCGGGTGCGGGACATGAATGGCGCGCCCGTGGCGGACGCCGTGGTGTCCTGTGAGATTTGTGATGAGTCCGTGATGTCCGGCCCGGATGGCCGCTTCACGCTGGTGGCTCCGCCCTATGTGGCGGAGTACGCGGTGAGCGCGCGCAAGGGCCGGCTGAGCGCGACGGAGACGCTCACGCGAGGCGCCCAGACATCGGTGGAGCTGACGCTGAAGCAGGCCACTCGGCTGAGCGGCCGTGTGTTCCTCTCGGGAGGTGTGCCCGCCGCGGGCGTCGAGGTCCAGGCGATGAGCGGAGACCGGTCCTCGCCGGTGCACATCGTCACGGGTCCGGACGGGGGCTACTCGGTGGAGGTATCCCCGGGCAACTACCGCTTCTTGTTGAACACGGGGCGCGAGGCCAACGGGGAGCAGGCGTTGATCGCGCAGGTGGAGGGCTCCGAGATGCGCCTCGACCTGGGGCCCGCGCCGGGGACTGCGTCGCTGTCGATTCAGTTGAAGACTCCCGAGCGAGGCAAGGCCCTGTGGCTGGTGGCGGGAGAGGTCGCCGTGGCGGCGAGTGCCTCCGCGCAGGAACTGCTGCGCTCGCGCTGGGCGCAGCTCGTCTACCAGCCGACCTCCGAGCAGGTCGTCGTCACGGGGTTGCGCCCAGGCCGCTACACGCTGGTGTGGGGCGCGTTCCACGTGCAGACACCCGGCGGCCCCGAGGTGCGGGTGGTGGACGTCCCCTCCCGAGGTGACGTGACGCTGGGGCAGTGAGCGTCACCTCGCGGCGCGGGTTGCGAGCCGGAGGGCGTGCGCATTAGGAAGCCGCATGGACGCATCGGCATTGAAGGGCCGTCGCATCGTGGTCGGCGTGGGCGGTGGAATCGCCGCGTACAAGGCCTGTGAGCTCGTCCGCGAGCTGCAGCGCGCGGGAGCCGAGGTGCGCGTGGCCATGACGGAGGGCGCTCGGCAGTTCGTCACGCCGCTCACCTTCCAGGCGCTCAGCGGGCACCCCGTGCTCACCGACTATTTCGACCCCTCGCAAGAGGGGAACTTCGGGCACCTGGACCTGGCGCGCTGGGCGCATGCCTTCGTCATCGCCCCCGCCACGGCGGACCTGCTGGCGCGGCTGCGCGCGGGCATGGCCAATGACGCGGTGACGACCTCGCTCCTCGCCTTCCGAGGGCCCGTGGTCCTGGCCCCGGCGATGAACGTGGCCATGTGGGACAACGCGATGACGCAGGAGAATGTAGCGGCGTTGCTGTCGCACTCGCGTTTCAGCATGGTGGGGCCCGGGGCGGGGCTCCTGGCCTGTGGTGACGTGGGCGAGGGACGCCTGGCGGATGTGCCCGCCATCGCCGCGGCCGTCGCGGCCCGGTTCTCGCCCGGTCCCTTGGCGGGCAAGCGGGTGTTGCTGACGGCGGGGCCCACGCGCGAGTTCCTGGACCCGGTGCGCTTCATCTCCAATCCGTCCACCGGGAAGATGGGAATGGCGCTGGCGCAGGCGGCTCGGGAGCTGGGGGCGTCGGTGACGGTGGTGTTGGGGCCGGTGGGGAGCGTGGACCGCTCGGGCCTGGAGGTGGTGGACGTCGTCACCGCCGAGGAGATGGCGCGCGAGGTGCTGGGGCGCGTGGCGGAGGCCGACGTGTTCATCGCCACCGCCGCGGTGAGCGACTGGCGGCCGGAGCTTCGCGCGGCGCAGAAGGTGAAGAAGGGCAGCGTGGACGGGCCGGAGACCTTGCGCCTGGTGCGCACGCCGGATGTGCTGGCGGAGGCCTCGCGGAAGGTCTCGGGGCAGACTCGTCGTCCGGTGCTGGTGGGCTTCGCCGCCGAGACGGAGCGGGTGCTGGAGCACGCGCGCGAGAAGCTGGAGCGCAAGGGGCTGGACGTGATCGTCGCCAATGACGTGACGGCGCCGGGCGCGGGCTTTGGCACGGATACCAATCGGGTGACGGTGTTGACGCGGACGGGTGCGCCTCGGGAGCTTCAGGGGAGCAAGGACGCCGTGGCTCGGGGCATCCTCGAGCTGCTCCCGGTGGAGCGGCGTCCTTCGGCGGGGTGAGCCTGCTTCCCGGTTCCCGCGAGAGAAGCCGCATCGCGGGGAAGGCCCGGAGGGTAGGAGGGGCGAGCAACAGGTCTGTGACGCGATGTGCGAGCCGAGCCGACCCAGGAGGGGATGGCCGGCTCGCCCTCGCTCCGGGTGGACTTGTGAGATGGGCGTCCGCTTCCTTGCGCCCGGGCGTTCCGTCCGATACCGATCAGTCACCGTGAACGACGACACGCCCGAGGCCTCGCAGGAACTGAGCGCCGTGCTGGAGGATGTCCGCCGCCACCTGCTCTGGCAGGAGGAGGCGGCTGGCCGGGTGCTGCTGATGGACGCCAAGGCCGCGGCCGAGCTGCAGCGTTCCGCGCCGTCACTCCGAGCGCGCCTGGCGCGGGCCACGGGAATGGGAGAGTCCTCGGCGCCCGCGCGGCCTGCCGCTTCCGCCTCAGCCTCGGGAGCGATGCCTGAGCGAGGGCCTGTGTCCCCGCCGGGTCCCGAGCCGAAGGCTCCGCTGCCCCCGCGTCCCGCCATCCCGGCCTCGGCGCCCGCGATGGCCTCGCCGCGTCCTCTCGCCGCGATGGAGACCCCGCGCCAGGGGGCGGCGGCCCCCGTGGCGCATCCCGAGGCCGCAGCGCCTCGCCCGCCGCTTGCTGCGCGCGCACCCGCTGCCCGACCCGTGGGGCCCGCGTCGACGGGGACGCTCCTGGAGGTGCCTCGCGCCTCGCCAGCGGTGGTGGGGGGGGAGCGGCCGACGTTGGACCAGGTCCGCCGCGAGCTGGGCGACTGCCAGCGCTGCAAGCTGTGCTCGGGTCGCAAGAACATCGTGTTCGGGACGGGCAACCCGCGCGCGGAGTTGGTGTTCGTGGGCGAGGGGCCGGGCGAACAAGAGGATTTGCAGGGCGTGCCCTTCGTCGGCGCGGCGGGTGCGCTGCTGACGAAGATGATTGAAGCGATGGGCTTCGGTCGCGACGACGTCTACATCTGCAACGTGGTGAAGTGCAGGCCCCCGGGCAACCGCAACCCGGAGCCGGATGAAATCGCCGCGTGCGAGCCGTTCCTCCGCGCGCAGCTGGCGGCCATCCAGCCTCGTGTCGTCGTGGCGCTGGGCAAGTTCGCGGCGCAGACGCTGCTGCGCGACTCGACGCCCATCACGCGCATGCGAGGCCAGTGGCGCGTCTACGAGGGCATCCAGCTCATGCCTACCTTCCACCCCGCGTACCTGCTCCGCAATCCCGCGGAGAAGCGCAACGCGTGGGCGGACCTGCAAGCGGTGATGAAGGTTTTCGGAAAGAACCCGGGCTCGCGTACCTAGCGGGGGCGTCGGGGGGGAGATTCGGATGAAGGGATTGCTGGAGACGCGCGAGGTGCATTCCCCCTCGCTGGAGTCCAATCCGCTGGGCGACCCGGCGCGGCGCCGTCTCACCGTGTACCTGCCGCCGGGCCATGGCGAGGGAGACCGGCGCTATCCGGCCGTGTACTTCCTGCATGCGTTCGGCAGCAGCGGGGGCTCGTGGACGAACGCGTCGGGCTTCGCGCCCACGGTGCCGGAACGGCTGGACGCGCTCATCGAGTCCGGCGCGGTGCCCCCGGTGGTGGGGGTGTTCCCCGACGGGTGGACGTCGCTGGGCGGCAGCCAGTGGATCAACAGCGACGCCATCGGCCGCTACCGGGACTACCTGGCCAAGGACGTGGTGGGCTTCGTGGACCGCCACTTCCGCACGCTGCCCAAGGCGGCGTCGCGGGCCGTGCTGGGACACAGCTCGGGCGGGTACGGCGCGCTGGTGATGGGGCGCTACCACCCGGAGATCTTCTCTCACCTGGGCGCGCACTCGGCGGACGCGTATTTCGAGTACTGCTACCTGCCGGACCTGCCGAAGGCGGCGGGCTCGCTGCTGAAGTCCGGTGGCATCGAGACCTGGCAGTCCGAGTTCCGTCAGCGCGTGCGCGAGACGAAGATGCGCGGCGACGACTTTCCGGTGGTGAACACGCTGGCGATGGCGGCGGCGTACTCACCCAAGAAGGGTGAGCCGCTGAACCTGGAGCTGCCCTTCGACGCGCAGACGGGGCGGCTGAAGGTGGACGTGTGGAACCGCTGGCTGGTCCACGACCCGGTGCGCTTCGTCCCGAAGTTCCTGGACGCCTACCGGAAGCTCAAGACCCTCTTCATCGACTGTGGCACGCGCGACGAGTTCAACATCCGCTGGGGCACCCGCATGCTGGCGGAGGACCTGAAGAGCTCGGGCGTGGAGCTGGTGCACGAGGAGTTCGAGGACGGCCACTCGGGCGTGTCCTATCGCTTCGCCCGCTCGCTGTCGGTGCTCCTGCCGAGGCTCTCGCTGGAGTAGCGGGCGAGGGGAGGCCGGGTGGGGTGGACCCCGGCCTCCGGTGACGCCAGCCGACGGAAGCGTGACGTGGTGCTGGCCATCCCCCCTCGGGAGCGGATAGAGGCATGGCACCCGCGCGCCACGGCATCCCGGTGGAGGGCGCGGAGGACCTTCAGGGAGATGAGACCATGAGCAACGACCTCTACGGGCTGTCCCGCGTCGTCGGCGAGAAGGGCGTGCTGCCGCAGCGCGCTCGGAAGCTGGACCCCTCGCTGCCGTGCCGTGACACGGAGATGCTCATCGATGTGGAGAGCCTCAACATCGACGCCGCTTCCTTCAAGCAGATCAAGGGCGAGGTGGGGGGCGACCCGGCGCGCATCGGCGAGCGCATCCAGGAGATCGTCCGCGAGCGGGGCAAGATGCAGAACCCCGTCACCGGCTCGGGAGGCATGCTGATTGGCCGGGTGAAGGAGATTGGCGCGAAGCACCCGGCGCGCGAGCAGCTCCAGGTGGGCGACCGCATCGCCACGCTGGTGAGCCTGACGCTGACGCCCCTGGTGATTGAAGAGGTGAAGGCCGTCCACGTGGACATCGACCGCGTCGACATCCGAGGCCACGCGCTGCTCTTCTCCAGCGGCATCTACGCGAAGCTGCCGTCGGACATCCCGGACACGCTGGCGCTGGCGGCGCTCGACGTCTGTGGTGCTCCCGCGCTGGTGGCGCGCTACGTGAAGCCTGGGATGACGGTGGCGGTGCTGGGCGCGGGCAAGAGTGGGGCGCTGTGTCTGGCGCAGGCTCGGCGCAACCTGGAGAGCCGGGGCAAGCTCATCGCGCTGGATGTGTCCCAGCCCGCGTTGGACGTGCTGTCGTCCATGGGCCTGTGTGACGTGGCGCTGAAGGTGGATGCCACGCAGGGCGTGGACGTGATGGAGGCGGTGAGCCAGGCCACCCAGGGACAGCTCTGCGACCTGGTGGTGAACTGCGCCAGCGTGGGCAACACGGAGATGGCGACCATCCTCTCGGTGAAGGACGGAGGAACGGCCATCTTCTTCTCCATGGCGACCAGCTTCACCACGGCGGCGCTCGGCGCCGAGGGCGTGGGCAAGGACGTCACCATGCTGGTGGGCAATGGCTTCGTGCCCGGCCATGCGTCGCTGACGTTGGCGCTGCTGCGCACCGAGCCCGCGCTCCTCCAGCTCTTCGCCACGCGGTACGTCTGAGTCCCGACGGGGCGGGGGCGCGAAGCCCTCGCCTCCGGGGCGACCTCGGGCCCGTGGGCATGCCGCCACGGGCTCGAGCTGGACGCATTGCTAGTGAGCCGCCGTGGAGGTCTCGCCCGAGGGCGCAGGGGCGACCGGGGCTTGGGGCGCGTGCTGCGTCCGGGCCCAGTCCTGGGCGCTGCGGCCGCTGTCATCCCGTGCGTCGGGGGAGGCTCCCTTCTCGCGGAGCTGGTCGACGACCTCTTGCCGCCCGAAGAGGGACGCGAACATCAGGGCCGTCTGCCCCAGGCTGTTGGTCTGGTCCACAGCGCAGGGCTGCTGATTGAGCAGCGTGACGATGTCGCCATGTCCCTTGAAGGCCGCGCCCATCAGCGCGGTGTTGCCCCGCGGGTCGCCCGCGCAGGCATCCGCGCCGGCGGAGAGCAGCACGCGCACCGTGTCCAGGTGCCCGTGGTACGCCGCGAGGATGAGGGGCGAGAAGCCCCGTGCATCACGCGCCTCCACGGGCGTGCCGGCCTCGAGCAAGCCAGAGACGACCTCCGAGTCACCCTCTCGAGCCGCGGCGAGCAGATACCGCTCCGCTTCGCTGGTGGCCAGCAGGCGGCCCTGGGGCGCGGGCTCCGCTCGAAGAGACCACCACGCGGTGGTCAGCACCGCGAACACGAGCACCAGCAGGCCCAGCGCACCCCACATCAGCTTGCGAAACATGGTCGTCCTCCAAGGCGAAGTCGACGAGCAGAACCGGGGCGAGGGGGCATCCCGCACCACGCCCCGGTCCTCTGTCAGGTGAGGGCTCCGGCGCGCGAGGTGCCTGAGCCAGGATGAATCACCTCCGCTCAGCGCGAGGCGAGCGTGGCCACCGCGGCGCGGGCGTCGTCGACCTTCACGCCCACCGCGTGAGCGAGCTTCGTGCCGTACTCCGTGTGGGCGACGTAGAAGTGGCCGACCATGCGCGCCTTCACGCGGGCATCACGGACCTGATTCAGGTCGGCCGCCAGGTTCTTCACCAGGCGGTCTCGCGCGGCCGGGTCCAGCGCCGTGTAGAAGGCGCCGGCCTGCGTGAAGTTGTCGGTCTTCTCGATGGGCTGCTGCTGCGTGGTGCCGGTGAGCGGCGCGCGCGAGAGCAGATACGGAGCCGCGTCCTGCGTCTCGCGGGTGATGCTCGGCTCGTAGTTCACCGTCGACTTCGTGTTGCCGGAGTTCATCCCGCCCGCCTGGTTGTTGTTGCTCACCGAGGTGCGGGCGCGGTTGATGGGCAAGGACTGGTAGTTGACCCCCACGCGATAGCGCTGCGTGTCCGCGTAGGAGAAGAGCCGGCCTTGGAGGAGGCGGTCCTCGGAGGGCTCGATGCCGGGGGGCTGCACGCCGGGGGAGAACGCGGCCTGCTCGGTCTCCTCGAAGAAGTTGTCCGGCATCTTGTTGAGGACGAACCGGCCCACCTTGATGGAGGGAACCTTGTCCTCGGGCCACACCTTCGTCGGGTCCAGCGGGTTGAAGGTGAAGGCGTCCAGGTCCTTCGGGTCCAGCACCTGAACCGACATCTCCCACGCGGGGAACTTGCCCGCGCCGATGGAGGCGTACAGGTCCGTGGTGGCGTGCTGATGATCCTCGCCCGTCGTGCGCGCGGCCTCCTCGGCGGTGAGGTTCTTGACGCCCTGCTGGGAGGCCCACTTGAACTTCACGTAGCGGTACTCGCCCTTCGCGTTGACGAACTTGAACGCGTGGACACCGTGCCCATCCATCTGGCGGTAGTTCGCCGGCACGCCCAGGTCCGAGTACACCTGCGTGAGCATGTGCGTGGACTCGGGGAGATGGGAGAAGAAGTCGAAGAAGCGGTTCGGGTCCTGCTTGTTGCTGTAGGGCGACGGCTTCAGCGAGTGCACCATGTCCGGGAACTTGATGGCGTCGCGGATGAAGAAGATGGGCAGGTGGTTGCCCACCAGGTCCCAGTTGCCCTCGTCCGTGTAGAACTTGAGCGCGAAGCCGCGAGGGTCTCTCATCGCCTCCGGCGAACCGGCCGGATGGATGACGGTGGAGAAGCGCACGAACATGGGCGTCTTCTTGCCCTTGCTGGCGAAGATCGACGCGCGCGTCAGGTGGGAGAGGTTGCCGTAGCTCTCGAAGACGCCGTACGCCCCGGTGCCTCGGGCATGGACGACGCGCTCCGGGATGCGCTCGCGATCAAACCGCGCCAGCTTCTCGATGAGGTGGAAGTCCTCCAGCAGGACGCCGCCATGAGCGCCCGCCGTCTTGGAGTTCTGGTTGGTCCCCACCGCCGAACCCGTGTCCGTGGTGAGGGGTGGGGGATTGGCGGCGAGGGCCGGACCACTCAACAGCACCGTCGCCAGCAACAGTGAACGCGTCTTCATTCGGAAGCTCCTCTGGGGGTGAGGCTCCCCGCCCCAGAGCACGCGTCGTGCCGCTACCGTGGTGCTAATGAATCCAATGGGTTGGAGTGTCGTCAGGCGCCTCTTCACCGTCATTTCGGTGGAATCACCGCTCCGACGGTGGGTGGATTCACCGAATCGTCGGTGTTTTGCATCGTGAACCGATAATGCGGTGCGGCAGCGGATTCTCGGTGTTCTTCGGCGCTTCCTGTAGGCGATTGGGCGGGTAAGGTGCGCCCATGCCAGGCCCGTTCATTGACGACGCGCAGATTGCGCATGCGCGCACTCTGGCGGAGGAGATCGTCAACCCGATCTTCGACCTCATCCGCCGCAACACCACTGTATCCATCGAGCGCACCGTGTTGCGCTTCTTTGGGATTTCCGGAGCAGGCGCGCGAGGAGTGCCTCTCGCCAACCTGATGGTCGACAAGCTCAAGGCCGCCGGGGTTCTCAACCGGGGCGCCGCCTATTGGTATGGCCGGGCGCTCCAGCTGGGGGCCAAGAGCCCGCTGGAGGCCGTGGAGCGGCTGACGGCGCTGCCGGCGGACAAGCTCGGTCCCTTGTCCCCGGAGATGGAGGAGAACCTTCGCGCCGAGGTGCGCGCCGAGGCCCGCTCCGCGTTCGAGGAGATGAAGGCCCGCATCGCCGCGCGCGATGACCTTCGCAAGCAGTTCCCCATGTCTCCCGCGCCGCACAAGTACGTCATCGTCGCGACGGGAAACATCTACGACGACGTGGACCAGGCCCGGGCCGCGGCCCAGGCGGGCGCGGACGTCATCGCCGTCATCCGCTCCACCGCGCAGTCGCTGCTGGACTACGTGCCGCACGGCGCGACGACGGAGGGCTACGGCGGCACCTACGCCACCCAGGAGAACTTCCGCATCATGCGCGAGGCCCTGGATGAGGAGAGCCGCAAGCTCAAGCGCTACATCCAGCTGACCAACTACTCGTCCGGCCTCTGCATGTCGGAGATCGCCTTCTGCGCGGCCTACGAGAAGCTGGACATGCTGCTCAACGACGCGATGTACGGAATCCTGTTCCGCGACATCAACATGCGTCGCACCTTCATCGACCAGTACTTCAGCCGCCGCATCTGTGGACTCGCCGGCATCATCATCAATACGGGCGAGGACAACTACATCACCACGGCGGACGCGTACGACGCGGCGCACACGGTCATCGCCAGCCAGTTCATCAACGAGTGCTTCGCCAAGCGCGCGGGCCTCAAGGACTGGCAGCTGGGCATCGGCCACTCGTACGAAATCGACCCGTACCGCGACGACACGCTGCTCCTGGAGCTGTCGCAGGCGATGCTGGTGCGCCGCTGTTTCCCGGACGCGCCGCTCAAGTACATGCCGCCCACCAAGCACAAGGAGACGGACATCTTCTTCAGCCACGCGTACGACGTGATGGCGGACCTGGTGGCCATCTGGACGAACCAGGGCATCCAGCTGCTCGGCATGATGACGGAGGCCATGCACACGCCGCTGCTCGCGGACCGCTACGTGGCGCTCAAGTCGGCGTCGTACATCCACCGCGCGGCGCGAGGCATCGACCAGGAGTTCACCGTCCGGGAGGACGGGAAGATCGCCAACCGCGCCCGCGAGGTGTTCGGCCAGGCGATGAAGCTGCTCCAGGAATGCCGTGACGAGGGCATGGTGGCGGCCATCGGCAAGGGTCACTTCGGCGACGTGAAGCGCGAGGAGACCGGCGGCAAGGGCCTGGATGGCGTGATGGAGAAGTCGTCGGATTACTTCAACCCGTTCCTGGAAATCCTGGAGGCAACATGATGCTCGGTACCATCCTGACGGTGGTGATGGCGGCTGGCGGTTCGGCGGACGCCCTGGCGCAGTTCCAGGTGAAGAACGTGGGGATGCAGGTTCCCGCCGCGTGGACGCAGTCGGTGGAGGACGGCACGACGAAGTTCCTGGCGCCCAGTGGTGACGCGTACTTCCTGGTGGACGTGGGCGCGGTGCAGACGGCGGGGATGAAGGCCTCGGTCTGCGTGGACAAGATCGTGAAGGGCAGCGGCGGGTCCAACTGGGAGCGCCTCAAGGTGGGCGGCCAGCCCGCGGCGCGACGGGCGGACCAGGACCAGTCGACGAATGGCGGGGTGGTGGAGACGCTGACGTACGTGGGCTGTGATGGCCGCACGACGTGGTCCGTCGTCTTCCACATGGAGCAGAACAAGAAGGAGCGCTTCGCTCCGCTGGCGGAGAAGGTGGCCACCAGCGTGAAAATCGTGCGGGCCGGGGGGAAGTGAGCAGATGGTGAAGCCGAGCAAACAAATCATTCGCCCCTACGGGGACCGCCGCGACGACGGCGTGGTGCAGATTTCGTTCACCCTGCCGGTGCCGCTGTCGGAGAAGGCCAAGGAGGCCGCCGCCGTCTTCACCCGGAAGATGGGGTACACCGACGTCAAGGTGGCCGCCGCCGAGCGCGCCGCGGACAGCTACACGTTCTTCATCGTGTACGCCCGGTCGAACGTCACGCTGGACTACGCCGAAATCGACGTGCCGGAAGTCGTCGTGAAGAAGATGTCCTTCGACGACCTCAACGCCTTCATCAAGGAGAAGGTGGGCCGTCGCATCGTCGTGTTCGGCGCGTGTACCGGCACGGACACGCACACGGTGGGCATCGACGCCATCCTGAACATGAAGGGCTACGCGGGCGACTACGGCCTGGAGCGCTACCCGGGCTTCGAGGCGTTCAACCTGGGCAGCCAGGTGCCCAACGAGGACCTCATCAAGCGGGCCATGGCGAAGAACGCCGACGCCATCCTGGTGAGCCAGGTCGTCACGCAGCGCGACGTGCACAAGGACAACTCGCGGCACTTCATCGACGCGGCGAAGGCGGCGGGCATCCACGGCAAGGTGCAGCTCCTCCTGGGCGGTCCCCGCGTGGACCACAAGCTGGCGCTGGAGCTGGGCTTCGACGCGGGCTTCGGTCCGGGCACCAAGCCTTCCGACGTGGCCAACTACATCGTCCACGCGCTCCTGAAGAAGGAAGGCAAGGAGCCGCAGGACATGCACTACCAGGGAGAGCCCCAGTGAGCACGGGAACCAAGGCCATCATCCGCTTGCGCATGAGCAGTCACGACGCGCACTACGGCGGCAACCTGGTGGACGGCGCGCGCATGCTGGGCCTCTTCGGCGACGTGGCCACGGAGCTCTGCATCCGCGCGGACGGCGACGAGGGCCTGTTCCGGGCCTATGACTCCGTGGAGTTCCTGGCGCCGGTGTACGCCGGGGACTTCATCGAGGCGGAAGGCGAAATCGTCAGCGCGGGCAACACGTCGCGCAAGATGCGCTTCGAGGCCCGCAAGGTCATCCGCCCGCGGACGGATGTGAACGATTCGGCGGCGGACCTCTTGTCGGAGCCCATCGTGGTGTGCCGGGCTTCGGGCACCTGCGTGGTTCCGAAGGACAAGCAGCGAGGTCAGCGATGAGCACTCCCATGGTCATCACCGCGGCGATGGTCGGCGCGGAGACGACTCGCGAGCAGACGCCCCACCTGCCCATCACCGCCGAGGAGATCGCCGAGGACGCCGCGCGCTGCCGCGAGGCCGGTGCGGCGATGGTGCACCTGCACGTGCGCACCGCGGACGGCAAGCCGTCCCAGGACGCGGAACTGTTCCGGGCCGCGATTCGCGCCATCCGCAAGCGCACCGACGTGCTCATCCAGACGTCGACGGGCGGCGCGGTGGGCATGACGGTGGACCAGCGCTGCGGGCCGCTGACGCTGACGGGTGAGGACCGGCCGGACATGGCCACCCTCACCACCGGCACGGTGAACTTCGGCGAAGAGGTGTTCTGGAACCCGCGTCCGCTGGTGCGGGACATCGCCAGGCGCATCCGCGCGCTGGGCCTCAGGCCCGAGCTGGAGTGCTTCGACGTGGGCATGATCGACGAGGCCCGCTACCTGGCGAAGGAAGGCCTGGTG
Source organism: Myxococcus stipitatus DSM 14675 (assembly GCF_000331735.1). GTDB lineage: Bacteria > Myxococcota > Myxococcia > Myxococcales > Myxococcaceae > Myxococcus > Myxococcus stipitatus. The sequence continues at coordinate 6,245,583 of NC_020126.1, read as the reverse complement.
GACCTGCCGGCGCACTTCGACTTCGTGCTGGGCGTGCCGGGGACGCTGCAGCCTCGGCCGGAGGTGCTGGACTTCATGATTGCCTCGCTGCCGGAGGGGAGCACCTGGACCGTCGCGGGCGTGGGCCGGCACCAGCTTCCCTACGTGGACGAGGCGGCGAAGCGCGGCGGCAACGCGCGAGTGGGCCTGGAGGACAACATCTACGTGTCCAAGGGCGTGCTCGCGAAGGGCAACTGGGAGCTGGTGGCCGAGGCCGCCAAGCGCGCCCGAGCCCATGGCCGAGAGCCGGCCACCCCGGAACAGGCGCGCAAGCTCCTCCGGTTGAGCTGAACCTCCCGCCGGCGCGAAGCTCTCGCGTCGGCGGTCTTCTTTTCACGTCAGGACCCGCGGGGCCTTCACGTCGGCGGCTGCCGGTCGCCGGAGCTCGTCCGGAGGGTGGTGTGTGAATCGGCCCGAGGCAGTCCGAGGAGCCATGCGATGGACACGGAGCTGAAGGGCAAGGGCGTCCTGGTGACGGGCGGCGCGGGAGGCATTGGCACCGCGCTGGTCCGGGCGTTCTCCGGCGAGGGCGCGAAGGTGGCGGTGCACTACCGCTCGCGAGAGGCGAAGGCGAAGCAGCTCGCGGAGGAGGTGGGAGGCGCGGCGGTGGGCGCGGACCTGACGGTGGAGGCGGAGGTGGATGCGCTCGTGCCCGCGTCGGTGGCGGCGCTGGGGCGGTTGGATGTGCTGGTGTGCAACGCCGGCGTGTGGCCGAGCCCCGATGTCCCCGTCTGGGAGATGTCGCTGGAGCGCTGGCGCCGCACGTTGGCGGAGAACCTGGACAGCGTCTTCCTGTGCTGCCGTGGCTTCTTGCGGCACGTGGCGACGACGGGCGTGGGGACCATCGTCATCATCAGCTCCACGGCGGGGTTGTTCGGCGAGGCGGGGCACTCCGACTATGCGGCGGCGAAGGGCGCGATCGCGGGAGGGTTCCTGCGCAGCCTGAAGAACGAGCTGGGCCGCATTGCGCCGCTGGGCCGCGTCAACGTGGTGTGCCCGGGTTGGACGGAGGTGGACCGCAACCGCGACAAGCTGGGCGGGCAGGGCTTCGTGAAGCGGGTGACTCGCACCATGCCGTTGCGCAAGGTGGGGCAGCCCGAGGATGTCGCGCGAGTGGTGGTGTCACTCGCTTCGGATTTCATCTCCGGCCACGTGACGGGTGAGGTCGTGACGGTCGCCGGAGGCATGGAAGGAAGGGTGCTGCATGACGACTGAGACCATCGACGTGAGGAAGCACAACCGCGAGGCGTGGGACCGCCAGGTCTCGCTCGGCAACCGGTGGACGCAGCCGGTGGCACCGGAGGTCATCGCGGCCGCGAGGCGAGGGGAGTGGAGCGTCGTGCTCACGCCCTCCAAGCCCGTGCCCGCGTCCTGGTTCGGTGACGTCGCGGGCAAGCGCCTCCTGTGTCTGGCGGGGGGCGGGGGGCAGCAGGCGCCGGTGTTCGCCGCGGCCGGGGCGAAGGTGACGGTGCTGGACAACTCGCCCGGGCAATTGGGGCAGGACCGCCTGGTCGCGGAGCGGGAGGGGCTGGAGCTTCGATTGGTGGAGGGCGACATGCGCGACCTCTCCGCGTTCGAGGACGGCAGCTTCGACCTCATCTTCCATCCGTGCTCGAATTCGTTCGTGGACACCATCCTCCCCGTGTGGCGCGAGGCGTTCCGCGTGCTGCGCCCCGGCGGCGTGCTCCTGTCGGGCTTCACCAACCCGGTCATCTTCCTGTTCGACCCGGAGCTGCAGGACAAGGGCGTGCTCCAGGTGAAGTACAAGATGCCCTACTCGGACTTCACCAGCCTCACGGAGGCCGAGCGCCGGCGCTACACCGACAAGCACGAGCCGCTCTGCGTCGCGCACACGCTCCAGGACCAGATTGGCGGGCAGCTCGACGCCGGCTTCCTGCTCGCGGGCTACTTCGAGGACAAGTTCGAGAAGGGCGACCTCGTCGCCGAGTACTTCGACAGCTACATCGCGACCCGGGCCCTCAAGCCCGTCACGCCCTGACAGATTTCCTCAGAAGTTGATTGCGCGAAGGGTCTGGAAAGACTCCCATGTGTGATGTCCTGGATTCCCCGGGACATCCCGCATGGGGCGCAAATGCGTACATCTTGGCGTTTCTCGTCGTTCTGTGTCGTGAGCCTCGCGCTGCTGGGCGCGGGCTGTGAGCCGGCGCCGTCGTCGGCGCCCACCGGGTCCGAGGCCGCGTTGGCGCAGCGGACGGACCGCGCGGTGGGGGACGTGAAGCTGCTCTGCGAGATTCCGCAGGACGGCAGCTACTTCGAGCTGAAGCAGACGGCGACGGGGTACGAGGGCGTGGTGGCGACGCAGGTCTATGACCCGTGGGATTGCCGCTGCATCTACCTGAAGCGCGAGGTGGTGGGGCAGTACTCGTTCTGCCACTTCGCGGCGTCGGACCCGCGCATCGTGAGCTGCTGGCGGCGCGAGCCCAACGGCACCGCGGGGAAGATGGGGATGTTCTCCACGAAGGTGACGCGGCAGTCGCTGGTCATCGGGGGCACGGGGCAGGAGGAGGCGACCCATCAGCTCATGGACATCGGGGTCGTGAACCAGGACCCGGGCCAGACGCCTCGGCGCGACTTCTCGTACGAGCTGAGCGACTGCACGGCGGGGTAGCAAGCGGCGGGGACGCTCCAGGTCCGAGCCCGGGCCGGGGCGGGATTTAACCTCCACCGACGCAGGGGGTTTCTCCCATCAGCAGGGCGCGAGTGGGCAGGCCGCTCGCGCCCGTTGAACCCACGGGAGAGCTCCAACATGCGTCAGACGTTCCTTTTGCGTTCCATCGTCGCGGCTTCGTTGTTCCTGGCCACCCCTGTGCTCGCCGAGGACGCCGCGTCCGGCAAGGACTGCAAGGAGGCTCACCACGGTCGGCATGGGCCCCGGGGGATGAAGGGTGAGCACAAGCTTGCTCGCATGGAGCACCGGCTGGACCGGGCCGTGGAGAACGGCCGGCTGAGCCAGGCGCAGGCGGATGCGTTCAAGGCGGAGGCTCGCCAGCTCCGGGAGGAGCTGAAGGCCCAGCGTGACGCGGCGGGTGGACAGCTCTCGGAGGACCAGCGCCTCCAGGCGCGTGAGCGTGTCCGGACGCTGCGTCAGAAGGTGAAGGAGGCCGTGCGGGCCTCCGCGCCCCAGAAGACCTGAGGCGCCTGGGTTCAGCTCCTGTGCATGAGGCGCCGCGGGCTCAGCCCCGCAGCCGCTCGGTCCAGGTGAAGTAGGCGGCCCGTGCATCCACGAACGGGTCCCGGAACAGGGCGCGGACGTCCGTCTTCGCCAGGTGTCCTTCGTCGAAGGCGCGGTAGAGCTGGTCGCCCAGCAGGTACCCCAGCGCGTGGCTGACGCCGTGGAACAGCCGGTCCTTGCGCAGGGGCAGCAGCTTCACCGCCTCCTCGGGCGCCTCCACCTCCGCGGCCTTGTGCGCGAGCACGAAGGCGGAGATCTGCCGGTCCAACCCGCGAGTCTCGCCGAAGCGCTTCGCCCACTCGGCGAGTCCCAGGCATGTGCGGCGCGGGTTCACCAGTCGCGAGCCGAAGAAGCCCAGTGCTTCTTCCATGCACCGCGCATAGAACGCCTCGGACGCCGTGCGGGGGGCTTCCATCGCGGGGCCCACGGCGCAGTGCCGCACGAAGTGCGCTGCTTCCTCCGCCGCGTGGTTCAGCGACAGCGACGCCAGATATGCCGTCCGCGCGCGAGGGATGTAGCTGCTCTCCCTCGACAGGATGTGACGGCGCAGCTGCGACAGCTCCGCCGCCGTGAAGCGTCCTCGCCGCTGGATGCGCGCGAGCACGTCCCCGTCCGCCACCGTGGTGACCTCCACCGACTCCAGCGCGCGGCCGACCGGGACACCGGCGAGACGCCCGATGAGCGCCGCCATCTCCCGGAAGCGCTCGGAGGCGCCTCGGTCCACCAGCGGCGTGTCTCCGGCCTCTGCTTCCAGGTAGTCCAGGAAGCTCTGCTGACACACGACCGGGGAGGCGTTGAGGAGACACAGGGTGTCGTCGGCCAGCTCCACGGCCTCGGCGGAGCCCATGCTTCCGTCGCGGGCCAGTCGCCACCAGACACCTTCGGCGTTCTGGTACACCACGAGGCCTCGGCGCGTGTCGTCGCCCAGCGCGCGCTCCACCTGCGCGGGAAGGTGACAGGGCGCGATGTGGTACTGGCCCACGAGCACCAGGACCTGCGGCCGGTCCTCCGCCCGAGCCGCCCGCGCGATGCGCTCCGCGGCATAGGCATCCCGCAGGGCGAGCGAACGTTCGCCCTGGGCGCGACGATCAATCCCGACGACCTCCAGGCGATGACGGCGGGCGAAGGAGAGCAGGGCGCGCAGCGAGCTGCCGGGACCCAAGCCCGTACCGTCGGTGCTGGCTCCCAGGCGCGCCAGGAGGGAGCGCTCCGAGAGGCGCCCCGCGTTCCACGCATCGAGCGAGGCCTGGTGCCGGCCCTCGATGCACTCGAGGGCGAGCACGACACGGCGGCCCGTGGTGAGCGCCTGCTCCGCCAGCTCGACGTAGGTCTGCTGGGCCAGGGGAAGCGTGTGGTAGTCGCCCACGTACACGACGTCCGAGGCGCGCACGCGCTGGTGCACGTCACTCAGCGGCAGGACGCGCCGATAGCTGGCGGTGCGCCGACGGTAACGGGCCTCGTAGGAGCGGAAGGCATCTGTCTGCCCGTCCACCACGCGGGCGATTTGTGCCCGCTGTCGACGGAAGAGGGCATGGTGCAGGGCGAGCGAGTCGCGCATGAGGTGCGCAGATCCCTCGCACGGCCTCGGAGACCCGGCAAAAAATCGGCGGCTCGGAAGGCATCCCGGGCCGTTCCTTGACTCGGAGATCCCGGCAATGGAGCATCGCCGTCAGCTTGAAGAACACACTCGCACGCGCGACCCTCCTCAGCCTCGTGCTCTTCGCGGCCGCCCCCGCCCAGGCCGAGGAGCCTTCCCTTCTTCACTCCGCTCCACCGCGCGCCCCGGCCAACAGCCCGCTGCGGCTGGATGGCACGCTCGTGGAGGGAGGGCGCATCCTCGAGATGTTCGTCCGCTACCGAGGCCCCGGCGAGCCCTTCGCCCGGGTCCAGATGGAGCGTCAGTACGGAGACCTCTATCGCGGCGTCATCCCCGCAGAGCACATGGTGCCGCCGGGAGTCGAGTACTACGTCGAGGGCCTCACCGCGGATGGCGAGCGCATCTCCATCTTCCAGTCCGCCGAGCGTCCCGCCCGCGTCCTCGTCGCGGGCGAAGCTCCGACGAGCCGCACCACGACGACTCCACCTTCGACTTCCCTCTCCGCCGACGAGCGCCCCGCCACCCGGCCGTCGCAGCCTCCCGAGCGAGCCAAGACCCCGTCACCGTCCTCGAGCGCGAGTGACGACGACTCGATGGCGGCCCTCACCGCGGACCTCGCGGACGGTGTCCCGCCGCCCAAGACGCCGGCCCGCGACGGCCGCGCCGCCTCGCGAGAATCTCCAACTCCCGCACGAGGAAGCGCGACGTCCTCTCGCGACCCGGCTGGCGCCTCGCGAGAGTCCACGTCGTCGCGAGACTCCGCGCGTGACCTGGCGGGCGCCTCGCGAGAGTCCACGTCGTCGCGAGACTCCGTGCGCGACCCGGTGAGCGCGGGAGCCTCGCGAGATTCCACGTCATCGACGCGCGACCCGGTGGGCGCCTCGCGAGAGTCCACGTCGACGCGCGACCCGGCGAGTGCGGGGGCCTCGAGAGGCTCGCGCGATTCCTCCAGTCGTGAGTCCGTGACGTCGCGAGACACGTCAGGCCGCGAGTCGGCCACCTCGCGAGCCTCCGGTTCCCGAGACGCGCCCACGCGTGAGTCTTCCTCACGAGAGCCGGGCCCCTCACGCGGCTCCACGTCGCGAGACTCTCGCGATGCCGTCGCCTCGCGTGAATCGCCTCGAGAGGCCCTGAGCCGTGACGAGCCGCCTTCGCGTGAGGGCTCCTCGACACGCGAGAGCAGTGGCGCCGACGAGCCCCGCTCGGAGCTGGAGGAGGACATGGCCCTCTACAGCGCCGAGGACACCCTGGCCCTGGCCACGCGCCATGAAGAGAAGGTGAGGACGGTCCCCGCCATCGCCACCTCGTTCGGCCGGGAGCAGATCAGCGCGTTGGGGGCGCGCACCGTCGCGGACGTGTTGGACGTGGTCCCCGGGCTCACCATCAGCCGGGATGTGCAGGGCTTCCACCGCACGGCGGTGCGCGGTCTTCGCAACGACGCCGAGGTCCTGTTCCTCCTCAACGGCCATCGCCTCAACAACTTCTTCGATGGCAAGGCGCTGATGAACCTCCCCGTGGAGAACCTCGAGCGCATCGAGGTCATCCGCGGTCCCGGCTCGGCGCTCTATGGCGCGGGCGCGTTCCTGGGGGTGGTCAACATCGTCACCGACACCTCGGACGGGGTCCGCACCGCCGTGTCCGGGGGCGGCTTCCCGGAGAAGGACGAGCGCCTGGCCGTCACCTTCAACGGGCACGCCTCCGCGGGGCACTCCTTCGGAGACCTGCGCCTCTTCGCCGACGCGGACGTGTGGAGCCAGTCCGGCGATGCGAACGTCATCGAGAACGACGGCCTCGACGACGAGTCGATTTCGCAGGGACTCCGCACCATCGAACAGCCCGCGGGCAAGACTCGCGATGACCGCTTCCTCCTCAACGTGGGCGGCGGCGCGACGTACGCCATGGGCAACGCGGGGCGCCTGGGCGCATCGGTGCGCTTCCTCACCGAGGACCGCACCGCGCTCATGGGCCTCTTCGACGCCGTAGGGGAAGACTCCAAGCTCAAGTGGAACGTCCTCATGGCGGACCTCCATTGGCAGCAGGAGCTGGGCTCCGCGGTCCTCCTCCGCGCGCGCGCCGGGTTCGACCAGCAGTCCACCGACCGGCTCTTTCAAATCACCCCCAAGAACTTCCGCACCGGTCCGGACACCGCGCAGCTCTTCAATGACGGCATGCGGGAGCAGACCCGTATCTCCGTGCGCACCCTCATGGGGGGCGTGGACGCGGACATCTCGCTGTCTCCCGGCAACCGGCTGTCCCTGGGCGCGGTGGTGGAGCAGCAGTCGCTGGGCGACTACGACTACGAAACGAACTACACGCTCGACGCGCGCGTCCGTTCCGGTGGCTTCGCCGCGCCGGAGGGCCTCGCGAATCCGCTGGAGCTCGCCGACGGCGCCGCGGCCCGCAGGCTCACCGTGGGGTTCTTCGCGCATGACCAGTGGACCGTCGTCAGTCCGCTGACGCTCACCTTCGGCGTGCGGGTGGATGCCACGCAGCTGCCCACGGTGGATGGCAGCGGCACCATCACCGGCACCAGCTTCGTGCCCCGCATCAATCCTCGCGTGGGCCTGGTGTTCGCCGCCACGGACGCGCTGGTGCTCAAGGCCCTCTACGGCCGAGCCTTCCGCGCGCCCACGCTCCAGGAGCTCGTCGAGCGCATCCCCGACACCGACTACAACCAGGGGCGCTTCGAGGGAAACCCGCGCCTGCAGCCCGCGACGGTGGACACCTTCGAGCTGGGCGCGGACCTCATCCAGTCCGCGGGGGACGCCCGCGTGCGGCTGCGCGCCAACGCCTACCTGGAGATCTTCGCCTCGCCCATCGTCCCGGTGGACACCTCCGGCAACATCGTCCCCTTGCGCAACCGCGAGCTGGGCGTGCGCGTGTACGGCATCGAGGGCGAGGCCCGCCTCGAGGCCTCCAAGCGCGCCAACGCATGGTTCAACGCGAGCATCTCCCGCGCGCAGGACATGGAGCTTCCGCCGCACTCGCGCCTCCTCACGGACACGCCGCAGGCGCGCTTCAACGCGGGCGTCTCCATGCCCATTGGCGCTTGGGTGAACTTCGACCTGGTCGTGCGCGCGGGCGCCGAGCGCCGCAACAACAGCCGCTCCGTGCTGGAGCTCATCCGCCGCTACAAGATTCCCGCCTACAGCCTCATCACCGCGCAGATCCGCTCCGAGCCCATCCTCGACATCTGGGAGGTGACGCTTGTGGCGCACAACGTCTTCGACACCGACCTTCGCGACGACGTGCCTCGCCCGGACCGCGTTCCGGGCAACCTCCCTCGCGAGGGCATGTCCGGCTACCTCACCGTGAGGGCCCACTTCTGATGCCCACCACCAAGTCCCTCCTCGCCGCCGTCGCGTGCGTGCTCTCCGCGCCGCTGTCCGGGTGCATCTCCTACAACGACTCGTGTCAGCCGCTCGTCCCGGACCCGGATGCCGTCGTCGGCTACCTGGGCCAGGACGTGCAACTCGACAAGGCCTTCACCCGGCACGACAACAACGCGCTGGGGCAACTGGTCGCGGACTCCTTCCGACGCGCGGAGGACGGCACCGCGCGGCCCGCCATGCTGGGCGTCGTCAACGGGGGCTCCCTCCGCGCCGAAGGGCTCTGCTACACGCGGATGACGCTGAAGAAGGGGCCGCTCACCGACGGCGTGCTGCATGAGGTCATCCTCTTCGAGAACCTCGTGGTGACGCTGGACCTCACCGAGAGCGAGCTGGTGGCGATGATGGAGGCCAGCGTGGGCAGCCTCTACAAGGAAGGGCAGCTCATCGCGTCACCGTCGGGCGCGTTCCTCCAGGTGTCGGACGGCACGACCATGCACGTGGACTGCGCCCAGGGCAGAGGCCAGCGGGTGCGGGCTCTGAAAGTGGGGGACGTGAATGTCCCGCTGCCGCCTCGCACGGACCCGAGCATCCGCTACCGCGTGGCCCTGCCGAGCTTCCTGCTCGAGGGCGGCGACGGCTACGACGCGGTGTTCGGCAATGCGGGGAAGGACCCGGACCGCAACCCGGTGCAGGCGCGGAAGCTGGGCGGCACGGACGCGAACATCGCCTCGGCGTACATGCGGGAGAACCACCCGACGCCTGAGCGGGCGCTGTCCGAGAAGCCGCGCATCACCTTCGAGAACTGCGCACTACCCGCGCGGCCCGCTGGCAGGTGAGTGCCAGTGGGCCGTTCGCGGGGGTTCAGCTTCAGGACTTGGGCTCGGTCGAGCTCGGAGCCGCGGCTGCCACCATGGAGGGGGCCGCCGTGGGGGCCGCCACCGGACTCGCCGCGACTGCGGCGGGACGCGGGGGCGAACTCAGCACGTCGTTGACCGACGGCATCTTCCGAATCTCGGCACGCGCCACCTTCCATGCCTGCTGGACAATCCACGACAGCGAACGGTCCTGTCGCGTCGCCTCACGCTGGATTTCCTCCAGCATGTCCTCGGGGAAGTAGAGGCTTTGCTTGCGGTGGTCGGTGGTGGCCATTCCGGCGCTACTCCTCGCGCGGGTCCTGGCGCTCGTCGCCAGTCACGTCATTGACGGCGGGGAACGACTTGATGCGCTCGCGGGCGATCTTCCACGCCTGCTGGACAACCCAGGAGAGAGAGCGGTCTTGGCGGTTTGCTTCCTCCTGAATCTCCTTCAGCATCTCCTCGGGGAAGTACAGCGACTGCTTGCGCTTGTCGGTGCCTGCCATACTTGAGTCTCCGGGGCGGATTCGAGGTGACGACCTGAACACACCGGGGCCGTTATCCGACAGACTCCCAAGAGGGTCAACGGTTTCGGATGACTCGTTCGGTGCTCGGCGGGCCCTTTTCCAGGCACGTCCAGTCCGGCCTGACGTATCCAGCTGGACGCGAAAAAAGGAAACGCCCCGGGCCTCAGAAAAGTGAGGCACCGGGGCGTTTCGGAAAGAGGGACCGCCGGGAGTTGATCTCCCAGCGGACCCGTGGGCCCAGAGGGGGAGGGGGGGGACCCCTAGGCCCAACACCTGGAAAATTAGACCGTCCCCTCAACAACCTGCGCGGCCACGCATATTTCCCCTTTCGCGGCCACGCTCATCCGGTGTGACGATCATAAGAACCGGCCCCCCTGCCTTCAACCGCGCGCGCCTGTGTAACCCTGTTACCCGACATTCCATTCCACCCGTGTCAGATGGCTCTCACTGGACCCGCGACGAAGCTTCTGCAGAGGACGTTGATGGACGCGTATGCGCGGCGGGGCCTCGAGGGGCGCTCCGTGCTGTGCGCTGTCTCCGGAGGCGCGGATTCGGTGGCGCTGCTCGTCGCCACGGCGGGCGTGCGTGAGCGCTTGGGGCTGCGCGTGGAGGTCGCCACGGTGGACCACGGCCTGCGTCCGGAGTCCGCCGGGGAGGCGCGCGCGGTGGCCGCCCTGGCCGCGACACTCGGCCTGGAGTGTCATGTCCTCGGGCTGACATTGAAGGGGGGGCCTGGGCTGGAGGCGCGCGCGCGGCTGGCGCGGTACGCGGCGCTGGAAGAGGTGCGCCAGGCGCGCGGCCTGACGGTGGTGGCGACGGCCCACTCGGCCACGGACCAGGCGGAGACGCTGCTGATGCGGCTGGCGCGCGGCGCGTCGACGCGAGGCGCGGCTGGAATCCAGGAGGCCCGTGCTGGACTCGTGCGTCCGCTCCTGGAGCGCACCCGCGAGGAGCTGGTGGACTTCCTCGGGGAGCAGGGCGTCGGGTACTCAACAGATGCGATGAACGCCGACCCGGCGTTCTTCCGGGTCCGGGTCCGAACGGACGCCCTGCCAGCCCTCAGCCGGGCGGCGGGCTTCCGGGTAGAGGCCCGGCTGGCGTCCTTCGCGCGGCTGGCGGCCGAGGACGAGGCGCTGCTCGCGGACCTGGCGGACGCGGCCTGGCGGCGCGTGCGGCTGGAGGATGGGAGCCTGGAGGCAGTGGCCGTGCGCGCGCTGGAGATTCCGCTGCGCCGCCGGGTGCTCGCCCGATTGCTGGCCGAGCAGGGCGTGGAGACGGACGCGGCGATGGTGGAGCGGGGGCTGCGCGCGGTGGAGCAGGGGGGCTCGGCGACGGTGGGTGGCGGCCTGCGGCTGCGGGCCACGGGAGGGCGCGTGCGCTGTGTCGCGTCGAGCCCTGGGGACGCTCCGCGCGCGGGGCCGGAACTGTGCCTGGAGGGCGCGGGGGCAGGGGGCGTGCTGGAGGGCACGGGGTGGGTCTTTCGCGTGGAGTCCCACGCACCCCCCTCGGGGATGCATGGCCTGGCGCTCTCTCGGGACCTGTGCTGGCCGCTCACTGTCCGGACGCGCAAGCCGGGGGACCGGGTCCGCATGGGCGCGGGACAACGTCGGCTCCAAGATGTGTTGGTGGATCTTCGAGTGCCCGCGGAGTCGAGGGATTCGCGGCCGGTGGTGCTGGACGCCGAGGGCACGGTGGTGTGGCTTCCGGGACTGTGGACTCCCCCGTCGCCGGTGGGTTCATCCCAGCACTACTTGTGGGCGACGCCCTCGGGTCCGAGCATTCAACGGACCCCTTCGTTATAGACTGGAACGGAATGTTGTCGGGGGGTGGCCGTGCCCCCCTAAATAGTTGAGGGCGTTTTGCTGTTGCTGATACGGTCCGACGACTGGGAGCTCGCCTGGTGTCGGGCAAACGATTGAAAACGCTGGGGTTCCCCTGGCACGGCCCTCAACCCGCCGAGTACCGAAAGGGCAGCTGACACGTGCGTTCGACTTACAAGACCATCGGGCTCTGGGTCATCCTGATCGTCCTCTTCGTCGCCTTCTACAACTTCTTCTCGCAGAGCAACGATCCGGTTCAGGAGCCGTCGTTCACGCAGCTCCTGACGAAGGTGGAGGAGAAGAAGGTCAAGGAGGTGGCGGTCAAGGGCAACACCTATTCCGGCAAGTTCGTCGACACGAGCGAGAAGTTTCGCACGACGGGGCCGGCGCCTGACGCGGCGATGCTGAACCAGCTCCGCAACAACGGAGTGGACGTCAAGTACGAGCGGGAGGAGCAGAACAGCCTCTGGCTGACCATCCTGGGCCAGTGGATGCCCGTGGTGTTCCTCTTCCTCTTCTTCATCTTCATGCGCCAGCTCCAGGGTGGCAGCGGCAAGGCGATGACCTTCGGCAAGTCGAAGGCCAAGCTCTTGAGCGAGAGCCACAACAAGGTCACGTTCGCGGACGTGGCGGGTGTGGACGAGTGCAAGGAAGAGCTCGAGGAGATCGTCGCCTTCCTGAAGGACCCCAAGAAGTTCACCAAGCTGGGCGGCCGCATCCCCAAGGGCGTGCTGATGATGGGCCCCCCGGGTACCGGCAAGACGCTGCTGGCGCGCGCGGTGGCGGGTGAGGCCGGCGTGCCGTTCTTCTCCATCTCCGGCTCGGACTTCGTGGAGATGTTCGTGGGCGTCGGCGCCAGCCGCGTTCGCGACCTGTTCGAGCAGGGCAAGAAGAACGCCCCCTGCATCATCTTCATCGACGAGATCGACGCCGTGGGCCGCCACCGTGGCGCGGGCCTGGGCGGCGGTCACGACGAGCGCGAGCAGACGCTCAACCAGCTGCTCGTGGAGATGGACGGCTTCGAGTCCAACGACGGCGTCATCCTGATTGCGGCGACGAACCGTCCGGACGTCCTGGACCCCGCGCTGCAGCGTCCGGGTCGCTTCGACCGGCGCATCGTGGTGCCGCGTCCGGACCTGAAGGGCCGCCTGGGCGTGCTGAAGGTGCACACCCGCCGCGTGCCGCTGGCGCCGGAAGTGGACCTGGAGGTCATCGCTCGCGGTACGCCGGGCATGACGGGCGCGGACCTGGAGAACCTGGTGAACGAGTCGGCGCTGATGGCCGCGCGGCAGAACAAGGAGCGCGTGGACCTGAGCGACTTCGAGAACGCCAAGGACAAGGTCTTCATGGGGCCGGAGCGCCGGTCCATGATCATGACCGAGAAGGAGAAGAAGAACACGGCCGTGCACGAGGCGGGGCACGCGCTGCTCGCCAAGCTGCTGCCCGGCTGCGACCCTCTCCACAAGGTCACCATCATCCCGCGCGGTCAGGCGCTCGGCGTCACCTGGAGCCTGCCCACCGAGGACAAGGTCAACGGGTACAAGAAGCAGATGCTGGACCAGATCTCCATGGCCATGGGTGGCCGTATCGCCGAGGAGCTGCTCTTCAACGAGATGAGCAGCGGCGCGGCGAACGACATCGAGCGGGCCACCGAGACGGCGCGCGCCATGGTGTGCCGCTGGGGCATGAGCGAGAAGCTGGGGCCCCTGGCGTTCGGCAAGAGCGACGGCGAGGTGTTCCTGGGCCGCGACTTCAACTCGTCCAAGGACTACTCCGAGGACACCGCGCGGCAGATTGACGCCGAGGTCCGCAGCATCGTCGTCGGTTGCTACGAGCGCGGCCGCAACCTGCTCACGGAGAACCTGGAGGCCCTCAAGCGCGTCTCCGACGCCCTGGTCGAGTACGAGACGCTCGACGCCGAGGACGTGAACATCCTCCTGCAGGGTGGCCAGCTCACCCGGGAGCGTCCGCCCCCGCGCGTGAATGCGCCCCCGAAGGCGACGGAGAAGAAGGACAAGCGGAAGATCCTCGACGCGCTCGAGGGGCTCCCGAAGATGGAGCCGAACAAGGCGTAGTCCTCGCCTGTCGCGGTTGATTCAACGAAGGCCCTTCCCATCCGTGGGGAGGGCCTTTCGCGTTATAGGGGGACGATGATTCGCGCCCGCCCCATCAGCGTCGACCGTCCCGAGGACCTGACGCTGGCCCTGCGCCGCATGGGCCTGCCCACGCCCGCGCGCGAGTACCTGCTGGAGAAGGTGCCCCACGCGCAGGTGCTCCTCACGGGCGTGCCTCGGGAGGTGAGCGCGTTCCTGCACGGGCTGCACGAGCGGGCGCTCGTGCCCGGTCGCGAGGAGCATCCGGCGTGGGTCTCCGGAGATGTCCGCTCGCGCCCTGGCACCGGGCTGTTGTCCGGGCGCCTGGAGCAGTTCGAGCGGCTCATGGCCCTGGCGCGCTCGCAGCGTGACGCGGCGCTGGCAGCGCTGGCGGAGGCGCTGGCCCGCGCGATGGACGCGGGGAAGGCCCCCGAGCCTTGGGTGCTGGGGGACCGCGTCTTCCACTGGGGCTCACGCACCTATGTCATGGGCGTGGTCAACGTGACGCCGGACAGCTTCTCCGATGGGGGCCGCTACCTGGGCGCGGACGCGGCCATCGCGCGGGGGCTCGCGCTGGTGGCGGCGGGCGCGGACTTCCTGGACGTCGGCGGTGAGTCCACGCGGCCCGGCTCCGCGAGCGTGTCCGCGGAGGAGGAGGTGGCCCGGGTGCTGCCCGTCATCGAGGGCCTGCGCGCGAAGACGTCCGTGCCGCTGTCGGTGGACACGACGAAGGCGGCGGTGGCGCGCGCGGTGCTGGGCGCGGGCGCGCACCTCATCAACGACATCACCGGCTTCCGCTCGGACCCGGAGCTGCCCCGGGTGGTGGCCGAGGCCAACGCCGCCTGCTGCCTGATGCACATCCAGGGGACCCCCAGCACGATGCAGCAGGCGCCTCGGTACGAGGACCTGGTGGACGAGGTGCTCGACTTCCTGGAGGGCTCCGTGGCGCTGGCCACGGGGGCGGGCATTCCTCGGGAGCGTATCCTCCTGGACCCTGGGATTGGCTTCGGCAAGACGTTCGACCACAACCTCTACCTGCTGCGGCGCCTGGGGGAGCTGCGCGTGCCGGGGCTGCCGCTGCTCGTGGGCACCAGCCGCAAGGGCTTCCTGGGGGCGCTGACGGGAGGCAAACCGGCGGGCGAGCGGCTGGCGGCGACGCTGGGCTCCCTGGCGGCGATGGCGGTGTTGGGAGGGGCGGACGTTGTCCGGGTCCACGATGTGGCGGAGGCACGCGACGCGCTGGTGGTCGGGGATGCGATTCGCACCGCCATGGATGGGGGCGCCCTCAGGTGATACAGGCTGCCTGCCCGGGCCGTTGCCAGGGGGGCCCTGGGGCCCTACCTTCGAGCCCCGGCGGTGGGCGGGGTATAAGCCCCGACGTCGAGAGACCGGCACTGGCCCGGCGTGGGAAAGGTGGAGCGGCACCATGGCGTACAGGATGAACATGGCTCCCAAGGAGGAGCGCGCATCGCAGAAGCTGTTCGGGACGGACGGTGTTCGCGGCAAGGCGAACGTCCACCCGATGACAGCGGAAGTGGCGATGCAGCTCGGACGGGCGCTCGCGTACCTCATCCGCAATGGTCCCCACCGCCACCGCGTCATCGTGGGCAAGGACACGCGACTGTCCGGCTACATGCTGGAGCAGGCCCTGGCCGCGGGGTTGACGTCCATGGGCGTCGACGTGGAGCTCGTCGGGCCGCTGCCGACGCCGGGCATCTCCAACATCACCACGTCCATGCGCGCGGACGCGGGCGCGGTCATCTCCGCGTCCCACAACCCGTACGAGGACAACGGCATCAAGTTCTTCTGGCGCGACGGCTTCAAGCTGCCGGACGAGACGGAAGCCAAGATTGAAGAGCTCCTGTCCACGGGCGCCATCGACTCCATCCGCCCCACGGCGACGAAGATTGGCCGCGCGTTCCGCATGGAGGACGCACGGGGCCGCTACATCGTGTTCCTCAAGGCGACCTTCCCGCGCGAGCTGACGCTGGAGGGGATGACCATCGTCGTCGACTGTGCCAACGGCGCGGCCTACAAGACGGCGCCCGCGGTGCTGGAGGAGCTGGGCGCGAAGGTCATCACGCTGGGCGTCTCGCCGGACGGCAAGAACATCAACCACAAGTGCGGCGCGCTGCATCCGGAGAACCTGGCGCGCACGGTGCTCAAGCACGGGGCGCATCTGGGCATCGCGCTGGATGGTGACGCCGACCGCCTCATCGTCGTGGACGAGAAGGGCAAGGTGGTGGACGGCGACGCCATCATGGCCATCTGTACTGGCGAGCTGGTGGCGCGCAAGCAGCTCAAGAAGAAGGTGCTGGTCTCCACGGTGATGAGCAACGTGGGCCTGGAGCGCGCGGTGGCGCGCTGGGGCGTGAAGGTGGTTCGCACGCGCGTGGGTGACCGCAACGTCGTCGAGGAGATGCGCCGCAACGGCTACAACCTGGGCGGCGAGCAGAGCGGCCACCTCGTCTTCCTGGACCACACGACGACGGGCGACGGCACGCTCGCCGCGCTCCAGTTGCTCGCGGTGATGTGCCGCGCGGGCAAGCCCTTGAGCGAGCTGGCCTCCATCTTCGAGCCTGTTCCCCAGACGTTGGTCAACGTCGTGGTGAAGCAGAAGAAGGAGCTGGGCGAGCTTCCGGACGTGATGAAGGTCATCAAGGCCGTGGAGCAGAAGCTGGGCAACTCCGGCCGGGTGCTGGTGCGCTTCTCCGGCACGGAGCCCAAGGCGCGGGTCCTCGTCGAGGGCGTGGATGCCTCGCGCAACGAGGCCTACGCGAAGGACATCGCCGACGTGCTGGCGAAGGCGCTCAACCGCTAGTCCTGGCAGACGGCGGTTGACTTCCGGACGCTGGCCGCGATTAGAGGGGCCAGCGCGTGCCGGGGCCCCCGACAATCCCGGCACCGCGCGTCAAGCGAGGTGCGGTCGATGGGACAGCGACTGGGTGTCAACGTGGACCATGTGGCGACGCTGCGTCAGGCGCGGCGCACCACGTATCCGGATCCGGTGACGGCCGCGGCCCTGGCGGAGTTGGCCGGCGCGCAGCAGATCACCATTCACCTGCGCGAGGACCGGCGCCACATCCAGGACCGCGACCTGCGCATCCTGCGTGAGACGACGCAGACCCTGCTGAATCTCGAGATGGCGGCCACCACGGAGATGGTGAAGATCGCCTACGAGCACAAGCCGGACGTGGTGACGCTGGTGCCGGAGCGGCGCGAGGAGCTCACCACCGAGGGCGGCCTGGACGTCGCCGGTCAGCGCGAGCACGTCGCGAAGATCATCAAGAACCTCAAGGACGGCGAAATCACCGTCTCGCTGTTCATCGACCCGGACCTGGACCAGGTCCGCGCGGCGCACAAGGTGAACGCGGACCGCCTCGAGCTGCACACGGGGCGCTACTGCGAGGCGCGCAACGAGAAGGAGCGCGCGCGGGAGCTGGCGCGCATCGTGGACGCGGCGAAGGCGGGCACGAAGCTGGGCATGGGCGTGGCCGCGGGCCACGGGCTCAACTACGACAACGTGCAGCCCATCGCGCGCATCTCCGAAATCGACGAGCTCAACATCGGCCACTCCATCGTCGCGCGCGCGGTGCTGGTGGGCTTCGACCGCGCCGTGCGGGAGATGCTCGACCTGATGCGCAACCCGGGATAGCGCGCCATGGGAATCCGCGGCCTGGGCCTGGACATCTGCTCCATCTCCCGCATCCAGCGCATCATGGATGGGCCTCGCGCCGAGGCATTCCTGAATCGCGTCTACACCGAGGCGGAGCGGGCCCTGTGCGGCCAGCGCCATGACGCCGCCAGTGCCTACGCGGCGCGCTTCGCGGCGAAGGAGGCGCTGGTGAAGGCCTTGGGCGCGCCGCCGGGCATCCGCTGGAAGGACATGGAGGTGCGCCGGGACAACGGCGCGCCTTACTTCGCGCTCTCCGGTGTGGCGCTGGAGGTGATGGAGGCGCGGGGGCTGGAGGCGTTCCTCGCGTTGACGCACGACGCGGACGTGGCCGCCGCCACCGTGGTGCTCCAGAAGAAAGGGGAGTGAGTCGATGTTGCGCGTCCTCACCGCCGCCCAGATGCGTCAGGCCGAACAGGCCGCCGAGCAGCGCCATGGAATGCCCTCTGCCCTGTTGATGGAGAACGCGGGGCGAGGGCTCGCGGAGGTGGCGCGGAGTCTCGCGGGGACCTCGGGTCGCTTCGTGGTGGTGTGCGGCCCGGGCAACAACGGCGGCGATGGGCTGGTGGCCGCGCGCTTCCTCCTCGAAGGCGGCGCGCGGGTGGCGGTGACGCTGGTGGGCGACGCGGCGAAGCTGACGCCGGAGGCTCGGCGCAACCTGGAGGCG
Source organism: Myxococcus stipitatus DSM 14675 (assembly GCF_000331735.1). Classification (GTDB taxonomy): domain Bacteria; phylum Myxococcota; class Myxococcia; order Myxococcales; family Myxococcaceae; genus Myxococcus; species Myxococcus stipitatus. The sequence continues at coordinate 6,227,788 of NC_020126.1, read as the reverse complement.
TTGAAGGGCTTTGGTGGGACGGTGCGTCCGCTGGAGTCGCTGGAGGCTCCGTCTTCAGGAGACGTGGTGGTCGATGCGCTGTTCGGCACGGGGCTGAGCCGCGCTCCCGCCGGGGCCTTCGCGGAGGCCATCTCCGCCATCCACCGTTGGCGGCAGGCGGGCGCGAAGGTGGTGGCGGCGGATGTGCCGTCTGGCCTCCAGAGCGACACGGGTGAGGCCTTCTCTCCCTGCGTGGAGGCGGACGCCACGGTGGCCTTTGGCTTCCTCAAGCCAGGGCAGGTGCTGGAGCCGGGCGCGACGTTGTGTGGCCGCGTGCGGCGGGTGGACATCGGCCTGGCGGGCGCCGCGTCCCGCGAGGTGTCGGGCCCCGCGCTCTTCGTGGTGGAGGAGTCGGACGCGCGCGGCATGTTGCCGGTGCGCAAGCCCGACTCGCACAAGGGCACCTACGGCCACGTCCTGGTCGTCGCGGGCAGCCGAGGCAAGACGGGCGCCGCGGCGTTGGTCGCGAAGGCCGCGCTTCGCTCGGGCGCGGGGCTGGTCACCGTGGCCACGCGGGGCGATGCGCTGGAGGCCGTGCAGGCGCACTCGGCGGAGATCATGGGCGTCCCCCTGGAGGCCGCCGGGCCCTTGGGAATGGGGGACCTGGAGGCCCTGCTGGCCGCCGCCGAGGGCAAGGACGCGCTCGTCATCGGGCCGGGCATTCCCCGAGGCCCTGGGACAGGGACGCTCATCGGTGAGCTGCTCGCGCGCCTGGAGATTCCCGCCGTCCTGGATGCGGATGCGCTCAACGCGGTGGCGGGAGACCTGTCCGTGCTTCGCCGCGCGAAGGCGCCCGTCGTGCTCACGCCCCATCCGGGCGAGATGGCGAGGCTGACGGGCAGGTCGACCCGGGAGGTTCAGGCACACCGGCTGGAGGTCGTGGGTCGACTGGCCTCCGAGACCGGCGCGACGGTGGTGCTGAAGGGAGACCGCACGCTGACGGCGCACGCGGATGGCCGCGTGTTCATCAACACCACGGGCAACCCGGGCATGGCCACGGGAGGCTCGGGTGACGTGTTGTCCGGAATCTGTGGTGCGCTCCTGGCGCAGGGCTTCACGTCGCCGGATGCGGCGTGGACGGCGGTCTTCGCGCACGGGCTCGCGGGAGACCTGGCCGCGGCCCGTCGCGGTCAACTGGGCCTGGTGGCGGGGGACCTCATCGAGCAGGGCCTCTGCGAGCTGTGGGTGAGGTGGGGACGATGAGTGCAGCGGAGCATGTGAAGCGGGCCCTGACGCTGGCCTCGCCCGAGGAGACGCACCAGTTGGGGGTCCGCCTGGGCGGGCTCCTGGAGCCGGGCGACTTCGTCGGCTTGATTGGAGACCTGGGCGCGGGAAAGACGCACCTGGTTCGCGGCGTCGCGGAAGGCGCGCGGGTGCCCAGGTCCGAGGTGGCCAGCCCGACGTTCGCCATCGTGTACCCGTACTCGGGACGCATTCCGCTCTATCACGCGGACCTGTACCGCCTGACGGGCTACGACGACCTCTACGCCACGGGCTTCATGGACCTGGTGGGCGGGGAGGGGGCCTTGCTGGTGGAGTGGTTGGACCGGGTGCCGGAGGCGGCGCCTCGCGGCGAGTACCTGCGCGTCACCCTGGCCCACGCGGGCGGAGACGCGCGCACGCTCGAGGCCGAGGCCTTTGGCGCACGCGCCGCCGCGCTGCTGACGGCGTGGCTGCCCTGACGCTCACGCCGCGTGGCGCGTGGGGCCCGGCGTCGGCGGTGGGACGGCGTCTCCCGCCAGCTCCGGCACGCGCCAGTGGTGGAAGACGAGGCTTGCGTCCACGCCGATGACGTCCTCCTCCGCGACGGGCGTCCAGTGCGGGCCGCCGCACAGCGCCTCGCTGGAGACGATGAGCTGCTCCAGCTTCGTGCCCGAGGTGGGCAGCGTCCCCGTCGCGCTGAAGGCGTCGCCCAGCGAGACGAAGAGGGTGCGGTTGCGCCGCGAGGCCACCATCACCTCGCCGTCCGTGACGAGGAAGTTCATCGCGGAGCGCTGCGGCGTCTCCGTGGTGTCGGTGATGGCGGAGACCAGGCTCATGGTCTCCGCGAGCGCTCGCGCGACGCCTTCCACGGGGACGGGCTGGCCGATGGGATGCCTTGCCGCCAGCCGCGTGAGGAAGAGGTAGAAGCAGCGCTCGCTGTCCGTGGTGCCCTGGATGCCCGCGCGCAGGGTGGGGCAGATGAGCGCCTCGATGCTCGCGTGGTGCCTCGAGAAGTCCCGCACCGTGCCGTTGTGAACGAAGGTCCACCGGCCGTGGTTGAACGGGTGCGAGTTGCGCAGCTCCACCGCGCCCACCGACGCGAGCCGGATGTGTGCCACCACCGTGTGGGCGGACACCCCGTTGCTCACCCGCTGGAAGTCGGGGTCGCTGTGGGCTGGGGCCACACCGTGGGCCACCAGTGGCATGGGCGCCGCGCTGTAGGCGGCGATGCCCCATCCATCCTTGTGCTCACGCGACTGGATGAGGAGCGAGTTCTTCTGCGTCACCAACGAGTGGTGCACGGCGGAAGGGACTGATGAACGGAATCCAAAGAGTCGGCACATGGCTGCAGTTGGTACTTATAACGCCCGGCCCCGGCGGGAAGCTCACCTGCCCTCCCGTGCGACGTGCGTGTCACCAGATGACGTCGCTTCACCCGCAGGAGTTGAGCTCCTGTCGAAGCACCACGCGCCCGGACTTCACGACCGTGCGCGCGTGCCCTACGCCCAGATGGTAGGGCAGATGGCGGTAGGACGCACAACTGAACATCACCAGGTCGCCTGCATCACCGACAGCCAGCCTGCCGTTTCGTTGCAGTCCCAATGACAGAGCAGCCCCCCGCGTGGCGGCCCAGTACGCCTCCGCCGCGGTGAGGCCATTCTCCAGACACGCCAGGCCCATCGCCAAGGCTGTGTTTTCACTCATCGCCGAGCCTGGATTGACGTTGGTGCCCAAAGCGATGTTGAGGCCCGCGTCGCGAATGCGACGGCCCGGGGCGTAGGGGCGCATGCGCAGGAAGAGGGTGGAGGTAGGCACGAGCACGGCCGTGACGTTGGCGTCGGCGAGCGCGCGCAGGCCCGCATCGGTGACCTGCTCCAGGTGGTCGGCGGTCGCGGCGCCCATCTCGGCGGCGAGCTCCGAGGCACCGCACGCGGTGAGCTGGTCCGCGTGCAGGCGCGGCACGAGCCCCAGCGCGCGGCCCGCGGTGAGGATGCGGCGCGCTTCATCCACGGTGAAGGCGCTGTCCTCCACGAAGACGTCGCAGAAGCGCGCCAGGCCCTCGCGCGCGACGGCGGGGAGAATCTCGTCGATGCAGAGGCGGACGTAGTCCTCGCGGCGGCCCCGGTACTCCTCGGGCACGGCGTGCGCGCACAGGAGCGTGGGCACCAGCTCCACGGGCGCCAGCGCGCGCAGCCGTCGCACCACGCGCAGCATCTTCAGCTCGTTCTCGACGTCCAGCCCGTAGCCGCTCTTCACCTCGGCCACCGTCACGCCCTGAGCGAGCAGTCGCTGCACGCGCGGCAGGGCCAGCCGCACCAGGTCATCCTCGCTGGCGGCGCGCGTGGCGCGCACGGTGCTCACGATGCCGCCGCCGGCCTTGGCGATCTCCAGATAGGTGGCGCCCTGGTTGCGCAGGTCGAACTCCGCGGAGCGCTCGCCCGCGAACACCAGGTGCGTGTGCGGGTCCACGAAGCCCGGGCCCACGAAGCCGCCCTCCGCGTCCAGCACCTGCGTCTGGAGGTTCACCGCGTTCGGCGGCAGCTCCGACTCCTGTCCGACGAAGGCGATGCGTCCGTGGCGGATGCCCACGCAGGCGCCGGCGCGGGGCGTGAGCGCCGTCTCCGCGCGCTCGCGGTGAGAGCCCTCCAGGGTGAGGACCTCGGACGTGTTCCGAACCAACAGCTCCAGTGCATCCATGACGTCAACGACCTCCACGCACGCCCACGATGGGGACGTTCCAGCTCGCGCTCTTGCCGACCTTCGCGCGGCCGAATCCTCCAGACAGCTCCATGAAGTCGAACCATCCCCAGCTCAGCCGCGCGGCGACGACACCGCCGTAATAGACGGAGCGGTCCGTCACGCCATGGGACGAAAGGGTATGGAGCGCGAGAAACGGCACCACCCCCACGGACACCCCAGGCTCCGGCGAGAAGCTCAGCGCGCAGGTGGCCTCCGCGCCGGCCATGCTGCCCGGGCCGCCCACACTGGAGCCGATTCCAAAGTCCGACGCCCCCCGCAGCGCGACCGACGGGGCGATGCCCAGCGTCGGCGAGCCGAGGTAGTACGACGCCCCCGCATAGACGCCGTAGCCCGGCACGGGCAGGGGGAGGAACATCTCGCCCTGGATGCCGGTGTGCAGGTGGAGCCGCTCGGTGAGGGGCCACGTCATGGCGGCGTCGAACGCGAGGCCCCACTGCTGGAGGGCGAAGGTCGCGGTGTCGCCGCTGAACATGGACCCCTCGCCGATGCCCTCCCGGCTCCCGGAGATGGGCGCACTGAGGCGGGGCCCGGTGCGAATCCCCGCCTGGAGCATCCGCTCCGTGGCGCTGCCCGGGCCCAGGCGCATCACCATGGGCCCGACAGCGGACGGGGCACACCCCGCGAGCGCTCCGAGAGCGAGGAGCAGGGAGACGAAGACTCTCGAGCGCGCGCGAAGGTGCATGACGTCCTGAAGGCTACACGGTGATGCCAGGAATCTTCACGCCCCGCTCCCGGGCCACGTCGATGGCCTCCGGGTAGCCAGCGTCCGCGTGGCGCAGCACCCCCATGCCGGGGTCACTGGTGAGCACGCGCTCGATGCGCCGCGCGGCCTCCGGGGTGCCGTCCGCCACGATGACCTGGCCGGCGTGCAGGGAGTAGCCCATGCCCACGCCGCCGCCGTGGTGGAAGGACACCCACGACGCGCCGTTCACGGCGTTCACCAGCGCGTTGAGGATGGGCCAGTCGGCCACCGCGTCGGTGCCGTCCTTCATGGCCTCCGTCTCGCGGTTGGGCGACGCCACGGAGCCGCAGTCCAGGTGGTCCCGGCCGATGACGATGGGGGCCTTCACCTCGCCCTTGCGCACCAGCTCGTTGAAGGCGAGGCCCGCCTTGGCGCGCTCGCCGTAGCCCAGCCAGCAGATGCGCGCGGGCAGGCCCTGGAACGCGATGCGCTCGTCGGCCATGGTCAGCCAGCGCTGGAGCGAGGCCTTCTGCGGGAACAGCTCGCGCACCGCGCGGTCCGTGCGGCGGATGTCCTCCGGGTCTCCGGAGAGGGCCACCCAGCGGAACGGGCCCATGCCCTCGCAGAACAGCGGGCGGATGTACGCGGGGACGAAGCCGGGGAACTCGAACGCGTTCTCCATGCCGCCCAGCTGCGCCTGGCCGCGCAGGTTGTTGCCGTAGTCGAAGACGTGGCTGCCGGCGCGCTGGAAGTCGTTCATCGCGTCCACGTGCATGATCATCGACTCACGCGCGCGGCGGATGTAGCCCTCCGGGTCCCTCTTGCGCATCTCCGCGGCGGCCTCCAGCGACATGTCCACCGGGACGTAGCCGTTGAGCGGGTCGTGCGCGCTCGTCTGGTCCGTGACGAGGTCGGGCTTGATGCCCCGGCGGTACAGCTCGCGGAACACCGAGGCCGCGTTGCCGATGATGCCGATGGAGCGGCCGATGCGCTTCTGCTGGGCGTCCTTCGCCAGGGCGAGCGCCTCGTCGATGTCCTTGGCCACCACATCCAGGTAGCGCGTCTCCACGCGGCGCTGGGCGCGCCACGGGTCGATCTCCACGCCCAGGAACACGGCGTTGTTCATGGTCGCGGCCAACGGCTGCGCGCCCCCCATGCCGCCCAGACCGCCGGACAGCACGAGCCGGCCCGCGAGGTCCTCGCTGCCGAAGTGGAAGCGGCCCGCGGCGGCGAACGTCTCGTAGGTGCCTTGGAGGATGCCCTGGGTGCCGATGTAGATCCACGAGCCGGCCGTCATCTGGCCGTACATCATCAGGCCCTTCTTCTCCAGCTCGTGGAAGTGCTCCCAGTTGGCCCAGCGGCCCACGAGGTTGGAGTTGGCGATGAGCACGCGGGGCGCATCCGGATGGGTGCGGAAGATGCCCACGGGCTTGCCGCTCTGCACGAGCAGCGTCTCCTCGTCGGAGAGGCTCTGGAGGCTGGAGACGATGCGGTCGAAGGACGGCCAGTCGCGAGCGGCCTTGCCGGTACCGCCGTAGACGACGAGATCCTCGGGGCGCTCGGCGACCTCCGGGTCGAGGTTGTTCATCAACATCCGGAGCGCGGCCTCCTGGACCCAACCCTTGCACGAGAGGGAGGAACCACGAGGGGCGCGGATGACGCGGGACATGAACAGGCTCCTGGGGGAAGGCTGACGGAAAGGCCCGGCACACTAGCCGAACCCCCGAGGGGCGGGGCCAGCACCATGTGGCCCTTCTCCGACAGTGTCCGCTGGCGGCCCGCAGCGCCCTCCACCGCTGCCCTGGAGTGTCCTTGACGCGAGGAGCCGAGGCCCCGTGTCACGAGTGCAGCGAGCCGTCCTCCTCCCACCCGTCCTCCACGGAGGCCAGCGGAGCCTGGGACGCAGGTGGGTGTGACACGCCTTCACGGTGGAGGCGGAGGTGGTTGAGGACCTCCTTGACGCCCAGCACCGCCTCCGCGGCGTCCTCGATGGCGCGCTTCTCGTCCCGGCTTCGCACACCGCCGCGCAGCGTGACGACGCCGTCGCGGACCTCCACCTCCGTGTCGGAGGCGTCCATCCAGTCCTGCATCAGCCGGTCGCAGAGGTCCGCGCGGATGCGGTCATCGGCTCGCTGGTAACCCTTGGGCCCTTGGCCCCGAGGTCGGAACGGGGCTCCGGAGTAACCCCCATGGCCTCGCTCATGGTCATCGGGGCGGGACCTGCTGGTGGAGAAGCCCGTCTGGGGCCTCGCCATGTTCTCCACGCCCGGGCCATGTCCCGAGGGCTGGGTGCCGCCCAGGCGCACGTCCGCTTCGGCGGGTCGCTCGCGGGGACTGAGTTCCCGCAGTTCGTCCATCCAGGCCTCGGGCTCGTCCCATTCGTCGAGGCCGCGCTGGCCGTAGCGCGTGTGGCCCGCGCCTGACTCGACCCGCCACGCGCCACGCCGGGACATGGGGCGTGGGGGGCCGCCTTCTCCAACGTCTCGGAAGGTGCCGCTCGGGCTGTATCCTGGGCGCCTGGCGATGCGCTCCGGGTCGAAGGCGCGGGCGCGACGGTCCAGCTCTCGCTCGCGGTTGTAATCCCGGCCGTACTCGTGGGCTTGCTCCATGGCTCGCGCGGCGTCGCCGAAGTCCCGGTCGATTTCGTAGTCGAGCGTGTCCCGGTCACCTCGCATGGAGCGGTAGGCGCGGTCTCGCTCGAGGTCCCTGGAGGGGTGCTCGAAGTCGCGCCGTGCGTCCCAGTCGGAGCGGTGGGAGTCCCGCGGGGCCGCGTGTCGCGAGGTGTCCGGGTGGGAGGGACCTCGACCGCGTCGCTCGTTCGGGTGGGGGTCTTCGTGGCGCCTGCCAGTCATGTCCTGTGCCTCCTGTGGTATCGGCTCGCGTGGGGGCCCTGTCCCTGGAGGGTTTTGACCGTGAGCGTTCGCGGCAACGCGGTAGAGTCGGGCGCGCCACGGACGGGCGACCGTCCGCATGGCACCCGGAGGGCGGGGCATGGCCAGAGCACAGCGTGAGACAGAGGAGCCGCAGGACGCGCCGAGCCAGGCGCTGACGCCGCTGTCGCCCCCCGTCCAGCCCCCCGAGGAGCCAAGGCCACCTCTGGTCGGCCGCCTGTCCGAGGTCGCCGGAGGTCTCCCCGCGGTCATCTCCACGATGAAGCACGCGTGGGGCGAGATGGGGCCCGTGCGAGGCACGCGGCTGCTGCTCAAGGTCAACCAGAAGGACGGCTTCGACTGTCCTGGCTGTGCATGGCCGGACCCCGGGCATCGCTCGGTGGCGGAGTTCTGTGAGAACGGCGCGAAGGCGGTGGCGGAGGAGGGCACGAAGGAGCGCGTGACGCCCGACTTCTTCCGCCAGTGGAGCGTGGCGGACCTGTGCGCGCAGTCCGATTACTGGCTGGGCAAGCAGGGCCGGCTCACGCACCCCATGGTGCTGCGCGAGGGCGCCACGCACTACACGCCCATCTCGTGGGACGAAGCCTTCGCGCTCGTGGCGGAGGAGCTCCAGGCGCTCCCGACGCCCGATGCCGCGTGCTTCTACACCTCCGGGCGCACCAGCAACGAGGCCGCGTTCCTGTACCAGTTGTTCGTGCGGCAGTTCGGGACGAACAACCTGCCGGACTGCTCGAACATGTGCCACGAGTCCAGCGGCACGGCGCTCAACGAGACGCTGGGCATTGGCAAGGGCACCGTCACGCTGGAGGACTTCGACCAGGCCGAGGCCATCTTCGTCATCGGGCAGAACCCGGGCACCAACCACCCGCGCATGCTCACCACGCTCCAGGCCGCGGCGCGCCGAGGGTGTGAAATCGTCAGCATCAACCCGCTGCCCGAGACGGGGCTCAATCGCTTCAAGCACCCGCAGGAGGTGTTCCAGCTCCTCGGGTCCGGCACGGCGCTGAACACCCAGTTCCTCCAGGTGCGCATCAACGGCGACGTGGCGCTGCTCCAGGGGCTGGGCAAGGCGCTGCTCGAGCGCGAGGCGGAGCAGCCCGGCACGGTGGTGGCGCGCTCGTTCGTCGAGGACAAGACGCTCGGGTTCGAGGCCTACGCGGAGAACCTGCGCGCGGTGCGCTGGGAGGATGTGGTGGAGCGCAGCGGGGTGCCGCGCGAGCAGATCCTCGCGGCGGCGGACCTGCTCGCCCGCTCCGAGCGCACCATCTTCTGCTGGGCGATGGGGCTGACGCAGCATCGCAACGCGGTCGCCAACATCCAGGAGATCGTCAACCTCACGCTGCTGCGAGGCAGCGTGGGCAAGCCCGGCGCGGGCGTGTGTCCCGTGCGAGGTCACAGCAACGTGCAGGGTGACCGCACCATGGGCATCTGGGAGCGGCCCAAGGCCGCGTTCCTGGACTCACTCGCCCGGGAGTTCGCCTTCGAGCCTCCGCGTCATCATGGCCTGGACGTGGTGGACACCATCCACGGCATGCACGCGGGGCGCGTCCAGGTGTTCTTCGCGCTCGGGGGGAACTTCCTCTCGGCCACGCCGGACACGGAGCTCACCGCGCGGGCCCTGCGGCGCACGCGGCTGACGGTGCATGTCTCGACGAAGCTCAACCGCGCGCACCTCGTGCATGGCCGCCGCGCGCTCATCCTCCCGTGCCTGGGGCGGACCGAGCACGATGTGCAGGCGGGTGGGCCGCAGTTCGTCACGGTGGAGAACTCGATGGGCGTGGTGCACGCCACGCGAGGCGCCGTGGCTCCGGCCTCCGAGCACCTGCTCAGCGAGCCGATGATTGTCGCTCGGCTGGCGGCGGCGGTGCTGGGGGAGCGCTCGAAGGTGCCGTGGGTGTCGCTGGTGGAGGACTATGACCGCGTCCGGGAGCTGATCTCCAAGGTCATCCCCGGCTTCGAGGAGTTCAACCGTCGGGTGCGCGAGCCGGGCGGGTTCTCGCTGCCGAACGGCCCTCGCGAGGGGCGCTTCACCACCGCGAGCGGCAAGGCGCACTTCACCGTGCACACGATGCCTCGGGAGGAGCTGGAGCCCGGGCAGTTGATGATGATGACGTTGCGCACGCATGACCAGTTCAACACCACGGTGTATGGGCTGGATGACCGCTACCGGGGGATTCGCGGTGGGCGGCGCGTGGTGATGATGCACCCGAAGGACATCGCGGAGCGCGGGCTCGCCGAAGGGCAAGTGGTGGACCTGACGAGCCACTTCCAGGGTGAGCAGCGGGTGGCTCGGAAGTTCGTGGTGGTGCCGTACAACATTCCGCGCCGGTGCGCGGCGACATACTTCCCCGAGACGAACGTGCTGGTGCCCGTGGACAGCTACGCGGAGAAGAGCCGCACGCCCGCGTCGAAGTCCGTGGTCATCACCGTGGCGCCGTCGGTGGAGCTGGCTGCTCTCGTCGAGGGTTCGACTTCATGAGGGCGCATGCACCCATCTGGTGAAGCCGCATGGCCGGAGTCGCTCCGGTCGCTCTATGAGGGAGTCGCCAGCACGTCCGATGCGGAGGCGGTGGCGGCGTCCGTCCCGCGGGCGGAGTCCTTCGCGCAGTGGGTGAGTGGTGCGTCGCTGGAGGAGCGCAACCAGGCGCAGCTCGCCGCGTGGGCTCGACTGGCGCAAGGGGAGCGAGGGCTCGCGGAGCTGATGTTCCTGGTGGGCTCGTGCGGTGAGCTGCTGTGGCCGTATGAGGTGGCGCCCTCGGGATTGCTGGAGCGCCTGCTGTCGCGGCAGGCGGCGATGTTGTCGAGCCTGCGCGCGGCGGGAGAGCTGGAGGTCGCCACCCGGCTGCTGCGGGAGACGGAGGCCACCGTGTCCTCGGTGCTCACGCGCATCGTGAAGCGCCATCCGGACTCCTTGGGGGCCCTGGTGGGACGCGTCCCGTGCACGTTCAACGGGAGCGTCCTGCGGTTCATGGAGTCGGTGGAGCTGGACCTCAAGCGGGTGATGGCGACGGGCGCGAAGGCCATCGGGATGTTGGAGCAGCTTCGCGCGCTCCTGCCGGCGACGGCGGAAGGGGGGCGGGACAAGCTCGCGGAGTTCATCCGGAGTCGAGCGTCGCGCATCCCGTGGGCGGAGGCGTCGGAGATTCTCGCGGAGCGGTTGTTCTCGCTGGCCACGGCTCCCGAGGGCCGTGGTGGGATGCGTGGGTTCCTGGCGTGCTACCCGAACGGGCGCAAGGAGCCGGAGTGGTGTGAGCGCGCGGGCGTGTTGCTTGCGCGGACGCTGGAGGTGGGTGGCTCTCCGGCGGTGGTGGAGAACCTGTGCGAGCTGCTGGGGCGCTTCGACTCGCCGCCAGTGGATGGGCTGCGCGGGGCGCTGGGGGCGCTGGTTGGAAGTGAGTTCGAGGCGACTGCGGACCTGGGGCCCGCGCGCTTCGTCGTGGACCACTGCCTGGCGACGCTGCGCAAGGGTGAGCCGGGGCTCGTGTTGACCTTGGTGTGGCTGGAGGAGCGGCTGTTCCGCGCCTCGGTGCGCAAGGGGCTCACGGATGCGTTCGAGCGACGCAAGCGGATCCGCACGAAGTTGGAGCCGCTGGCTCCGGCCTTCGCGCAGTTGTGTTGGTTGGCGGAGGAGTGCGCGGAGCTGTGGCCTCGGCTGAAGGCGGATGCGCGGCCGGGCATGGATGAGCTGGCGGCGTGGCGTGACGAGGTGGCGGAGCGGGTGGGGCGCAAGCCCATGTTGCGCAAGGCGGCCATCGAGTTCTTCCTGTGGTGCGCGCCCGATGCGGCGTCGTCCGAGGCCGAGCTCACGGTGTTGTCGCTGGTGCGCACGGAGACGGACCGGCGGCAGATTCGCAAGCTGAAGGACCATCCGTCGTCACGGGTCCGGCTGCGTGTGCGGACGTTGCAGCGCTGGTTCCAGGGGGCGGGGAAGGAAGGGCCTCAAGCGGCGGCGCCGACAGGGGCGGTGGCGCCCGCGTCCATCACGGAGGCGCTCAGACATCTGCACCAGACGCGTGCGGTGCCGATGGGCGGCAGGACGTGGTTGAAGGACCGCGACTTGGAGGAGCTGGCGCACGGTGCCGTGGCGCGAGTGGAGGCGGACTTCTCCCTGCGCTATCCGGAGCTGTTCCGCGAGGACACGGTGGAGTTGGTCGGGACGCTGCTGGAAGGGCTGCGCGAGGAGATGGGCCGCGTGAAGGCGGACCTGTTCACCTTGCTGGCGCAGGGACAGCCTCCGCCGCTGGACTTCGAGCTGACGGTTCGTCGCGGGAGAGGTGCCGAGCCCGAGGCGCAGCAGGTTGCGGCGCCGGGCCAGGAGGACTTGCTGCGAGCGGTGGTTGCTCCGTCGGACGATGCGCTGGTTGTGGATGGAGGGGCTGGAACGCTGAGCGCGTCGGAGTCCGAGACCGACGTGGACGCCGGCGAGCGGTGGGAGCTCGAGCAGGACGTTGTGTCGTCGACCGAGGTGGTCGCGGACGAGTCCCCGTCGGGTGATTCCGCCCTCACGGGTGACACGTGGGTTCGCCTCGACATGGGTTTCTCGTCGGTGACGTCCGTCGACGAGGCCATGGCGAATGATGTGTCTCTCGATGAAGAGACGTCCACGCGCTTTGACGACGGAGTCGACCCGAGTCCTTCCTCGGACGTGGGTGACGACGGCGCGAGTGCTTTCGACGGGTTCTCGGAGGAAGGTCCGTCGCAGGAGTTTTCGGTCGCCGCGGATACGGGGCTTCCAGCCGACGCGAGCAGCGTCGTTGCTGTCACGGGCGATGCGATGGGGAGTGCTCTCGATGGTGGGGAGGCAACAGCGCCCATCGACGGGAGCAGTCCTTCGACTTCCGAGAGTACGGCAGAGGACGTTCCGGAGAGCCAAGAGGCGTTGCCCGAGCCTTTCGCTCCGACGAGTGACGACGTCGCCGAGCGCCATCCGCCGAAGCAGGAGTCCCCGTCAGCGGATGTCGAGGGGCACTCGCAGTTCTGCGCTTCGACGGACGGCACTGTCGACGAGGGCAACTCTCGACATTCGGAGATGGTGGGAGCTGTCGTGCCGGAGGGGCGCGAGGAGCCGTCGCAGGTCGTCGTTCCGACGGACGGACTTGCCGCTGAAGTGGTTTTGGTCGCGTCCGCCCACGAGCTCAGTCCTCCGGATGAGGCTGCTCCGGCAGCGGCCGTCGCGGAGGGACGCGCGGAGCCGTCGCCGTTCGTTGTCCCGACAGATGGCCCTGCCACTGAAGTGGTCCTGCCCGAGTCGGCCCACGAGCTCAGTCCTCCGGATGAGGCTGCTCCGGCATCGGCCGTCGCGGAGGGGCGCGCGGAGCCGTCGCCGTTCGTTGTCCCGACAGATGGCCCTGCCACTGAAGTGGTCCTGCCCGAGTCGGCCCCGGAGCTCGACGCAGCGGCCGAGCGGCCTCCGTCCGTCGAAGCAAGTCCGCCCACCACACCGGAGGAGTCCGCCGTGGACGGCGGCGAGGTGCTGCCTCCACTGTTCGCTCCGACGAACTCCTCCGGCGCCGATGCTCGATTCCCGGATGAAGAACCGGTGGATGCCACACCCACGCCAGCGCCAACCCGGAGCAGGCGAGGGAAGGGGAGGGGCTCGCGCCGCCGTGGCTCCGCGCACTCCGTCTCCGGCACCGAGGTCGCCTTCATCCTCGATGCGAACGTCGACGGCTTCGTGCGCACGGAGCGCGTCTCGCTCGTGCACGTCGTGAAGCTCGTGCAACGCGGAGAAGGCCAGTGGGAGCCTCACTTCCGAATCGGCCGCGAGCACATCGACACGATGCTCGCGCGCACCGAGTCCGCCTTCTGCCTGTTCCTCGTGCCGCCCGTCCCTCGCGCCGAGTGCTGGCTGCTCCCCGCGAGACTCGTGCGTGAGCTGATGGAAGCCCAGCGCTCGCTCACCAGCGTTCCTCGAGACGCCGTCGCGCGCGCCGCACGCTCCTTCTCCCAGTGGTGGCTGGGCGACTTCGCCAGCCTCTGGACTGGCGACACCCGGCCCTCCCTCCTGGCCCACGCCTCCAGTCACGCCCCGGATGCACCGGACTTCGTCGTCCGGTGGTCACTCCACTCCGGAGAACGCCCCGGACGCACGTAGTCCGCGTCAGGCCGCCAGCTCCAGCTCCACCTTCTCCAGGTAGCCGGGGACGTACGCGCTCCATCCTCGCGACTGGACGCGCCGGCGCAGCGCCTCCAGCGCCTCCGGTTCGCCATGAACCAGCAAGGTCTGCCGAGGCGGTGAGTCAAACCCCTCCATCCACCGCATCGTCTCCGTCCAGTCCGCGTGCGCGGAGAACCCGCTCACCGTGCGAATCTCCGCCGCCACCGGCACGAGCTGTCCGTGGATGCGCGCCTCCTTCTCCCCATCCAGCAACCTCCGCCCCCGCGAGCCCACGGACTGGTACCCCACGAACAACACCGTGTTCCGAGCGTCCGGCAGCCGGTGCTTCAAGTGATGCAACACCCGCCCACCCGTCGCCATCCCAGACGCGGAGATGATGACCGCGGGCCCCTGCACCTGGTTCAGCGCCTTGCTCTCCCTCGCCGAGGTGACGAACCGCGTCCGCTTCGTCGCCAGCGGTGACACCCCGCGCTCCACCAGCGACTTCATCACCAGGTCATGCTCCTCCGGGTGCGCCAGGTAGACGGGCGTCGCGTCACACGCCATGGGCGAGTCCACATACACCTCCACCTCCGGGATGCGCCCCGCCTCCTCCAGATGCCGCAGGTGATAGAGCAGCTCCTGAGTGCGCCCCACCGCGAACGCGGGAATCACCACCACGCCCCCTCGGTCGAACGCTCCCTGCACCGCCTCGCACAGTGCATCCATGGGATTCAGGTCGCGGTGCTGCCGGTCCCCATACGTGCTCTCGACGACCAGCGTCGTCGCCGAGTCCACGCTCTGAGGGTCTCTCAGGATCGGCGCGTTGTAGCGCCCCAGGTCCCCGCTGAAGACCACGCGCTGCCGCGTGCTCTTCAAGTCGAACACACACACCGCGGACCCCAGGATGTGGCCCGCGCGATAGAAGGTGAGGGTGATGCCCGGGACAATCTCCTTCGGCCGCCCATACCCGAAGGTCTCCATCATCCCCACCGCGCGCTCCGCGTCCGCCACCGTGTAGAGCGGCAGTGCGGGATGGTGTCTGGAATAGCCCTCCTTGTTCGCGTACCGCGCCTCCTCCTCGTGCAGGTGCGCGGAGTCCGGCAGCAGCAGCGCCGTCAAGTCGCGCGTGCCGGACGTGGTGAAGATGGGGCCGTCGAACCCCTCTCGAATCACCCGGGGCAGGCCGCCCGTATGGTCGATGTGCGCGTGCGTGAGGACGATGGCATCGAGCTCGCGCGCGGGCAGGGGCAACGGCTGCCAGTTGCGCTGGCGCAGCTCCTTCTGTCCCTGGAAGAGCCCACAGTCCACGAGCACCTGCTGCCCATCATGCTCGAGGAGGAACTTCGAACCGGTGACAGTGCCGGCGGCGCCGAGGAAGTGGAGGGTGGCCATGGGCCCAGCGTACCGGGCCCTCTGGCTGAATCAGTCACTCATCTCAGGCAAGTCCGGCAGCGTGTCCGGGTCCAGCTTGAGGATGACGCACAGCCGCGTCAGGGTGGAGATGGTGGGCACCATCACCCCGCGCTCCACCCGGGCGAGGACCTCCACGGGCATTTCCAGACGCTCGGCGACCTCTTCCATCCCGAGCCCCGCCTGTTGGCGGGCGGCCTTCAGTGCTGCCCCGAGCACCTCGGCCCTTTCCGCGCGACTCGTCTTCATGTCCCCGAGCATGACGCCATCCGGCCCGCTCGTCACCCAATTCACCACATGGCCGCGCTCCGACGCATGGCCTCCAACACTGGGGCGGGGCTCCAGTCGGAGGTGGGTGGGCCGGGAGGGTGGCCGCTCGGCGAGAGGAGGGACACGGGGGACCCCCGAGGTGGGGTGGGCGCTCGCCGGGCCCATGTCCACGCTGGCCGCAGGAGGCTTGTGGCATTGGCGCCGGGGAGGGGCTGTGTTAGGCCGCCCCTCCCCCTTGGCCTGCCCAGCAGACAGGAGAAGCGAAGAATGGCCCGTCGCCACGTCCGCGTCGTCGGTGCGATGCTCGAGAACGAGCAGGGACGCTACCTCATCACCCAGCGCCCCCCCACCGCGTCGCTTCCTCTGCTGTGGGAGTTTCCCGGCGGACGTGTGGAGGAGGGCGAAAGCGACCCGGAGGCCCTGGCCCGCGAGATTCGCGAGGAGATGGGCGTCGCCGTGGAGGTGCTGGACCAGGCGATGCACACCCGCCACGAGTATCCCACCTATGACATCGACTTCCGGGTGTTCCACTGCCGACTGGCGGAGTCGGAGCACCACATCCGCCACCTGCGCGTGAATGACCACCGGTGGGTGACGTTGGAGGAGATGTCGCAGTACCGCTTCCCGGATGCCGACTCCAAGACGCTCGCGAAGCTGCTGGGCCTGGACAGCTGACATGGGGGGGCGCCGGGCATGGGCGGTGCTGCTGTGCTGGGGGCTGGTCGCATGTTCCCGCCCCAAGCCCATGCCCTCCGACGCCGAGCCCCGGGACGCGGGCCATCCCCCGCCCGCCCTGGGCATGCCGGGCTGTGATGCCTATGGCCCTCCGCGCCAGACGGGCTCGGTGCCGCGGGAGCTGCCGGAGCTCTCCGGCCTGGCCGCCAGCGCCCGCTACCCGGGCGTGTTCTGGGCGCACAACGACTCGGGCAACGACTTCGAGCTGTTCGCCATCGACGAGTCGGGCCGCGTGCGCGCGCGCTTGACGCTCACCGGCGCGAACCCTCGGGACGTGGAGGACGTGGCGGTGGCGCCGTGTTCTCCAGGCAGCGCCCGCACCTGTGTCTTCCTGGCCGACATCGGCGACAACTTCGAGCTGCGCGACGAGGTGCGGCTGTACCGGCTGCCGGAGCCGGATGCGCTGGGGGATGCCTCCGTTCGCGTGGAGGCGCTGGCCTTCAAGTATCCAGATGAGGCCCATGACGCGGAGGCGCTGGTGGCGGACCCACGCTCCGGGCGGCTGGCCGTCATCACCAAGACGCGTCGCTCGCTGGGGGATGTGTACGCGCTGGATGGCCTTGCACCAGGTGTCGTCACCCAGGCGACGAAGCTGGGCACCCTGGTGGCTCCGGGGGGCGTGGACCGTGTCACCACGGCCGCGTCGTTCCATCCTTCCGGGCAGCGGCTGCTCGTGCGCACGTACTCGCGGGTCTGGGAGCTTCGACAACCGGGCGCGGAGAACCTGGAGTCGCTCCTGCGGGGCTCGCTCGTGGAGGTACCAGGCGCCAGCCAGGCTCAGGCAGAGGCCGCCTCCTACCTCCCCGACGGCGACGGGTACCTCCTGGGCACGGAGTTCAGCGGCCAACCCTTGTGGCACGTCGGGTGTCGCTGATCTCTCGACTGCGCCGTCACCGGGTAGCGCGAAGGCGGGCCGACGGGTTGACGCTCCCTTGTCGGTGAACATCTTTTCGCGGTTGCAGGTGACGCCATTCGGGCACGGGGCTCGAATGCGCGGGGAGGGGGAGGGCGAGCGTGCCGACGATGAAGCCACAGGAGCTCCCGCCGGGGATGGGTCCGCGCGGAAAGAAGTCCGACAAGCCAGGGACGCCGGGCAAGGGGTTCAAGTTCGGCTCACCCCTGGGCTACATCTTGCTGCTCGTGTTGGGCTTCCTCCTGTTCCGGAATGTCTTCCAGGACGCGGGGGTACGCCGGGTCAGCTACAGCCAGTTCCGCGACGCGGTGGAGTCGGGCAACTTCAGCCGGGTCCAGATCTCCAATGAGTGGGTGAAGGGCTTCCTCAAGGACACGGCCCAGCCTCCCCCGCAGCCGCAAGGGGACCGCCCGCTGCGCGGCGAGCCCAGCGCGCTGCCGTGGATGGCCTACCGCGTCCAGGGGGACGAGTCGCTCGTCCCGCTCCTGGAGCAGAAGGGGGTCCAGTTCGAGGCGGTGCCGCAGTCGGGCCTGGGCGAGGCGCTGTGGATATGGCTCCTGCCGCTGGGCCTGTTCTTCCTCTTCTGGAGCTTCATGATGCGGCGGGTGGCGGGCGGTATCGGCCAGGGCCCGCAGAGCGTCATGAGCTTCGGGAAGACGCGCGCCAAGGTGCAGGCGGAGTCCGACACCGGCGTGGGCTTCAAGGACGTGGCCGGCGTCGACGAGGCCGTGGAGGAGCTGCGCGAAATCGTCGAGTTCCTCAAGACGCCGGAGAAGTTCCGCCGCCTGGGAGGCCGCATCCCCAAGGGGGTGCTGCTCGTGGGGCCGCCCGGGACGGGCAAGACGCTGCTGGCGCGCGCGGTGGCGGGCGAGGCGGGGGTGCCCTTCTTCAGCCTCTCCGGCTCGGAGTTCGTGGAGATGTTCGTGGGCGTGGGCGCCGCGCGAGTCCGGGACCTGTTCGCGCAGGCCACGGCGAAGGCTCCGTGCATCATCTTCATCGACGAGCTGGACGCCATCGGCAAGAGCCGCAACGCGGGCATCGCGGGCGGACATGACGAGCGCGAGCAGACGCTCAATCAGCTCCTCGCGGAGATGGACGGGTTCGACAGCCGCGCGGGGCTCATCATCCTGGCGGCGACCAACCGGCCGGAGATCCTGGACAGCGCGCTCATGCGGCCGGGCCGCTTCGACCGGCAGGTGCTGGTGGACCGTCCCGACAAGCGGGGCCGGGAGCGGGTGCTGGAGATTCATGCCCGGGGCGTGAAGCTGGGGCCCGACGTGGACCTGAAGACCATCGCCGCGCGCACGCCGGGCTTCGCGGGCGCGGACCTGGCCAACGTGGTGAACGAGGCGGCGCTCCTGGCGGCGCGGCGCAACCGCGACGCGGTGACCCGGGCGGACTTCGAGGAGGCCATCGAGCGGGTCGTCGCGGGCCTGGAGAAGAAGAACCGCCGGATGAACGAGCGCGAGAAGGAGATTGTCGCGCACCACGAAGCCGGTCACGCGGTGGTGGGCTGGATGCTGCCGCACGCGGAGCGGGTGACGAAGGTCTCCATCATCCCCCGAGGTCTGGCGGCGCTGGGCTACACCATGTCCCTGCCGCTGGAGGACCGCTACCTCATGTCGCTGGACGAACTGCGCGACAAGATGGCGGGGATGATGGGCGGCCGCGCGTCGGAGGAGATCTTCATCGGAGAGGTCTCCACCGGCGCCTCCAATGACATCCGTCAGGCCACGGAGGTCGCTCGGCTGATGGTGCGCGACTACGGCATGAGCACGCTGGGCCCCGTGGCGCTGAGCGCGGACCACGGCCCCAACTTCCTGCGCTCCGCGGGCATGCCCGAGTCACGCACCTACTCCGAGCAGACGGCGCGGATGATCGACGAAGAGGTGCGCAAGCTCGTCAGCGAAGCGCTGGACCGGGCGCGGGAGGTGCTCACCACCCACAAGGACAAGGTGCAGGCGCTGGCGGCGCGGCTGCTCGCCGTGGAGGTGGTGGAGGAGGACACGATGGTGTCCATCCTGGGGCCCAAGGTCGTGGCCCAGCGGGGGATGCTCCACCCCGAAGCCCGCCAGGTCATCTCCGCGCACCCGGTGGGGGGCACCGACGAGCAGCCCCCTCCCACCCAGCACTCCGAGTCATCCTTGGACTGAGCGCCGATGGCTGGGCGCCTGCTCCCCGGCCAGCCTCACGCCTCTCGGCGCCGCGCGTTCCTGCGGCGCTCGAGGGGCGAAATTATCTTGAGGCGGAAAGGAGGCGTCGCCGTGGAGAACAGGATCGGCAAGAGCTACATGGCCCGGAAGGCCCTCTTCGCCAAGGGGCTCAAGGAGGGGCGGCTGTCGGTTCAGGAAATCGAGGAGGCGCTGCCAGCGGGGACGCTGACGGCGGCGGAGCGCTGGCTCCTCTACTACTCGCTGCGGGCCGCTCAGGTGGAGATCATCGATGAGGTGACAGGGAGGGTCGACCACGGCTTCATGGCCGAGGCCCCTGCTCCCCAGGAGCACTAACGCTCCGCGCGTTGACAGGCTGTCACGCGCGGTTAGGTTGCGGCCAGGAACAAGGTCCGCGCGAACAGCGCATTCATCCACCTCGACTTCAGGTTCGACATGTCTGGCGATACGCACTCCGACACCCCCCACGATGCTCAGCAGGCCCAGTCCTCCAACGGCGGAGCGGCGCCGGTCCAGGATGGCGGAGCCGCGGGCGCTCGCCCGGAGGAAGCCGAGGCCCGGCCACCCGCCGACGACGTGGTGTCCGAGGCGGCTGACGCGGAGAAGGAGCGCCTGCGAGCGGAGCTGGAGTCCACGCGCCGCCGGGTGGACGAACTGGCGCGCGCCTACCAGGCCCTCAACAAGGACAAGGAGGAGTTCAAGCAACGCCTGACGCGCGAGCGCGAGCGGATGCTGGACGTGGAGCGCGGCAACGTGGCCGGCGTCCTCCTGGAGGCCATCGACGAGCTGGACCGCGCCCTGTCCATGAGCGGCCAGGAGGGCTCGGCCTTGAGCAACGGGGTGCGGATGATTCGCGACTCGCTGCTCACCAAGGTCCAGGGCATGGGCATCGAGCGGGTGAAGGTGGTCGGCCTGCCCTATGACCCCAACGTGGCCGAGGCCACGGACATGGAAATCACTCCTTCCCCGGATGATGACCAGAAGGTGGTGGAGGAGTTCCGAGCGGCCTACCGCATGAAGGACCGCATCATCCGCCCGGCGCGCGTGAAGGTGGCCAAGTACGTGGCCCCCGCGAGCGCGTGACGGCGGGGTTGTTTGAATAGTCTGGAAGACGGCGGCGGCGCGGGATGTTTGCGCCGTTCGCCATGCGACGCCGTATAAGCTGCCCCTTCGTGTCTTCCCGACTGCTGACCGTCCTGCTCCTCCTGGCGTTGACCCCTCTGTCGGCGGGTGCCGACGAGGACCCCGTGGGGCCCTGGCTCCAGGCGCGCATGCGGGAGCATGCCGCCTGGTTCTCCTATTCGGGGACGGGGGAGGGCCGCCCGGGGGCCATGGACCTGTGGCGGGAGCGGCCGGCGGGGGCGCCTGGGTTGCCCAACTTCACGCCGCCCACGTCGCTGGCCCCGCTGATTCGCGCGGTGGAGGCGGGCGTCGTGAACATCACCACCGTGAGCCCTCGGGAGAGCGGGCTCTCGGGGATGAAGCGCTCGACGGGCTCGGGCTTCGTGCTGACGCCGGAGGGACTGGTCGTCACCAACAGCCACGTGGTGTCCGGGGCGAACAAGATCGCGGTGCGCCTGTCGGACGGCCGCGAGTTCTCCGCCGAGGTCGTCGGCCGGGATGCGTCCACGGACGTGGCGCTCCTGCGGCTGAGCGGCTCGGACCTGGGGAACCTGCCCGCGCTGTACCTGGGGGACTCGGACCGGCTGGAGGTGGGAGACTGGGTGGTGGCCATTGGCAACCCCTTCGGTCTGGACCACTCCGTGTCGCACGGGATGATCTCCGCCAAGGAGCGGGTGCTGGGCGTGGGCCAGTTCGACGACTTCATCCAGACGGACGCCCTCATCAACCCGGGCAACTCCGGTGGGCCCCTCTTCAACATGAAGGGCGAAGTCGTCGGGGTGAACACGGCCGTCATCAGCCAGGGGCAGGGCATCGGCTTCGCGGTGCCCATCAACCTGGTGAAGGACCTGCTGCCCAACCTGAGGGAGAACGGGAAGCTGGAGCGCGGCTGGCTGGGCGTGGTCATCAACGATGACCGGGACAGGGGCGAGCGCCGGGCCCCCATGGTGAAGGACGTCTTCCGAGACAGCCCCGCGGACGCCGCGGGCATCCGCTCCGGGGACAAGCTGGTGGCGGTGAACGGGCGGGCCATCGGCTCCTACCTGCAACTGCTCCGCAAGGTGGCGCTGCTGGCGCCGGGCACCGAGGCGCGGCTGACGCTCC
The DNA here is from genome assembly GCF_000331735.1 of Myxococcus stipitatus DSM 14675. Classification (GTDB taxonomy): domain Bacteria; phylum Myxococcota; class Myxococcia; order Myxococcales; family Myxococcaceae; genus Myxococcus; species Myxococcus stipitatus. The sequence goes on along the minus strand of NC_020126.1, from coordinate 6,206,388 downwards.
TTCGCGGGGGCGTCACGCAGGAGGTGTCGGTGCGGCTGGTCGCGCGTCCCAAGCAGGAGGCGACCGAGGGGCTGGTGCGCCACGCTCCCAGCGACGAGGACCTGGGGCTGACGCTGCGGGATTTGACGCCGGAGGTGGCCTCGCCCATGGGGCAGGAGGCCTGGTCCGGGGCGCTGGTGGCGGCGGTGGTGCCTCGCAGCCCTGCGGACGAGGCGGGGATTCGCTTGGGGGATGTGGTGATGGAGGTCAACCGCAAGCGGGTGAAGGACGCGGCGGGCGTCCGCGCGGCCCTGGCCAAGGGCAGCTCCGGCGCCAGCCTCCTGCTCCGGGTGAAGCGGGGAGACTCCCTCCAGTACGTGGCGATCTCTCGCTGAGGGAGTCTCCGGAGTGACGGCTGCTAGCGGCGGGCGTTGGCGTCCTTGCCGTTGAGCCACAGGCCCAGCTGTCCGCCCGTGCGGCCCTCGCTGACGAGCAGCCCGTCGATTCGCGCCGTCACGCCGTAGTTCTTCCCGCCGCCCTTCTTGGGCAGGGACCACACGCTCTGCGGCGTGAAGACCACCTGCGCGCGCACGCCGCGCATGGAGAACATCCGCGAGAACATCTGGATGTTCCACCCCTCCGGCAGGGTGCCGGTGACGGTGAGCAGGGGCATGACCGGGTTGCCGTTGGCATCCGTCTTCTTGGGCGTGCCGTGCGTCATCGCGTAGCGGCCCCCGGGGAAGAACGGGGTGATGTTGATGGTGTACTCGCCCGTCGCGGGGGAGTACGGGCCCGGCGCCAGCATGTTGGCGTCGTCCTCCGTCACAATCATGTAGAGCTGCTTGCCCTGGTACTTCTTGCGGAAGGCCTCCGCCTGGGCCTTGCACTGCGGGTCCACCAGCGCCCCCTCACAGGCCCCCACGTACTTCTCCAGGAAGGCGCCCAGCCCGCCCAGGGGCTCGGACTCGTCTCGCAGCTTGGCGAAGCGGGGGTCCACGTCGGCCAGGGCCAGGGTGGGCAGGAGGACGGCGGCGAGGGCGACCAGGAAGCGGCTCAAGACAGGGGGCTCCAGGGAACGGTGGAAATTCCATGGTGCCATGCCTGCCTGGGGCCCGGGGATGCCTTCTCGTAGGTGAGTGGGGGTGGATGTAGGTGAATAAATTGCCTACATATGGCTACCATGTAGGGTGTGCCTGTCACCACCTGTTGCCGGGAGGCATCCCCCGTGTTCGAGCGTCCGCAAGAGCGTCGCAGTCACCTTCGCTTCGACAAGGTCTTCACCGTCTACCTCTCCACCAATGACGGGATGATGAGGGGTGTCGGCCGCAACATCAGCGCGCGGGGCATGTTCGTGGAGGTCCGCGACGCGGTGGGGCTGGGCGAGAAGCTGAAGGTGACGTTCGCGGGCGAGGACGGCACGGAGATGACGTGCCTGTGCGAGGTCCGCTACCAGGTGGCGCTGGCGTTCGGCCGCAAGGACGGGCGCGAGGGCTCCAGCCGCGGGGTGGGCCTGCGAATCGTGGCGTACGAGACGCACGACGACGCGCCGCTGCTCCTGGTGGACCGCGAGCGGGTGATGCACTGAGAGGGGAGGGCCTGGGCCCGGCAACCCACGGCACATGACAAGGGCACGGTCCTCGCTGGGAGGAGCCGTGCCCTTGGTGCTTCAGGGGGCTGTGTTCAAGGGGCTTACTGCGAGAAGCCCTCGAGCAGGTAGTGGGCCTCGATGCGCTTGAGCGCGAGAATCATCGCGGCGCAGCGGGTGTCCACGGGCTCGCCGATGCAGTACTGGCGGCTGTCGTGCATGTCCGTCTTGCGCGGCTGGTTGCGGGAGATGTCGCGGATGATGCGGTAGTTGCGCTTCATCGCGCGCTCGAGGCGCTGGTCGACCTCGGCCTCGCTCCAGCGCTCCATGCGCTTGTTCTGGATCCACTCGTAGTAGCTCACCGTCACGCCGCCGGCGTTGGCGATGATGTCCGGGATGAGCTCGATGCCGCGCTTCTGCAGGACGCGGTCGGCCTCCGGGGTGGTGGGGCCGTTGGCGCCCTCGGCGATGAGCTTGACCTTGAGGCGCTCGGCGACGTCGGCGGTGATTTCCCCGCCCAGCGCGGCCGGGACCAGGATGTCCGCCTGGACGTCCCACAGGTCCTTCTTCTCGATCTTCTGCGCACCCGGGAAGCCCAGCACGCTGCGCTTGAGGTTCTTCGGGTCCTGGACGTAGGCGGTGAGGGCCGCCACGTCGATGCCGTCACCGTTGTAGATGGTGCCGTCGGAGTCATTCACCGCGAGCAGCCGCGCGCCCGCGCCGGCCAGGATGTTGGCGGCGTGGCTGCCCACGTTGCCGAAGCCCTGGATGACGAAGGTCTTGCCCTTCACGCTCTCGCCGCGGTCGGCGTAGTAGTCCTCGATGCAGAACGCGACGCCCTGGCCGGTGGCCTTGCCGCGGCCCTCGGAGCCGCCGATGCGCACGTCCTTGCCCGTGACGATGCCGCGCAGGTTGTGGCGCTCGCGCTCACCGTCGGAGAACTGGCGGTACAGCAGCGCCATGATCTCCGGGTTGGTGCCCACGTCCGGGGCGGGGATGTCGATGTTCGGCCCGATGAGGCTCTTGAGCCGGTACATGAAGCGCAGGGTGATGGCCTCCAGCTCTTCCTTGCCGTACTCGCGCGGGTCGATCTGGATGCCGCCCTTGCCGCCGCCGAAGGGGACCTCGGAGATGGCCGTCTTCCAGGTCATCTCCGCGGCCAGGGCCTTGAAGAGATCCAGGGAGACTTCGCGGTGGTAGCGCAGGCCGCCCTTGTAGGGGCCACGGGCCTGGTTGTGCTGGACGCGGTAGGCCTTGAAGCGCTGGGACTCACCGGGGACCAGCTGGTAGACCTTGCCGTCCGGCAGGCGCAGGTGGCCCTGGCGGATGGCCACGTCGGAGCCGAGCAGGGCGCGGCCATTGAGGATGATGCTGCCATTGGCCAGCAGCTCCAGGCCCTCCTTGTTGCGCACCTGGGTCTCCGGCAGGTCGGAGAACTGCTTGGCGCGCTCGGGGATGAGGGGGACCAGACGGTCCTTCAGCTTGGCCGTGACATAGAAGATGTGCTCGTAGTCGGGCTCCTCCAGCTCAAGGCGGACGCGCTTGTCCAGCTTGATGAGGTCAGCCGCCCGATGGAAGATCTCCATCGCCTCGGTGTAGACGGTGCGCTTCGGCGAGGGTGCCGGAGCGCGCATGAAGTTCTCTTCGCTGGCCATGACTAAACTCGCTCCTTGTGGTCCCAGCCAAAGAAAGGCCGGGGACTCTGGGGATAGCGGCGCCCTTATGTGCATATGCGCTACAGGAGTTCAACCGCTGTGGCGCCGGCCTCCTGTTCCGAAAAACGGAGCGATGACGCACACTTATGGCAACGCACTGTGTCAGCTACGGCGGATGCACCGTGTCATCGGTGTCACGGTGGGGGTGCTGATTCGTTGGTGTTCAAGCCACGCGGGAAGGGAATGAAACAGGCGCCTGGTTCAATTTACCTTGCCCTACCGGAAACCCCATGGTACTTCGCGCTCCGCCTTGGGCCGACATAGCTCAGTCGGTAGAGCAACTGATTCGTAATCAGTAGGTCCCCAGTTCAAATCTGGGTGTCGGCTCCACCAATTCAGAGGCCCGGAAGCTATCTCGCTTCCGGGCCTTTGTCTTTTCTGGCCATGAGGTCGCCAGCCGTCTGGCGCCGGGCGGGAGGAGGCGCCTTCCCCTTGTCTGGGTGCTCGAGGGGCAGGCAAGGCAGTGAGCCAGTCTTCGCGCTCCAGTGTCTCCAGGGGCAGTTTCCTGCCAGGAGTCCTGAAGATGAGCGCTCGTCCCTTTCAGCCAGTCACTGTCGACCACCTCGTCCTTCGCGTCGCGGACCTGGAGCGCATGGTCGCGTTCTATCGGGACGCCCTGGGCTGCACCGTCGACAAGGAAGTGCCCCGCCTCGGGATGACCCACATGCGAGCGGGGTCCGCGATGATCGACCTCATCTCCCTGGATGGGAAGCTGGGGAGCGCGGGCGGAGCGGGCCCGGGGCGGGAGGGGCGCAATGTCGACCACTTCTGCATCACGGTGCAGCCGTTCGACGAGGCGGCGATTCGTGCGCACCTGGCCACGCATGGGGCGACCCCGTTCGCGCCTGGAGACCGGTATGGCGCGAATGGCGACGGCTTCTCGTTCTACCTCCACGACCCGGAGGGGAACACGGTGGAGCTGAAGGGGGCGTAGTCACCCCGGGGCGCGCTCACTCCGCCTGTCGGGGGGCGCGTGCCCAGAGCACGGTCCAGAGCGACGCTCGGGGGGTAAACCCAGGCACCACGAGCCGGACCTCGACCTCGGTGGAGGCCACCTGCGCGCCTTGACCCCGAGCCTCCGCGAACAGGTCTCGGAGCAGCGCGGGCCCGTCCACATACACCGCGGACAGGAATCCGGACTCGCCCACCGGAGTCGGTGGCGAGAGGTCCGGGTCTCGAGGCTCCAATCCCCAGACCTCGAGGATGTCCCGGTACAGCTCATCCATGTCATGCAGTCGAGCATGGACCCCCGATGCTCCACACGGGCAATCCCAGGCAAAGCCCCGAGTCAGTGCCCCGGAGTCCAGCATCCGACCCCGCGCGGCCTTTTCGCAGAGGCCGCACTTCACGGAGCCCACCTCGCCTGTCAGGTCGTGTCGGGCGTCGAAGGTGATGTCGAGCGTTTCCATCAGTTCGCGGGGGGCAGGTAGAAGTCGAAGGATTCTGTCACACCCGCCCGGAGCCGAATCCGGGTGGAGTGCTCCCCCGCCCGGAAACTGTCGAGCTTCACGAAGAAGAACGACGTGAGCTCCCGGTCATGAATCTCAGACCAGGGGATTCTCAACGGGGGATGGAAGAGGCGGAAGACCAGGTTCGGCACCAGGTAGAGCCCCTGGGCATCGCCGCCCACCGCGAGACAGTTGTTGTAGTCGAGCCAGCCAATCCTCCCCGAGGTGAAGTTCCGCAGGTTGCTCGGGGCGGGCCCGTCCGCGCGGAACTGCCTGGCGAGGCCATTCCAGCCACTCACCCACGACACCGCGCGAGAGATCAACGCGAACCCCAGGACGAACAGGAGCACGAGGCCCCACGGATGTGTCTTGGCCAGGAGTTGGAGGAAGGACGAGGACATGACCGCTGTCTTAAGTCGCCAGGGGCCGCCATGAAAGCGCCTCGTGAGTCATTCTGGAATCGCCGGCGTCTTGTGTGTCTGGGGGGGGCGGGAAGACGTGAAGCGTCCCCTCGGAACGCGCGCTCGTTCTTGCTGAACGCGTTGCACGGCTCGTCGCGGGATGATTCGCGAGCGCCCGCAGAGACAATCCCAACCCAGCCCATGCGAGGTGTGTGTGCGGCACGCTGCCTGCAGTGAACCTCGGCTGTTGCTCGGGTTCCTCAGGCCGGTGTCAGCCCATTCCCCCTCGGATGGAAATCATGCGTCTGTTACGCCTTCTCGGTGTTGGGTGTTGTCTGCTCGCGGCAGGACTTGTCGCTGGTTGCGCTGGCACGATAGAAGAGGAGGTCGAACCGCTCGCGGTCGCCGAGCGGAATCTCGACCCTCTCCTGGGGCGGGACTACGGCGGTGCCTTCGGCTACATCGACGGTGGCGTGCTCGCGCCGAATCCCGCGACGGGTGGCGCGTCGTGTCCGGCGGGGTACTCGGCGACGAAGGTGTTGGGGACCTCGGGGGTGGATTGGGCCGCGTTCATCTGCTCGCGTCCGACCCAGTCCGGCGTCGAGCCGCTCTATGACTTTGGCGGCATGTGGGGTTACGTCGACGACAAGCTGGCCGTCAATCCCATCACCCGGCAGGGGGCGTGCCCGAAAGGCTACACGGACCAGCGAATCCTCGGGAAGACGGGGACGGACCGCGAGCTGCACACTTGCTACAAGCCTCACGCTGCGGGGACCGCTCCGGCGTATTACTTTGGAGGCGCGTGGGGCTATGTCGACACGCGTGAGGTCCCGAATCCAGCGACGGGTTCCGGTTCATGTCCCGCGGGCTTCACGACCGCCAAGGTCCTGGGCACCTCGGGTGTCGACTACGCCGTGTTCTATTGCATCTCCCCCGCGCCGCGCTGGGACTTCGGCGGTGCGTTCGGATACATCAACGGGGGTGTGCTCGTGCCCAACCCCGCGACGGGGGGCGCGTCGTGCCCGGCCGGGTATACGACGACGAAGATTCTGGGGACGTCCAACGTGGACTGGGCGGCGTTCGTCTGCTCCCGGCCGTACCGGTTTGGCCGCGAGCCGCTCTACGACTTCGGCGGCATGTGGGGCTACTCCGAAGGCAAGCTGGTGGGTAATCCCATCACCCAGACGGCCTCCTGTGCGCCGGGCTACACGGACCAGCGTATCCTGGGGGTGTATGGCACCGACTATGACATGCATGTCTGCTACAAGCCCCACGTGGCCGGAACGACGCCCCCGTACCCCTTCGCGGGTGCCTGGGGTTACGTGGACGGGCAGCAGGGTTCGAATCCCGTGACGGGCGGCCGGTCGTGTCCGAGCGGCTTCTCCAAGACGCAGGTCCTCGGGACCTACAATGCGGACTACCCGGTGTTCTATTGCGAGCCTGTCGTCATGAAGTTCGCGCCCCGGCTCCGCTTCGACGGAGAGGGGCATGGCTATCCCATGTCGGCGCAGACGTATTACGAGACGGTCATCCGCGCTTCGACTCCCTCGGCGGGTATGGAGAACGTGGATGTCTCCACCCTGGGCACGGGTACGCTGCCCACGTACTTCCAGGAGATTCAGTGTGGGGACCAGGTGCGCATCAAGTACTGGTGGTTCTATGGCTACCAGCGAGTCTGTGACTCATTTGGCAATGGCTCACATCACGGGGACTGGGAGAATGTCGTCGTCACGCTGAGCGAGGATCGGTCATCCATCGCGGCAGTCACCTTCACGATGCATGGCAAGGATTACACGCGGCTCGCGGCGCGCGGAGGCTTCGAGCTGGAGAATGGCTCACACCCCGTGGTCTATGTGGGAAAGAACTCGCATGCGGCGTTCCAGAATCAGGGCGGGAGCGGTGGGTCCATCGACAACTGTCTGCCCATGGAGGAGTACCGGAACAACACGACGGGAACCCGGCTGGATTCGTGGTTGAAGCTGGTGCGGCTCGAGGTTGGCCAGGAGTCGTGGATGGAGGCGGACTGGCATGGCCGGTTCGCGAAATGGGGGCCGAACGGTGGCAACGGCGTGGACAACCACCCGACCCAGAAGGCCCCCACCTGCACGATGAATGCGGCCAGCTGGTCCGCGGACACCCCGACGTGGACCCGCAGCCAGTGCAAGATGGGAGACCGGGATGATGGCACCACCTGCCACTCCCAATGCCGCTCCGGGTACACGGACATGGGGCTCACGTGCACCAACTGGGATATCGGCTCGCTCCATACGTACAACCAGAATCTCTATGGGTATGACTATGAGATCCCCACCACGGACCTCGGCCTGTTGAGGGGGGACCCCCGCTGAGTTGAAGACCGCGCGGGGCCTCGTGGAGTTCTCGCGGGGCCCTGTGTGAAGGGAGGCTTCTGTGCGTCGTTCATCCTCATGCTCCCTTGCTTGCGCGAAGACGCGTCGGAACCTATGAGTGCGGGTATCACGCAGGTTCACGACGCCGTCCTCCCATGACGCTGAATGAAGCACAGCAGAGTCTCTGTCAACGAGCCGGCGCGGAGTTCTCGCCCCTCCCAGCCGGCACGCGAGTGGCGGTCGCGCGAAACCTGAGGTCCGGGGACATGCCGATCTACGGCGTGCGATACGTCACCCAACCCGGAGGCGTCGGCTGGTTCTTCTGGGCGGGAGAGGGGGAGCTCAGTACTGACGTGGACTTCTTCCAGGCTCTGCACGTCGAGCACCTGGAGGAGTGGTGCCCCCTCGTGTTGCCCTACCTGGCCCTTCCACCCGGGTGGCGCTTCCTGACCGATGGCGAGGTGGATGACGTGTGGTTCGACCAGGCCACCCTCGACCGCCCCATCTCCTGAGGAGTTTGTTCTCAGTAGCCACGAAGCCGGGCGAAGTGGTCGCGGTGGAAGTGTCCATCGCCGAAGGTCATCGCCGCGACGCGTGCCCGCTTCAGGAAGAGGCCGATGTCGCAGGCGTCGGTGACACCCATTCCGCCATGCAGTTGGATGGCCTCGTTGGCCACGTGGAGGAAGGTGTCCGAGGCCCTGGCCTTGGCGGCACTCGCCAGCAGCGGCACGTTTGACCTGTCTTCATCGATGGCGTGCAGTGCCTCGGTGATGATGGCCCGCGTGAGCGACACCTCACAGTGCAGCCGCGCGACCCGGTGCTTCAGTGCTTGAAACGAGCCGATGGCCACACCGAACTGCTTGCGTGACTTGAGCTGGGTGAGGGTGCTCTCGAAAGCCTCCACGAGGCCCCCCAGCATCTCCGCGCTCAGCGCCACCCGGGCCCGGTCGAGCAGCGGGTCCAGCACCTCCGCGCCTCGGTCCAGCGTGCCTAGGATGTCTTCGGGCCTCGCGAGCACTTCGTCGAGGCGGACTCGTGCCGCATTCCGGCTGTCCACGAGCAAGGTGCGTGTCACATGAAGCCCATGGGATTGTGCTGGGACGAGGAAGAGTGTCAGCCCCTCCCTCTCTCCAGAGGAGCCCGAGGTTCGCGCCACCACGATGAGGGCATCCGCCAGATGCCCGTCCAGCACCAGTGCCTTCTCACCCTGGATCCGATACCCGTCCGAGCCCAGGCTGGCCCGAGTTCCGACGCCATACGGGGCATGCCGGGTGCCTTCATCGTGCGCCAGGGCCAGGAGCTTCTCCCCCGAGGCGATAGGGCGCAGCCAGTCTCCCAGCTGCGACGCTGTACCGCCCAGTGTGAGCGCCGTGCTCCCGAGGACCACCGTGGACATCATCGGGGTTGGCGCCAGGGTGCGTCCGCATTCCTCCAGCACGAGTCCCAGCTCCGTCCATCCGAGCCCCATGCCTCCATGACTCACGGGAATCATGATGCCCGCCAGTCCCAGGCCAGCCAGCTCTCGCCAGGTCTCGCGCGACAACCCATCCGGAGCCCCGCTGTCACGGAGCTGCCTCACGTGGGACAGAGGCATCCGCTCGTGCACGAATCGCCGCGCTGTCTCGCGGAGGGACTCCTGCTCCGTCGTCTCGAGGAGGCCCATGGTCGGTCCGTGTCAGTCCGGAAGGCCAAGCACACGCTTGGCGATGATGTTGAGATGGATTTCGCTCGTCCCGCCCTCGATGGAGTTGGCCCGCGACCGCAGCCAGTCGCGAGTGAGTCGGAGCTCCTCGGCTGAGAACCCCGGCCCCTCCCAGCCCAAGCCCTGGAAGCCCGCGAGCTCGACCTTCAACTCCCGCCACCGTTGCCGGAGCTCCATCGCCTGGAGCTTGAGCGCGGAGCTCTCGGGCCCCAGTCCTCGGCCTGCCTCCAGGGCCTCCACGGCATGACGGACCGCACTCGCGTTGCAGAGGCGGTCCATGTCCAGCTGGGCAATCCGGTCCCGCAGGACCGCGTCACTCAACCGCCCACATTCCTCGCCGAGATACCGTCGAGCCAGCACCTCCAATGGCTCCTCCCGCGCGAAGTCCGCATCACCGAGCCGCGATATCCACGCACGCTCGAACTCGAGCAGGCTCATGGCGATCTTCCAGCCCTGACCCGGCTGGCCCACCAGGTTCTCCACGGGGACTCGGACGTCGTCGAAGAAGGTCTCGCAGAACGGGGACTCACCGCTGATGAGCCGGATGGGCCGCACGTCCACGCCGGGACTGGACAGGTCCACCAGCAGGAACCCAAGCCCTTCATGCCGCGACGAGTCCGCACCCGTGCGCACCAGACAGAACATCCCATCCGACACCGCCGCGTGCGACGTCCAGAGCTTCTGACCCGAGACCACGTAGTGGTCTCCCTCGAGCACGGCGCGAGTCTTCACGCCCGCCAGGTCAGAGCCCGCCTCGGGTTCGCTGTACCCCTGACACCAGCGCACCGCTCCCCGAGCAATCGGAGGAAGATGCCGACGCTTCTGCTCCTCGCTGCCAAACCGCAGAAGCACGGGGCCCAGCATCCACAGCCCCAAGCTGTGCAGGGGAGGGCGGCAGCCCAGGCGCCGCAGCTCCTCCTCCAGAATCCCCGCCCGTGCCGGAGCCAGTCCCGCGCCGCCATACTCCACGGGCCAGGTCGGCGCGGTGAATCCCCGCGAGGCCATCCGCTCCAACCACAGCCGCTGGTCCGGACTCGCGAACCCCCCCCGCGACCCACCCCAGACCTCGTCCTCCTCGCCGCCCATCGGAGTCCGCATCGAAGGCGGACAGCTCTCCTCCAGCCAGCAGCGCACGGACTCGCGGAAGCGCTCGTCCGAGTCCGCGCTGCTCATGACCGGCCCTCGAAGAAGAGGTGGTGCGCGTTCCCATACAGGTAGCGGTCGAGCACCCCCTCACGCAGGTCCAGCTCCTGCGCTTCTCGCAGGCACCGCTCCATCGGGAGCACCGGGTGGTTGCTCGCGTACAGGACCTTGTCCCGCCCCCGCGTGTTCATGAAGTGGATGAGCTCCGCGGGCAGGTACGCCGGCGCGAACGCGGAGGTCATCAAGTACAGGTTCGGGTACTTGATCATCAGGCGGATGGCGACCGCCCACCACGGGTCCGCCCCGTGCGCCATGATGAGCTTGAGCTCGGGGAAGAAGTAACAGACCTCGTCCAGGTTCATGGGGTCCTGGCATCGGCCCGGCATCGGTGGGCCGGGGATGCCCGTGTTGACGGAGATGGGCAACCCCAGGTCGATGCAGCGCGTGTAGAGCGGGTAGTAGGCGCGATCATCCGCCGGCAGGCCAATCATGAACGGCACCGCGCGCGCCAGCACGAGCGGGCTGTTCCGAGCCAGCTGCTCCAGCTCCCGCAGCGCGGTCATCCCCCGTCGAGGATCCACATACGCGGAGAGGGCGAAGCGGTCAGGCCGCGCCTCCGCGAACGCGAGCACCTCTCTCTGGGGCGCCACCGCGTCAACCGTCAGGATGGCCTTCTGGACGCCCGAGCGCTCCATCAGATCGAGCAGCTCCGCCTGGGAGATGTCGCGGAAGATGTGCTCGGCGCGCTTGAAGTAGTCCTCGGCGACGCGCACGAGGAAGTCCGGGCGCTGCCCCGAGCCCATGTTCACGCTCACCCACGCATCGATGGCTCGCACGCGGTGCCCTCCTGATTCTCTCGAGCCCCCTCCCGAGGCCGACTGCTGGGAGGCCGCCGCACCGGCATGGCTCGGATGGCATTGACCAGCTTGGAGCGTCGGCGCTCCACGGGGCCCGCGAGCTCCAGCCCGTCGAGGCGCTTCAGCAACTCCTCGAACATCACGCGAATCTCCAGCCGCGCCAGGCTCGTGCCCAGGCAGTAGTGCTGGCCGATGCCGAAGGCGATGTGCTCGTTCGGGAAGCGGGAGATGTCGAAGCGGCCGGGGTTCTCGAAGACGCTCTCGTCCCGGTTGGCGGAAGGGTAGAACAGCACCACCTTGTCGCCCTCGCGAAGCTGCTGCCCGCGCAGCACGGTGTCGCGAGTCACGGTGCGCCGGAAGCACACCACGGGAGAGACCCACCGGAGCATCTCCTCCACGGCGGTGGGCAGCAGCGCCGGATTCGCGCGCAGCCTCGCGAGCTCCTCCGGGTGCTCCATCAGCGCCAGCATGCCCCCGGAGATGAGGTTCCGCGTCGTCTCGTTCCCCGCCACGATGAGCAGGAGGAAGAAGGCGTCGAACTCGGCCTCGTTGAGCTTCTCTCCATCCACCTCCGCGTTCATCAGGACGGAGACCAGGTCCTTCCCCTCGCGTCCCTGGTTCCGCGCCGCCAGCTGATTGGCGTACTGCCACATCTCCATGGCGGCCATCTTGGCGTCGTCGAACGAGCGGGCCCGCCCCGAGTCGTCATAGTCGATGAGCCGGTTGGACCAGGCGAAGAGCTGGTGCCGCTCCTCGCGAGGGATTCCCACGAGCTCGGCAATCACTTGAAGCGGCAGTTCCGCGGCGATGGAGGTCACGAAGTCGAACTCCCGCTCGTGGACCACCTTGTCGAGAATCTCTTTCGTGACCGCCCGGATACGGGGTTCCAGGTAGGTGATGGCCACGGGCGTGAAGCCCGAGCTGACCAGCCGGCGGTACTTCACGTGCTGGGGCGGGTCCATGTTCAGCATCATGAACCGGATGAGGGAGAGGTCCTCCTGCGAGTAGTCCTCGATGGAGGTCCCCCCTCGGTACGAGGAGTAGGTCGCCGGGTCTCTCGAGATGGTGATGATGTCTTCGTGGCGCGTGATGGCCCAGAACCCGGTGCCGCCGTCGGGCTCCTGGTGGAAGTAGACGGGGGCCTCCCGGCGCAAGTGTTCAAAAGTCTCGTGAGGAATAGCCCTGCCGTACGTGATTGGGCTTGCGAGGTCGGCGAGCTCTGTTTTGTGCATGTATTGAACAGAGCATGGCCCTGTTGGCAGTCGCAAGGCGACCTGTGAGTGTTATGTGTAGACCTGTTGTGCTTTCGGCAGAGGAGGCGCTCGAAGATGTCAGATAGCCCGCACCTCGTCGTGCAGCGCGAAGGTCATGTCGTCACCCTCATCCTGAACCGGCCGGAGGTCTGCAACGCATTGGGGGTGCAGATGTTGGTGCGCCTGGCGGATGCATGGACACGCATCAACGAGGACCCGGACATCCGCGTGGCCATCCTCACGGGCGCAGGGGGGAACTTCTGCTCCGGCTCGGACCTCAAGGCCATGGCGAGCGGCTATGGCGATGATGAATGGACGCGGCGGATCCATGCGGAGAAGGACCTGCACTGGAAGGCGCTCCTCCGAGGATTCCGAGTGGTGAAGCCGCTCATCGCCGCCGTGGAGGGCGTGGCGGTGGCGGGAGGAACGGAGCTCCTCCAGGGGACGGACATCCGCATCGCGGGCGAGTCCGCGAAGCTGGGGCTCACCGAGGCCCGCTGGGGGCTCTTCCCGTTGGGGGGCTCCACGGTGCGGCTGCGTCGGCAGATTCCCTATACCCAGGCGATGGAGCTGCTCCTGACGGGGGCCACGCTCCCCGCGCGCGAGGCGCTTCGGATGGGGCTCATCGGCCGCGTCGTCCCGGATGGACAGGCGCTCCTGGAGGCGCGGCGCGTGGCGGAGCGCATCGCGGAGAACGGGCCCCTCGCGGTGCAGGCCATCAAGCGCTCCGTGCAGGAGACCGAGGGGCTCCCCGAGGAGGAGGCCCTCCGCAGGGAGCTGGAGATCGGGTGGCCCATCCTCTCCACCGAGGACGCGAAGGAAGGACCTCGCGCCTTCGTGGAGAAGCGCAAACCATCGTTCAAGGGACGCTAGCCATGAGGCGCTTCGAGGGGCGGTCCATTCTGATAACAGGGGCCGGTTCGGGGCTCGGGCGCGCGGCGGCGATGCGCCTGGCCTCCGAGGGCGGACGGGTCTCCTGTGTCGACGTGAACGAAGCAGGCGCCGCCGAGACGGCCTCCGCGATTCGAGACCAGGGCGGTGAGGCCGTCGCCGTCTGGTGTGATGTCTCGGACCCCGACGCCGTCAACCGGGCGGTGGAGGGAATCCTGCGCCGCTGCGGCGCGCTGCACGTGCTGGCCAACGTCGCGGGAATCGGTGGGTTCCGGCGCACGGCGGAGGTGACACTGGAGGAGTGGAGCCGGGTCCTCGCCGTCAACCTCACCGGCACCTTCCTCATGTGTCAGCGGGCGCTCCCCGCCTTGCTGGAGACGCGTGGGGTCATCATCAACACGGCCTCGGTGGCGGGGCTCAAGTCGCATCCCTACTGCGCGGCCTACTGCGCCTCGAAGGGTGGGGTGGTGATGCTCACCAAGGCCCTCGCGGTGGAGTACGCGCGCAAGGGCGTGCGCATCAACTGCCTGTGTCCGGGCGGTGTCGAGACGCCGCTCCTGGCCCGTTTTCAACCTCCCGAGGGAGTCCACCCCGCGGCCTTCGCGCGCATCGCTCCGCTGGAGCGCTACGGGCAGCCCGAAGAGGTCGCGGGCACGCTGGCCTTCCTGGCGTCGGATGACGCCTCGTACATCAACGGGGCGACGGTGGCGGTTGACGGCGGCATGAGCGCATAGCCCACGAGGTGCAACGTGTCCTTGGAGGAGGTGGATGCGGACGTGGTGGTGGTGGGCGCGGGGGCGGCGGGCCTCATGGCCGCGCTCACCGCGAGCGACGCCGGTGCTCGGGTGGTCTTGGTGGAGAAGACGCACAAGCTCGGGGGCACGGCGGCCGTCTCCGGGGGCGTCGTGTGGATTCCGAACAACCACCGCATGGCTCGCCTGGGCATCTCCGACTCGCGAGACGCGGCCTTCGGCTATGTGCGGAAGCTCGCCGATGGGAGGAGTGAGGAGGGACCGCTCGGTGCGTTCATCGACACCGCCCCCGCGATGTTCCGCTTCCTGGAAGCGCGCACTCCCGTGCGCCTCGAGCCCCTCGGGGTCTACCCGGACTATCACTCTGAATTCGCGGGAGGGAGGACGGGAGGGCGCTCGCTCGACCCGGGCCTCTTCGACGCCAACCGCTTGAGAGGATGGAAGGACTCGCTGCGCCGCGGTCCGCTTCATGGAACCGCCGCGCTGACCGTGGCGGAGGCGGCCGAGTGGGGCGTCTTCACCCGGCCTCGTGAGCTTCCCATCGACGTCCTGGCGGAGCGCGCACGTCAGGGGCTCGTGGGCTATGGCGCGGCGCTCGTGGGCGGGCTGCTCGAGGCGCTCCTCGAGCGCGGTGTCGAGCTTCGGCCGGGGGTGGCGGGGCGGGAGCTCCTGGTCGAGGCGCGGCGTGTGGTGGGCCTGCGCGCGGAGAGGGCAGGGCAGTCCTTGCTGCTCAGGGCCCGGCGCGGAGTCATCCTGGCCAGCGGCGGCTTCGAGTGGAACAAGTCCATGGCCTCGCGCTTTCTCGCGGGCCCGCTCACCCATCCGCTCAGTCCCCCCGCGAATGAGGGCGACGGCCTCGCGATGGCCATGGCCCTGGGCGCGGACCTGGGCAACATGAGCGAGGCCTGGTGGTGCCCCGCGCTCGCCATCCCCGGCGAGTCCTATGAGGGCCAGCCGCTGAGCCGCGCGGACTTCTCCGCTCGCTGTCTCCCTCACTCGCTGCTGGTGAACCGGGCAGGCCGTCGCTTCGCGAACGAGGCGCAGAACTACAACGACCTGGTGAAGACCTTCTTCACCTTCGACCCCGTGGGCTACGAGCGGCCCAACCTGCCGGCCTGGCTCATCGTCGACCAGTCCTTCCGCGACAGGTACGCCCTCGGCAGCCTCCTCCCTGGCAGCGCGACTCCGCCGTGGCTCGCGAGAGCCGATTCGTTGGAGGAGCTCGCCCGGCGCATCGACATCTCTCCCGAGGGACTCGCCGACACGGTGAAGCAGTTCAACCCGCCCGCTCGCGAGGGAGAGGACCCGCTGTTCCGCCGAGGGGGCAGCGCCTACGAGCGCTTCCACGGCGACCGAGCCCACCGGCCCAGCCCCAACCTGGGCCCCCTCGAACGGCCACCGTTCTACGCGTTGCAGGTCTTCGCCGGTGCGCTCGGGACGAAAGGCGGCGTGCGAGTCGATGCCCACGCGCGTGTCCTCCGCGTCGACGGTTCACCCATCGACGGGCTCTATGCCGCGGGCAACGTGATGGCGTCGGTGATGGGCGCGGGCTACCCGGGGGCGGGCAGCACCCTCGGGGCCGCGATGACGTTTGGCTTCATCGCCGCGAGACATGCCGTGGGCGCACGCGCCCACCAGGGAGGTGACACGTGAGCAGCCGGTTCCCGTTTCCGCGCTATCCCGATGGCTGGTTCCAGGTCGCCTACACCCACGAGCTGGCGCCGGGCGCGGTGATGCCCCTGCGTTACTTCGGCAAGGACCTGGTCCTGTTCCGTCCCGAGGCCCCCGAAGGAACCCCGCTGCTCCCCGCGCCCCATGTCCTCGATGCGCACTGTCCCCATCTGGGCGCCCATCTGGGACATGGCGGCAAGGTGGTGGACGGCTGCATCCAGTGTCCCTTCCATGCCTGGCGTTTCGAGGGCGAAGGCGGCTGCGCGTCCATCCCCTACGCGCAGAAGATTCCTCCCGGCGCCCGGCTCCGCTCCTGGCCGGTGCGCGAGGTGAACGGCCTCATCATGGTGTGGCACCACGGCGCGCAGCGGCCTCCCTCGTGGGAGGTCCCCCATGTCCCCGAGTTCCAGCATCCCGAGTGGACGGACTACGAGCTTCGCCGCTGGCAGGTCCGGACCCACAACCAGGAGATGACCGAGAACGCGGTGGACCTGGCGCATCTGCACTACCTGCACGGCACCGCGGAGCTGCCTGTCACCCTGGCGGATGCGCGGGAGCATGTCCTGCACGTCGTCTCGAACATCGTGATGAAGACGCCGTTCGGCCGCACCCAGGGGACCATCGAGGTGGACGCCCACGGCTTCGGCTTCACGCTCACGCGCTTCAAGGGCATCGTCGAGACGCTCCTCGTCAACAGCGTCACCACCATCGACGAGGACTCCGTGGACGTTCGCTTCGCCTTCCTGGTGAAGAAGCTGCCGCACAAGGACGCCACGAGCACCGTGGGCCAGGCCTTCATGGCGGAGATCGAGCGGCAGCTCGAGCAGGACATCCCCATCTGGGAGAACAAGGTCTACGTCCATCCCCCGCTGCTCGTGAGCGGAGATGGGCCCATCGGCATGTTCCGCAGATGGGCGGGGCAGTTCTACTCGGAGCCGCGCCTCGTGCCCGTGGCGGCGCGCCTCGCCGAGTCGGGGTGATGCTCACCGGTGCCCCCCGTCTCGAGCACCCGGAGGACGGACTCGCGGAACTCCGCCTCCAGGGATTCGAGCACGGCTCGGACGGGCCGCACCTCGCGCAGGCTCCCGACAATCTGCCCGACAGGGGACCCGAGCAGCTCATGCGCCCGCGAGCCCGCGGTGCCCGCGTGGTGGTGCATCCGCGTCACCGCATCGGCGGTGAGCATGAACTGCAGCGGCATGGGCAAGGGGCCCGGGGACTCGGCGCCGTCCCAGGCCTCGGTCCAGGCGGTCTTCAGTTGGCGCGCGGGCTTGCCGCTCATGGACCGTGAGCGCACGGTGTCGCTCGACGTGGCGGCGAGGAGCTTGTCCCTGAGCACGGGATTCAGGTGGGCCTCCTCCACGCCGAGCCACAGCGAGCCGGTCCACACGCCCTCCGCGCCCAGCGCGAGCGCCGCCGCGATCTGCCGGCCTCGGCCAATACCTCCCGCGGCCAGCACGGGGATGGGGTGCACCGCGTCCACGACCTCGGGGACGAGCACCATCGTTCCAATCTCTCCGGTGTGGCCTCCGGCCTCGGTGCCCACCGCCACCACCACGTCGACGCCGGCCTCGGCTTGCTTGCGCGCGTGCGCCGCCGTGCCGACGAGCGCGACGACCTGCACGCCTCGTCGGTGGGCTTCGTCCACCACGTCCCGAGGAGGGGTCCCCAGTGCGTTGGCGATGAGGCGGATGGGATGCTGGAGCGCCACGGCGACCTGCGAGCGACCCGCGGCCTCGGACCATCCCAGCAGTGACTCGTGTGAGAGCACCTCCGGGGGTAATCCAGGCACCTCGTAGCGCGCGAGAACTTCCTCCACGTAGCGGCGATGGCCTTCGGGAATCAGCAGCTCCAGCGCGTCCTTGGACAGTCCTCCGCGCTCGGCGCCTTCGTAGCGGGTGGGCATCACCACGTCCACGCCGTAGGGCCTTCCCTCCACGTGCGCGTCGAGCCAGCACAGCTCCTCCTCGAGCTGCTCGGGCGAGAACTGGAGTGCGCCAAGGACGCCCATTCCTCCGGCGCGGCTCACCGCGGCGACGACCTCTCGTCGGTAGCTGAAGGCGAAGACAGGCACGTCGATTCCAAAGAGCTCACAGAGGCGGGTGCGCATGGGGTCAGCCCTCGGCCAGCAGCGCGCCGAGGCGCGCGAGGTGAACGGTCCCCGAGCCCAGGGTGAGCTCGAGCTGCTTGCTCCAAAGATAGGAACGGTAGAGCGGATAGCGAGTGTCGAAGCCGATGCCTCCATGCAGATGCTGGGCAGCGGACACCACCCGATGTCCCGCCTCGGAGGCCCACAGCTTCGCGGTGGCCACCGCCTTCTCCGCGGGCTGTCCCGAGTCCAGCGCGCACGCCGCCTTCCACAGCGTCAAGCGGATGGCCTCTACGTCGATGGACGCATCCGCCGCGCGCTGGGACACGGCCTGGAAGGTGGCGATGGGGCGACCGAACTGGTGCCGAGTCCCCGTGTACTCCGCCGTCAGGCGCAGCGCCCGCTCGACGACGCCGAGGTGCAGCGCGCACACGCCCACGGTGGCTCGCTCCATCAGCCAGGTGAGCACCCTGTCGCCGTCGCCGGGCCCGGCCAGCACGTCCTCCGGCTCCACGAGCGCGTCGCTCAGCGTCAGGCGCAGCTGCGGCTCTCCCGTGGTGGCGCGCTGACACTCCGTCGACACGCCAGGCGTGTGAGGGTCGAGCAGGAAGACCCCGAGGGCTCCCTCGTGCGTCCGCGCGGGCACGAGGATGCGGGCCGCGAGGTGCGCGGCGGGAACGCAGGACTTGATGCCCGTGAGTCGCCAACGTCCACCCTGGTGGGTGGCGAGGGTCCCCGTCGACGCGGGATGGGGCGAGTCCTCCGTGAGCGCGGCCGTGAGGAACGTCCTTCCTTCGACCACGCCCGGCAGCCAGCGTTGGCGCTGCTCCGGAGTTCCGAAGGCACCGATGGGCAATGCACCGAGCACGAGCGTCGGCCAGAGCGGCACGGGCGCCACCGCCGCGCCTGCCTCCACGAGCAGCGCACCCAGCTCCCGCATCCCATGTCCGCTGCCTCCCGCGGCTTCGGGGATGGCCGTGCCGAGCAACCCCATCGTGGCCAGCCGCGCCCACAGCCCACGGTCCAGGAAGTCCACGTCCGAGGCGGCGAGGGTGGCGGGGGTGACGTGCTCGGTGAAGAGCTTCCTCGCGAGTCCGGTGATGGTCTGCTGTGCCTCGGTGAAAGCGAAGTCCATGGGCGCTCCTGAAGAGGCATGGGCGCTCAGCGCGAGGGCCGAGGCATCCCGAGCCCCACCGTGGCGATGAGGTCGCGCTGCACTTCGTTGTTGCCGCCACCGAAGGTGAGGACGAGCGTGGCCCGGTAGTAGCGCTCCACGCGGCCTCGGAGCAGCGCACCCGGTGAGCCCTTCTGGAGGCAACCGGCTGGGCCGAGGACCTCGAGAAGGCATTGATAGAGCTCGATGAGGGCCTCGCTGCCGAAGACCTTGATGCGGGAGGACTCCGCGGGGTCCATCACCCCGTGGTCGATGTTCCAGGCGTGGCGCCAGTGCATCAGCTCCAGCACGGAGAGCAGGGAGTGGACTCGCGCGAGCTGGAGCTGGACCCAGCTTTCATCGAGGACCCGTCGGCCCGAGGGTGTGCGCGTCTCCCGGGCCCACGCGAGGGTCTCCTCCAGGAAGAAGGCCGCCGCGCCTGGAGACAGGAGGACCACCCGCTCGTGGTTGAGCTGCGTGGTGATGAGCTTCCAGCCCTCGTTCTCCCGGCCGACTCTCATGGAGACCGGGACGCGGACCTGGTCGTAGTAGGTGGTGCTGGTGCGATTGCCTCCGAGCGTGTCGATGGGGGTGATGCTCACCCCGGGCAGCGTGGGGTCCACCATCAGGATGCTGAGCCCCTGATGCTTGGGCGCCTCCGTGTCCGTGCGCACGGCCAGCCAGATGTAGCCGGCATGTTCGACCATGCTGGTGAACACCTTCTGGCCCGTCACCACATAGGAGTCCCCATCGCGGACCGCGCGCGTGCGCAAGGCCGCGAGGTCGGTGCCTGCTTCGGGTTCGGTGTAGCCAATGGCGAACTGAAGCTCGCCTCGCAGCATCGCGGGCAGCAGCCGTGCCTTCTGCTCGTCGGTGCCGTACTTCATCAAGGTGGGACCGACGGTGCACAACGTCAAGAAGGGGATGGGAAATCCCGCGCGTTGTGCCTCGTCGAAGAAGAGGAACTGCTCCAGGGCGGGGCGGCCCTGGCCTCCCACCTCGCGCGGCCAGCCGATGCCGAGCCAACCGTCCGCCCCCAGCTTTCGCAGGGCCTGGGTGTAGAGCGGACCGCCGCCCTCGTTCCCTTCGACCTCGTCGAGGAGCGCCGGTGTCACGAGCTGCTGGAAGTAGCTCCGGAGCCGGGCTTGAAGCGCGTGCTCCTCGGCCGTGAGCTCGAGGTGCATGGGGCTCCCTAGGCGCGTTCCTCGGTGGCGGCGCTCCGGGCCCAGCGGTAGTCGGGCTTGCCGCTGGGATGGCGGACGATGTGGTCCACCACTCGGAGCTGTCTCGGCACCTTGTAGCCGGACAGCAGCGCGCGGCAGTGCTCTCCGAGCACCTCGAGCGACACGGGATGATTGGGGCGGGGCTCGATGACGGCCGTCACGCGTTCGCCCCAGTGAACATCGGGCACGCCCACCACCACCGCGTCGCGGATGGCCGGGTGGGCCTTGAGCGCCGCTTCGACCTCCTCGGGGAAGACCTTCTCTCCGCCGCTGTTGATGCACACGGCGCCTCGGCCGAGCACGGTGATGCGGCCGTCCTTCTCGACGGTGGCCAGGTCTCCTGGGAGGACCCAGCGCACGCCGTCGATGACGAGGAACGTCGCCGCGGTCTTCTCCGGGTCGTTGTAGTACCCGAGGGGCAGCCGCCCGCGCCGCGCGAGCCTGCCGATGACACCCGAGCCGGGCTGCACCGGGCGCAGGTCTTCTCCGAGCACCGCGCTGCTCTCGTCCATGTAGAAGGCCACCACTTCGCCCGAGGAGAAGGCCGTCCCTTGATGGCCCGCCTCCGTCGCGCCGAAGTTGTCGAGTATCAGCGTGTCCGGGAGCTGCTCCTGGAGTTGCTGGCGCACCACGGGCGAGAGGAACGCGCCGGAGGAGGAGATGACCCTCAGGCAGGACAGGTCGTGAGGGGTTCCGGCGGCACGTGCTTGGGCGAGCGCCTCCGCGAGTGGGCGCGCCATGGCGTCGCCGACGATGACCAGGGTGTTGACGTTCTCCGCCTGGATGGCCTGGCAGACGCGGTGGGGCTCATAGCTCCTGCTGGGGACGATGACGGCCGTGCCTCCAGAGAACAGGGCGATGAAGGCGGCCCACTGGGCCGTGCCGTGGACGAAGGGGGCCGCGGTCAACAGGACCATCGGGGCCGGGCGGTCGCGCGCGAGTGGGGCCAAGGCTTCGGGCCGGTCGATGGGCGGGCCTCCGGGATTGCCTCCTTGGAGTCCGGCGAAGAGCACGTCTTCGTGTCGCCACATCACGCCCCGGGGCATGCCTGTCGTGCCGCCGGTGTAGAGGATGTAGAGGTCATCACCCGAGCGGGCCTCGAAGCTCCGCTCGGGCGAGCTGGTGGCGAGGAGCTGCTCGTACTCCACATCTCCCCCTCCGCCGACTCCCACCCGGAGCCGGAGGGAGGGCACGTTCCTGGCGGCGGCGAGGACTGTCGCGGACAGCTCGTACCCGTGGATGAGGGCGGTGAGGTTCGCGTTCTTCATCAAGAACTCGAGCTCACTCTCGACGTAGCGGTAGTTGATGTTGATGGGGACGGCTCGGAGCTTGAAGAGGCCGAGGAGGCACTCGAGGAACTCGATGCCGTTGTGCAGGTAGAGCCCCACGTGGTCGCCGGCGCGGACGCCGTGTTCTCGGAGGGCGTTGGCCAGGCGGTTGGCTCGTGCGTCGAGCTGTTGGAAGGTGAGCCGGTGGTCTCCGGCCACGGCGGCGAGCCGCTCCGGCATGATGTCCGCGAGGCTCTCGAACAAGTCAGCGAGGTTGAACGTCATGTCTGCTCCCATGGGCTAGAGCTGCTGACGTGCCACGATCCACATCGAGAAGAACTGCGAGCCGCCGCCGTAGGCGTGGCCCAGTGCGACCTTCGCTCCGTCCACCTGATGTTCGCCGGCGAGGCCTCGGACCTGGAGCGCGGCCTCGGCGAAGCGCAGCATTCCGGAGGCACCGATGGGGTTGGTCGAGAGGACGCCGCCGGAGGGATTGACGGGCAGCGCTCCTCCGAGCGCCGTTGCGCCCTCGGCGGTCATGCGCCAGCCCTCGTTCGGCTCCGCGAAGCCGAGGTTCTCCAGCCACATGGGCTCGAACCAGGAGAAGGGGACATAGAGCTCGGCGACGTCGATCTCCCTGCGCGGCGAGGTGATTCCGGCGAGCTTGTAGAGGGCGGCGGCGCAGTCTCTGCCTGCTTGGGGATTCACCTGGTCCCGGCCGGCGAACAGGGTGGGTTCGCTGCGCATGGCCGTGGCGCGTACCCATGCAACGGGGCCGGGGGCGTGTCGCGCGGCGTCCTCGCTGGTGAGCACCATCGCGCAGGCGCCATCGGACGAAGGACAGGTCTCGAGGTAGCGCAGCGGGTCCCAGAGCATCGCCGAGCTCGCCACGGCCTCGGTGGAGATGTCGGGCAGGTGCAGGTGGGCGTAGGGGTTGAGCAGCGCGTGCTTGCGGTCCTTGACGGCGACTCGGATGCCGACGTCCTGCGGGGCGCCCGAGCGGCGGATATAGGCGCGCACGAGCGGAGCGAAGTAGCCGCCCGCTCCGGCGAGCAGGGGAGGCTGGAAGGGGTACTTCGGGGAGAGGGCCCACATGGCCTCGCTCTCGGATTGCTTCTCGAAGGCCACGGCGAGGACGCGTGAGTGGAGGCCCGCGCGGACAAGGTTCACGGCCATGATGGCCGTGGAGCCGCCGACGCTCCCGGCGGTGTGCACACGAAGCAGCGGCTTGTTCCCCGCGCCGAGACAGTCGGCGAGGTACAGCTCCGGCATCATCACGCCCTCGAACATGTCGGGCGCCTTGCCGAGCACCACGGCGTCGATGTCCTCGAGCGTCAGCGCCGCGTCAGCGAGGGCACGGTCCACGGCCTCGCGCACGAGCCCCGCGAGGGACACGTCGTCGCGCCGGGAGGCGTGCCGACTCTGCCCCACGCCGATGACCGCGCAGGGCCTCATGAGGCTGCCTCCAACCCGCGGTCCGTGCCGTCCATGGCCGAGGGGGCCCGCGCATCAGCCCCCAGGCCGACAATGGCGCCGGGGCTCCTCATGGCGTCGCCTCCAACACACAGACCAGGTTCTGCTGGAGACAGGGGCCGCTCGTCGCGTGGGCCACGGCGCGGCGGGCCGTGCCATCCATCACTCGCCGCGCGGCTTCGCCAATGCGGATGAGTCCCGCCGACATCAACGGATTGGCGGCGAGCGCGCCACCGGATGGATTGAGGTCCACCGCTCCATCCAGTCCCAAGGCCTCGCGAAGGATGAGCTCCTGATGGCTGAACGGTGCATGCACCTCCGCCACGTCCACGCTTCCCTGGCTCACGCCCGCGTTGGCTGCGGCGAGCGCCGTCGAAGGCGAGCGGGTGAGGTCCCTCATGCCCAGGCCATGGGACTCGATGCGGTGGTCGATGCCTCGAATCCAGGCCGGACGGGCCGTGGCCGCGCGTGCCTTCTCCCCCGCGGCCAGCACCACCGCCACCGCGCCATCCGATATCGGAGGACAGTCGTGGCGCCGCAGCGGAGCGACGAGGTACGGCGCATCCAGCAGTGCTTCGGGCAAGAAGTCCCCCGAGAGCTGCGCATTCGGATTCGCCTTCGCATTCCTCCGGCTTCGCGCGGTGACCTCCGCCAGCGAGCGCTCCGTCGCACGTCCTGAATCCAGCAGCGCGCGCGCCTGGAGCGCCGCGAGGCTGATGGCATCCGGCGCCAGCGGCGCCACGTAGTAGGGGTCCAACTGCATCCCCAGCACATCCCGAGGTTCCCCCAGAGAGGACCGTCCGAACGCATAGACCAGCGCCGTGTCCACATCCCCGAGAGACAGCCTCACCCAGGCTTCATAGAGCGCCCAGGCACCATCCATCTCGACGTGCGTCTCCTCGATGGGCGGAGACGCTCCCACCGCGTCGAGCGCGAGCACGAACGAGAATGGCAGCCCCGTCACGAAGTCCGAGCTCCCCGAGGCCGTGAAGCCCACCTCCTCCTTGCGCAGCCCCGCCTGGCCCAGCGCCGCTTGAATGACCGGGAGCAGCAGCTCCACGTCGTCCCGCGCCCACTCCCGCCGCACGGCGGGACTCTGCGCGAACGCGACGATGGCCACCGCGCGCGCCTTCTTCACAGATGCTCCTGATAGTCCTCGAAGGGGGCATCCGGCTCCCCGGTGGGGCGGAAGCACCGGATGCTCTCGAGCGAAGGCGTCCGCTCCCCACCCGGAACCCACTCCGCGCGGACCCGCAGTCCCATGCGCACCTCTTCCACCGGCAAGCCCTGGAGCAGGTGAGGGAAGGGGATGTCCGCCCCATCCAGCAATACGCTCCCATAGACGTACGGAAGCGGAAGCGAGCGGTCCGCGAGCGGGATGTTGACGATGCAGAACGAGACCAGCGTCCCAGTATCCGAGACCGCCACGTCCCCACCCAAGGCCACGCCACAAGACGGGCAGGCACCTCGCGAAGGCACATACACCTTCGCGCACAGCGGACATCGCTGCCCCACGATGCGCCCCTCCATCAGCGAGGCCAGGAACCGCGACAGCCCCCGCCCCGCGCTGGCGCGATACTCCAGCCTTACGGGCGCGGGGAACACGCGAGGCTTCTCCTTCATGGCGTCGCCTCACATGGCTCGAAACAGGCGATGTCCCGGATGGAGCCCTCGCGCGCCTCCCTCCAGCGCACCCGGACACGCATCCCCGTGGACATCTCCTCCGGCTGCCCCGCGTCCACCACGTGGAGCATCCCGGAGGTCGCCCCATCGAGTCGCACCAACGCCCAAGCGAAGGGATGCGAGAGCGGGTCCCGACTCCTCGGCTCACGGACCCACGCCCAGGTCGTCACCACTCCCGTCGGGGCCACTTCCACCAGCTCACCCAGCGCTTCCCCCGTGCCCGGGGCGTACTCCGGTGGCGGCACCAGCACCTCACCTCCGCGCGTGCGCACCCCCAGAATCCGCCCCTCCTGGAGCCCCGCGAGGAACCGGCCGATGAGCGGTCCCGTGCTCCGCCGATAGGTGTACTCGAGCGTGTAGGGCGCCGTGAGGACTCCGGCCCCGCCAGGGGACGTCTGGGATTGCGGGCCGCTCGCGCTCATGGCTCATCGAGGACTGGCGTGATTCCGAACGCCCATGCGGGCTCGGGTGGAAGGAAATGATGGATGGATATCCAACGCGGGTCGACGGACGGCGCTCACGATTGGAGACTACCGGGCATTCCCTTGGCGCCCGGGGGCGCTTGCCAATACGGGTCGCGCAGCTTGCGCTTCATGAGCTTGCCATTGGGGTCCCGAGGCAGGGCGTCGGTGAAGTCGAAGGAGTTGGGGCACTTGAACGACGCCAGGCGCTCCCGGCAGAACGCGAGCAACTCCGCGACGAGCTCCGGACCGGGCTGGACACCAGGCATGGGCTCGATGACGGCCTTGATGCGCTCGCCCCAGTCCTCATCCGGAACGCCGAAGATGGCGGCGTCCGCGACCTTCGGATGGCCGCTCAGCGCCATCTCTATCTCCGCGGGGTAGATGTTCACGCCCCCCGAGATGATGAAGTCGCTCTTGCGGTCGCAGAGATACAGGAAGCCCTCGGCGTCGAGGTAGCCCGCGTCCCCCACGGTGAAGAAGTCCCCCCGCCAGGCGGAGTCCGTCTTCTCCCGGGCCTTGTGGTACTCGAACCGGTGCGAGCCCATGCGCAGGTAGAGGATGCCGACCTCACCCGGCTCACACGGGGTCCCATCGTCCCGGAGCACCAGCAGCGTCGACATCGGCCAGGCCCTGCCCACGGTGCCCGGGTGCGCGAGCCATTGCTCCGGGGTGGCCAGCGTGCCGCCGCCCTCGGTGGCCGCGTAGTACTCATAGATGACGTGGCCCCACCACCCGAGCATCGCCCGCTTCACCTCGACGGAGCAGGGTGCGGCGCCGTGGATGACCTGCCGCAGCGAGGACACATCGGCCTTTCGCTTCACGTCCTCGGGCAGCGCGAGGAGGCGATGGAACAGCGTGGGCACCATGTGCGTCGTCGTCACCCGGTGACGCGCGATGAGCTCGAGCGTGCCCTCTGGCGTCCACTTGTCCATCAGCACCACCGTGTGGCCGAAGTGCAAGTGATTGGTACAGAAGTTGAGGACGGCCGTGTGGTACAGCGGCGACGTGGTGAGGTGGACCCCGCCGTCGCCCGGGGTAATCCCGAACAACCCCAGGAATGAAGCGAAGCTCTCTCCGACGCGCTCGGGTGGGGCGGGGGAGAGCGGACGGCGCACGCCCTTGGGCTGGCCCGCCGTGCCGGAGGTATAGGTCATCGTGGCGCCGGCGGAGCGCTCCGGTGGAAGGTCCTCGGGCTGGTGGGCCTTGAGCGCGGCGTAGGACTCCAGGCCCGGAATCTCGCAGGTGGCGAAGCAGTCCTGCTCCGTCCGTCCGAGCAGCGCCAGCGACTTCCGGGTGACGTCCGCGGTGCGGTCGCTGCAGAAGACGGCCCGCGCCTCGCAGTCCTTCAGGATGTATGCGATTTCGTGCGCGGTGAGGTGGGTGTTGATGGGGGTGAGATACCAACCCGCCTGCCAGGCGGCCATGAACAGCTCCAGCATGGCCAGCTCGTTCTTCAGCACCACCGCGAGGGTGTCACCGCGCCGGAGTCCCCGCGCGCGGAGGCCGTGGACCAGTTGATTCGCCGCGCGGAGGAGGGCCCCCGCGGTGGTGACGTGCCCATCCGGCCCGATGACCGCCGGATGCGACGGGGCCCGCTGGGCGAGCTCCCAGAAGTTGAGGCCTTGCATGGGGACCTCCAGCCGACGCGGGTCCCGCAGGGTAGGCCCCGGGTGTCGTCGACAAGTCAGACGCCCCGGCGCGAGTGTCACCTTCCGGGCGAAGGCGCTCACCCAAGGTCCGATTCCATCCAAAGACATGCACTGGAGTCTGTCTTGACGTGTTCACCAGGGCACTGGCACTTGAAGGGTCTTCCCAGGAGGCCCGCAATGCCACGCGTTTCCAGTGTCAAAGAATACTTCGATACGCTGCCCGCCCGCTTCGTGACGGGGGCGTCCAAGGGTGTCAACGCGGTGTTCCAGTTCAACCTGCCTGGGGATGGGGGCGGCACCTACCACGTGGAGGTCGCCGACGGGACGATGGCGGTGCACGAGGGGCCCGCGGCTTCGCCCACCGCGACGCTCCAGATGAACGCGCAGGAGTACCTCAAGATGGCGAATGGAGACCTCAACGGGATGATGGCCTTCATGAGCGGGAGCCTCAAGGTGACGGGCAACATGATGCTCGCGCAGAAGCTGCAAGCCATCTTCCCGCAAGGGGCCTGACGCGCGGCCATGGAGCCCGACTTCAATCCCGCGCATCCCGCGTTCCGCGCGGACCCCCATCGTTGGCTCGGCTGGTTGAGGGAGCGGGACCCCGTTCACTTCAGCCCTCGGCTCAACGCCTGGGTCCTCACGCGGTACGACGACGTCCGCCGCGCCGCGACGGATGTGACTCACTTCAGCAACGACACGCTGTCGGTGCTGGTGGGCAAGCACGCGGGAGCGATGGGGCCTCGGAGGACGGAGCACCGCATCGGCACGAACCTGGGCATGGCGGATGGCGCGGTGCACACGCGGCTGCGCACCGCCATCGCCCCTTACTTCACGCCCGGGGCCATCCACCGCCTGGAGACCGGGCTCCAGCACTACGTGGATGGGCTGCTGCGCCGGGCGGCGTCGGGCGGCGAGCTGGACCTGGTCGCGGGCCTGGGTCGTCCGCTCGCCGTCGAGGCGGTGGCCTCTGGCCTTTTCGGCATCCCCGAGGGAGACCGGGAGCCGCTGTCCGGCTGGGCCGCCGCCACCACGCGCATCAGCGACCCCTTGCTCACCCGCGAGGAGCGCCGGGAGAACTTCCTCGAGCTCACCCGGTTCGCGGACTACCTGGACGGGCTGGTGGTCCAGCGACGGCAGCAGCCCGGCGACGACCTGCTCTCGCGCATCGCCGACCTGGACCGGAGCGGGCTCACCCATCCGGAGGTGCTCGCGACGTGCATGTCCATCGTCGGCGGTGGCATCGACACGGTCAGCATGGGCATCAGCCGAGGCATCCTCGCGCTGCTGGACCATCCCGAGCAGATGGAGCTCCTGCGGGAGAACCCAGACCTGCTGCCGGGCGCGACGGAGGAGATCCTCCGCTTCTGCGCACCCGCCGTGTTCGTCGCCCGGGTCGTTCGCGTGGACCTGGAGCTGCGGGAGAAGACGCTCGCGGCGGGGGACGTGGTGCTCTACTCACCGGCCGCGGCCTGCCGGGACCCCGCGGTCTTCTCGGAGCCGGACCGCCTGGACCTGCGCCGCGAAGTCGAGCGGGGCCACAACCTGGCGTTCGGTCATGGCGCCCACTACTGCATCGGCGCGGCGCTCGCGCGGCTGGAGCTGCGCGTGGCCTTTCGCGGTGTCCTCTCCCGCTTGCCTCGCCTCGAGCTGAAGGTGCCTCGGTCCATGCTGACGTATGGACGCAACCTCATGTCCATGGGCATCGAGTCCCTTCCCGTCGTCTTCCCGCCTCAGAACATCCCGTTGCCGTGAGTCAGCGTGTCCGGGATGGACTGGTGGACAGCCCAGTGCTCGGCGAGCTTCCCATCCTCGACGCGGAACAAGTCGTAGAAGGCCCGCCGCTTGCCGCCGAGTTCGCCCTCGGATTGCGCGAACACGAAGTGGCCTTCGCCGACGACACGGTGGACACGCTCGTAGCGCATGCGGTCGCCCCGGGCCGCGAGCGCCTGGAGGTGTGAGACGAAGCCGCTCACGCCGTCCTCGACTCCGGGGCTGTGCTGGATGAAGCGGTCCCCATCGAAGAACCCGTGAAGGGCTCCGAGCTGACCCGACACCAGCGCGGTGTCGAGGAAGCGCGCGACCAGGGCCTTGTTGTCGGCGGTGCGCTCCAGGTCCTTCACCGCCGTGGGTCCATCGACCATGGTGCGGCCGAGCGTGGACGCGGGCGGCTGTTCCTGCATCGCGTCCCAGTGCTCCACGAGCTGGCCGTCACGCAGGCGGAACAAGTCGAACACGGCCCGCTTCAGTCCGCCGGAGAGCCACTCGCTGTGGACGAGGACCAGGTCGCCGTCCTCCAGGAAGCGCAGCGGGATGAAGCGGTTGTCGGGGATGTGCTTCAGCTCCTCCAGCAGCCCCACCAATCCCGCGCGACCCGAGGGCATGAAGGGGTTGTGCTGGATGTAGTCCTCGGCGACCAGCCGCTCGAAGACCGACCTGTCGGCCCGGCCGAAGCCGTCCTCCAGGAGCTCCATGACAACGGACCGCAGGGAACGCGAGGCCATTCGCTCCTCCACTCCACTTCATGGGGAACCGCGATCACCACTGACGCTACTTCTTCGCCGCCACCTTCTTCGCCGCCGCCTTCTTCTCGGGCGCGGGCCCGAGCAACGCATCGACCTTCGCGGGCTCCGTCTCGCGCACCTTGGCCAGGCCGTTGGTGACGATCCACCGGGTGTTGGAGTCCCCCTTGCTGGCGCCCAGCCACCGCGCGCACAAGTCCAGCACGAGCGCGGGGTTCTTCTTGCTGCCATCGCGGAGCAGGTTCGCGACGGACTTGCGGACGTACAGGCTGGAGTCCGCGTTCAGCATCTCGAGGATGGGGACCACGCTCTCGAACTGCGTGCGCGCCAGTCCCCGCAGGCCCTCACTGGATGCCCGGCGGACGTTCTCATCCGAGGCCCGCGCCCACTTGCGCACCTCTCCCAGCACCGCGTCGGGGTGCTTCTTGGCCAGCTCCACCAGCGCCGTCGCCGCCACCTCGCGGACCTTCCAGTCGTCGCTCGCGGCCAGGGCGTGGATGTCCCCGAACACCGCCTTCGGGTTCTCCTTGCCGGCCGCCACCAAGGTCTTCACGTCCGATACCTTCGTAATCATGGCTTCTCCTCGGGAGCGTCGAACAACGGCCCCAATGTAGAGGGACTGGTGGCCCGGACGCGCTCCTTGCGCCGCGCGGGCCACTCCAGCAGCCAGCGCTCGATGTCCCGGGCCACGACCTCGCTCATCTCCGGCAGACGCCGCAGCCCCGTGCCCGGCTGCTGCTGGTGGATATCCACGAGGCTCCGAGGCAACACATCCACCGTCCACGCGGCCTTCCGGTAGGCCCAGACACGGGAGGGACTGGCCAGCTCCAGGTCCAGCTCCCAGCACCGCAGGAAGAGCCGCTCCGCGACCCACTTGTTCACCGCGAGCGGTCCGTCCGGGATGTACCGGGGCATGCGTGAGAGCAGCCCGTGGCGCTCGCACAGCTCCCGCACCCGCTGCCCCAGCCGGGCCTTGTACTCCCGGGGCGCGCTGGAGCTCGGCGTGCCATCCGGCTCCGTGCCGTACAGCTTCCGCCAGCGCTCCGGCAGCTCCGGGTCCAGCTTCCCGGCCGCCTCCCAGGTGAGCGCGGCCTGGGTCCCCTCCATGCTCATGCCCGCACCGAGGACGAACCTGCCGCCATGCGCCGCCGTCATCCGGACCGCCTCGTCCAGGTGCGCGGTGTCGTCTCCCACGAAGGGGATGATGGGCATGAGTGACGCACCCACCAGGATGCCCGCGGAGGCGAGCCGCTCCATGCACTGGAGCCGGCGCTGGAGGCCCGGGCTGCGTGGCTCGAAGGCGGCCTTCAGTCCAGGCGAGAGGTTGCTGAAGCTGAGGACCACCCCCACCCAGCTCCGCCGGCTCAGCGCCTTCAGCAGGTCCAGGTCCCGCTCCAGGAGCGGGGAGCGCTCCACGATGAACACGGGGAAGGAGAGCTCGTGCGCCACCTCCAACATCTGGCGCGACAGCCGGTAGCGGTCCTCCGCGGGCTGCTGCCAGTCGCCACACGCGAGCACATCCCGCTCCAGCCGGGACAGCTCGAAGCGCAGCCGCTCCACCACGTTCGTCTTCACCTGGATGAGCGTGTCGAAGGTGGCCGGGTCCCGCTTCCCCAGATAGTGGCCGCCCCGCAGGTAGCAGAAGGTGCAGCCGCTGCGACAGCCCACATACGGGTGCGCGCTGTAGCGCGTCCAGAACCACGGGCCGTCCACGCGCTTGTGCACGTGGACCACCTGGCGGGGCTGGGTTTCCTCGAACGTGAGCTTCATGCCGTGATCAGGATGACGAAGGACACCCTGGCTAGAGCAGGGGGTGGGAGTCTGGCAAGCAGGACTTCACACCGGGACGCTCCGGGCCTGCCCCGTGGGGCATGTCGTCCGTGCAGTGGCGGATAGTGGCTCGCACTCACGGACCAGCTCGCGTGAAGTGATACACACTCCGGGTCCTTGTGTTGAACGGCGTGCGCCGCATTTGTGTAGACAAGTCCACGCGGCACCGACGTGTCTGACCATTCCTCAGAGGCTCCATGCCAGCTCTGTCGCTTGGACTTGAGCGGTTGTGTGCGGATGTGGAGGCTGCCGCCGCGCTTGCGGGGGCCTCCTTTTCCCGGGAGGTGACTCGCAACGTCCTGAAGTCCTATCCGCGGTTCTTCACAAGCTCCGCGGTGAGCTTCCGCACCTCCACCCGGAAGCCGGAGAAGCGCGAGCTGAACGTGCGCTTCGTGGAGCTGGAGACTCCGGAGGACCCCCACGCGGTGGCGCTCGCCGAGGGCCTCATCCACCGCAGCGGTCATCCCATCGACGACTTGTTCGAGCAGGTCCAGCGCAACGTGCCCATCCTGGGCTACGGCCTGGACTTCGGCGTCGCGTACGGTGTGGAGAAGATCTGGCCCTTCTTCCCCCACCGACCCCAGCCGCTCGAGGTGCTGCGCACGCTCCCGTCGCTGCCCCAGAGCGTCCAGGCGCACTCGGGCTTCCTGGTCGAGCATGACCTGACGGACCTGAGCCTCTTCGCGCTCGACTACCGCAGCCGCTCCGTCAACCTCTACTTCATGTGCAGGCCCGGCCACTTCTCCACCGCGCAGCTCGCGGACCTGCTCGGGGGGCTGGGCTTCGAGAGTCCGGGTGAGGAGCTGCTCGAGCACTGCACGCGGGCCGTGCCCATCTACTTCACCTTCCGGTGGGACCGGCCTCGCATCGAGCGCGTGTGCTTCGGCGTCATCGCACCCGGGCCGGGCCTCCTCCCGACGCATCTGCATCCCATCATCGGGCAGTTCGCCGCGGGGGTGCCCTTCGCGACGGAGCGCCGCAACTTCATCTACAGCGTGACGGTGTCGCGGGAAGAGACCTTCATCAAGATCGAGAACGACTACAGCGGAACGATGACGGCCTTGATGCAGGTGTTTTGAAGACGCTGGGGTGTTGATGCCACGGGGCAGTCGAGAGGAGCACCGGCATGGAATGGTCGCCAAATATCGAGACGCTGTACTCGAAGATTGTCGCGCAGGTTCCGATGGTGTTCCGGCCCATCGTCAAGCCCAAGCTCCGTGAGGCGGCGGAGGCGCAGAGCCGCCACCGGAACGAGAGCTGGGTGAGCGAGGCGGACCTCGTCGCGGCCCTCTTCGAAATCACGCCCAAGCAGTTCAAGGACGAGTGCGTCAAGATGGTCAAGGGCCTGGGCCTGGACGCCGCCCGCTTCGTCGACCTCAATGAAATCCGCAACCAGTACAAGAAGTCCTGGGCGGAGTTCGGCGAGGCGTTCCTCCCCGGCAACTACCACATCACGCTGTACGTGACGGACCGCTGCAATGAGCAGTGCAAGCACTGCGCGGTCGACCTGTTCAAGCGGGACGACCTGCCCATCAAGGACTGGATCAACATCCAGGACAACCTGGAGGGCGCGCTGCGCAAGCAGAACCGGCGCGGTGTCTACATCTACTTCGGTGGTGAGCCCACCGTGCGCAAGGACCTCAAGGAGCTCATCGCCCACGCGGGGAAGAACAACTACTTCCATGCCCTGGCCACCAACGGGCTGCTCTTCGATGAAGAGTACGCGAGGTTCTGCGCCGACAACGGCATGAGCCACGTCTTCGTCAGCCTGGACAGCGCGGACCCCCAGAAGGCGGCGAAGATTCGCGGCGCCAGGCGGGCGGGAGACCTGGCGAAGCGCGCCATCGACAACGCGCAGAAGCACGGGATGTTCGTCATCGTCAACTTCGTCGTGATGAAGCAGAACATCGACGAGATGGAGTCGATGAAGGCGCTCATCGAGAGCTGGGGCGCGGCGCCCTACATGCGCGCGGTCATCAAGACCGGCACGGCGGCGCAGTACTGGAAGGAGGTCGGCCTGAGCCCGGAGGAGTACCGGCGCTTCTACGACTTCAAGTACCGCCACGCCATCGAGGCGGTGCGCAAGGGCCTGGGCTCCACGCTGCCCATCTTCGACATCTGGGACTGGACGCCCTTCATGGAGCAGCCTCGCACCGACGCGGAGCGGACGGCCATCGAGTGGGGCGTGGGCTGCCAGTCCTGCCGCACCATCTCCGGCGTGGACGTCAACGGCGACCTCTTCCCCTGCTACTACCCCACGCAGCTCAAGCTGGGCAGCCTCCTCACGCAGCGCTTCGAGGACATCATGGAGACGCAGGTGTTCAAGGACATCCGCGACCGCAAGAAGACGAGCGGCAAGTGCACCTCGTGCGGCAATCGCCAGCTCTGTGGCGGTGGCTGCGGCGTCCACTCGGAATGCGAGACCGGGGACTTCTTCGCCTCCGTCCCGTATTGCTGGCACAAGGAATAGGGCGGGGGACGCCATGAGCCGCAAGCACGAGGTGGTGATTGTCGGAGGCGGGCACAACGGCCTCACCGTGGCGTGTTATCTCGCGCGCGCCGGGGTGGATGTCTGTGTCCTGGAGTCCCTCCCGTACGTCGGCGGAGGAGTCATCTCCTCACGCTCCGTGGTGCCCGGCTTCAAGGCGGATATCTGCTCCATCTGGCATGGCTTCATCCAGGCCAACCCGCTGCTGCTGGAGGACGAGCTCGGGCTGAAGTCGAAGTTCGGCCTGCGCTACCTCACGTCGGAGAACCAGTTCGGCGTGCTCTTCCCGGATGACTCGCACCTCAACATCTACCGGGACGTGGAGCGGACCTGTCAGTCCATCGCGAAGTTCTCCCAGAAGGACGCGGACGCCTACCGGCGCTTCCACGGCTGGGGCGAGCAGATGTTGGACATGCTGACGCAAGGCATGTTCAACCCGCCGCCGCCCTTCGGGGCCTTCGTCGCCGCGCTGGACCAGAGTCCCCCGGGCCGTGCGCTCCTGCGCTCGCTGATGATGAGCGCGCTGGACCTCTGCGACGAGTGGTTCGAGAGCGACGCGGTGAAGGTCGCGCTGACCAAGTTCTCCGCCCAGTCGGGCATCGCCCCGGGCACGCTGGGCTCGGGCATCGTCCTGTTCCTCTTCATCCCGCTGACGCACAAGTATGGCGGCGCCATCCCCATGGGCGGCTCGGGCGCGCTCAGCGAGGCGATGGAGCGCTGCCTGGCGCACCATGGCGGCACCGTCCTCACGGAGCGGACCGTGGAGCAGGTCCTCACCTCGGGAGGCCGTGCGTCCGGCGTGCGGCTGC
Source organism: Myxococcus stipitatus DSM 14675 (assembly GCF_000331735.1). Taxonomy (GTDB): domain Bacteria; phylum Myxococcota; class Myxococcia; order Myxococcales; family Myxococcaceae; genus Myxococcus; species Myxococcus stipitatus. The sequence continues at coordinate 6,171,992 of NC_020126.1, read as the reverse complement.
GCGGCGGCGAGGAGATCCACGCGACGAAGGCGGTGGTCTCCAACCTCCACGCGCGGCAGTTGGCGGAGCTGGTGGACCCGTCGCTGCTCCCGGCGGACTTCGTGGGCCAGCTTCGCCAGCTCAAGCGCTCCGAGTACGGCGCGGTGAGCCAGGGCTACGCGCTGCGCGAGGCGCCCCGGTACAAGGCCGGCGACGAGGTGAGCGACGCGCTCTTCGTCGAGTTCGCGCCGCTGCCGCTGGAGACCTTCCTCCGGGGCTTCGATGAGCTGCGGTATGGCCGCGTCCGCATGGACATGCCGACCGTCGGCTGCCAGACGCGGCTGGACCCGTCTCGGGCGCCGGAGGGCAAGCACACCCTCCACCTGTTCCACTATGCCCCGTTCGAACTCGCCGGAGGCGGCGCCGCGCGCTGGGACGAGGTGCGGCAGGAGGTGGCCAACGGCATCCTCGCCACGCTGCAGCAGCGGACCACCAACATGGGCGCCGACAACATCATCGGCCGCCTGGTGGAGACGCCGCTGGACCTGTCGCGGCGCAACCCGGCGATGATTTCAGGGGACTACAACCACATCGGGATGTACCTGAGCCAGCAGCTCGGCAATCGCTATCTGCCGGGGTGGGGCTACCGCACGCCCGTGGATGGGCTGTGGATGTGTGGCCCCAGCTGTCACCCGGGGGGCGGCGTGACGGGCGGTGGGCGCGCGGCCGTTCAGCCGTTGATGGAGTCGCTCGGCGTCGACTTCGCCAGGGCCATCCGCGGCTGACACGCCGCGGGGGGCCGGGCGCGGAACACTTCCGTGGGGAGGCGAGCCTTGGACGGGAACCTGTCAGCGCGGGTCCTCGTGTGCGGTGGGGCCGTGGGCCTCGTCGTGAACACGGGGGAGTTCCTCCTCAACGGAGTCCTGCTCCATGGGGAGTGGGGCACGGTGATGCAGTCCTTGGGGCGGCCCCCGCCTGGCGGCGCGTCCATCGCCTCGCTCACGGTGATGACCTTCCTCCTCGGCATCGCCACCATGTGGCTGTATGTGAATCTCCGGCGGGCCTGTGACACGGACCGGGAGGCCGTGCTCCGGACGGCGCTGGTCTCCTGGCTGTTCGCCTATGGGCTGGGCTTCGGTTGGTCCTGGGCGCTGGGGGTCTTCCCGCTCTCGCTCTACCTCCCCACGCTGGTCTGGTCTGGATTGGAGCTGTTGCTGGGCACCCTCGTCGGAGCCCGGCTCCACGCATGGAGGCGGCCGGTGCTGGGCGGCGGGCTGGGGTAGGGGAGTTCCTCGACGCAGAGAGAGAGGCGAGACATGTCGCAGACGCCTGAAATCAGCATCTTCAGCCCTTCGTTCCTCGCGAATCCCTTTCCCATCTATCAACAACTCCGGGAGCAGGCGCCGGTGTTCTGGTCCCGGGAGCTGGGGGCCTGGCTCATCTCCCGCTACGCCGACGTGAAGATGCTCCTCACGGACGAGCGCGCGACGCCGGACCAGAAGGCCTGGGCGGGCTACCCCGAGCTGAAGACGTCCGCGCAGCCGACGGAGCATGTGCAGTGGGCGCTCGACGCCACGCTGCTGCTCTGTCACGGCGCCCAGCACGCGCGGATGCGGCGCTTCGCCAACACCCCGTTCCAGTCCGCGGGCTGTGGCCGCATCGCGCGGGTGACGGAGCAGGTCGTCCACGAGGTGCTGGACGGCTTCTCCGGACGCAAGGAGATAGACCTGCTGGCCGACTTCTCCGCGCCCATCCGCATCAAGGTCATGGGGCGCCTGTTCGGTGCGGGCTTCACGCCGGAGGAGGAGGAGTTCCTCGTCACGGGGACGAACCTCGCGCTGGGCTTCCTGGAGCCCTCGCTCGCGCCGGAGGCCATCACCCGGAACGAGGGCGCGCTGCGAGGCTTCCGGGCGCTCGTGGAGAACGTCATCCGCCGAGGGAAGGAGGCAGGGGCGGAGGACTCCATCCTGGGCGACCTGCTCCAGCCCAATCGGGAAGGAGACCGGCTGTCCGACGAGGAGGTGCTCTCCCTGGTGTTCTCCTTCCTGCTGGCCGGCACCGAGGCCAACGGGAGCCTCATCACCATGGGCGTGTTGCTGCTGCTGGAGCACTCGGGGCAACTGGCCCACCTCCAGCGGGAGCCGGACCGCTACCCGGATGCCATCCGGGAGATTCTCCGTTACCGGAGCTTCACCAAATTCCTGCCACGCTACCTGAAGGAAGACATCTCGCTTCACGGAAACGTGATGAAGCAGGGGCAGATTGCGTTGCTCTTGTTTCAGTCCGCCTTCAGAGATCCTGAGACATTCGAAAACCCAGACGTCTTCGATGTCATGCGAAAGCGCTCCCACGAGTTGCTCGCGTTCGGCGCTGGCCCGCACCGGTGCGTGGGGGAGCGGATGGCGGAAATCGAGGCTGTGATTGCGCTGAGGGAGTTCTTCAAGCGCTTCCCCAAGGCGACGCTGCGGGGCAGTGAGGCGGACTGGGTGAAACACCATATGCTCGTTGCCGTGCCCAGGTCCGTGCCCGTCGTGCCTGTATTGCTTTCATAGTCTGGCCCGCACGTCGAAATCGCGTGTGATGAATAGTCAATGCTCCGGGGAGGCCCGGAGCGCATGGTCTTGAATCCGGCTCGCTGTATTCGCGAAAGCTGGTTTAATGCCATACAGGTGAGAGTCCTGCCTTCGCTGCGCGCCTCCGTCGCTTCCCAAAGGAGATGTGATGATGCAGGCGCCCGGGCGCGAAGAGGCGGAGGTCCTCCTGCTGGATGGGACGCGCCTTCCGGGAGGCTTCGCCGTCGAGTTCCAATGGCTCACCGCCCGGCTCGCGATGGGCGGGATGATTGGCACCGCCGCGAACGTGGGGGTGCTGGAGGCCGCGCGCATCACCCACGTCATCAACCTCCAGGAGGAGTTCGACGACACGGCGCTGCTGAAGGACACGGGCCTGGTCCTTCGCTGGCTCGCGGTGCCTGACTCGCTGGAGCCCTTTCCGGCGGAGGCGCTGGGCGAGGCCCTCCGCTTCTACCGGCAGGCCCTCGAGAGGAGTGAGCACCGCGTCTACGTCCACTGCATGGCGGGGAAGAACCGCTCGCCGCTCTTCGTCTATGCGCTGCTGCGCGCGGAGGGCTGGACGGAAGAGGGCGCGGTGGAGGTCATCCGCCGCGCCTCACCGGCCGCGCTCTTGCGGCGGGGCGCCCTGGAGGCCGTCGAACACCTTCTGCCGCGCCTGGTGGAAGGACGCGGAACGGAGGCGGTCTCGCGATGCGACTGAGCGCTGAAATCCAGACCGTCGTCCCGTCCGAGGCGGTCTGGGAGAGTCCCGTCCCGGGGGCGCACTGGCTGCGGACGTGGCGGCTGGGGGAGTGGCTGCGCGAGCCCCTGTCGCCGCTCTTCGAGACGCTGCTGCTCCCCGCCCTGACGAAGGGGCGCGAGCACTCCGGCAGCGGGCGGTTCGGCTTCCGGATGCCTCGGGCGTGGCACATGCAACGCCCGTCGTACATGGTCGCGAATGGCTACTTCTTCGCGCGCGCCGACCCCGACCCGCTGAGCGTGTTCCTCCTGCCTCCGCGCTTCCTCTTCTCCGAGCTGCGGGGCGGGTGGGTCGACCGGTGGGAGCAGCAGGGGATTCGCGCGTACATCGACCGGGTGGAGGGCTATGGACGGCGGGTGGAGTCGGCGGGCTCCTCGGTCGAGCTGCTTCACGCGCTGGACCAGCTCTCGCTGGACGTGGCGGAGGTCTGGTACGTCCTGAGCCTGGCCTCGGGCGGCGCGGCGCCGCTGATGCAGTTCCTGCGAGGCGTGGGGGGCCGCGAGCTTCGCGACGTGCTCGGGGAGGATCAGCTCATCCTCTATCGCGGCTTCTGGACGCGCTCCCTGGAGGCGCAGCAGAGCGTGTTCCTCCTGGCGCAGGAGGTGTCCTCCACACCGGGCCTCGAGGGCTGGCTGGAGGAGGGCGCGCTGCCACGGCTCCTCCGGGAGCCGCAGGCGGTGGGGGTGGCGACGGACTTCCGCCAGCGCGTCCTCCAGCACCTCGAGCTGTATGGGCATGAGACCTCGGTGCTCGACTTCGTCACGCCCACGCTGGCGGAGAACCCCGGGCCGCTCGCCATCGCGCTGCGCTGCTACTGCTCACCGCAGGCCGCCGAGCCCGCGCGGACCGTCGAGCGGCTGCAACAGGAGCGCGAGGCCGCGACGGAGAAGCTCCGAGGGCTGCTGCGAGGACCCCGGCGCCTGCTGTTCGACTCGCTGCTGAAGCGCGGGCAGCGCTACGCCGTGGCGCGCGAGGACGCGGTGTTCTACCTGCAGATGGGGTGGCCCGTCTTCCGCGCGCTGCTCCTGGAGTTGGGGCGCCGCCTCGCCGAGAAGGGCACGCTCGCCGCGGCGGAGGACGTCTTCTACCTCACCACCGGGGAGCTGCACGTGCATGCCCTCCACCGGCTCGGGCAGAAGCTGGTGCGGGAGGTCGCGGAGCGGAAGGCGCGGCGCGAGGCCCGGCGACAGCTCACCCCGCCCGTGCGCATCCCGGCGGAGGCGTCCGCCTGGGAGTCGGCGATGCGCTGGCCCGTCAACCTCCGCCAACTGTGCGCGGAGACGGAGTCCACGGCGTCCGTCCTCCAAGGCACCGCCGCGAGCCCCGGCCGGGTGCGTGCGCTCGCGCGGGTGCTGTCCTCGCCCGCGGAGTTCGACCGGCTGGAGGAGGGTGAGGTCCTGGTCGCGGTGGCCACCACGCCCACCTGGACGCCGCTGTTCGCGCGCGCGTCGGCGGTCGTCACCGACGTGGGCGCCATCTCCTCGCACAGCTCCATTGTCGCGCGCGAGTACGGAATCCCCGCCGTCGTCGGCACCCAGCAGGCCACCCGCGTGATTCGCGATGGCCAGATGGTGACCGTCGACGGCACCGCGGGTCGGGTCCACCTGGAATAGCGAGGAGCGGCACCGATGAGAACGGGTCCTCAGTACCTCCAGAGCCTCGATGATGGCCGGCAGGTGTTCCTCTCCGGCACCCGGGTGCGCGACGTGGCGGCGCACCCGGCGCTCGCGGGCTGTGCGCGCACGCTCGCGAACCTCTACGACGCGCAGGCGCGGCCCGAGCTCCAGGACCTGCTGACGATGGAGGGCCCGTCGGGCAAGCGCGTCAGCCTGGCCTGGATGGTGCCGAAGAGCAGCGCGGACCTGGAGCGCCGGCGCCGGATGATCGAGCACCTGGCGCGCCAACAGGGCGGCACCATGGGCCGGCTGCCCGACTACGTCCCGCTCATCGCCCTGGGGCTGTACTCCGCGCGGGGGCAGCTCGCGCGCGGCGCTCCGGAGTGGGCGGGCAACGTCGAGCGCTACTTCAACACCTGCCGCGACGCGGACCTGCTGCTCACGCACAGCTTCGCGGACCGGCAGATAGACCGCTCCAAGCCCAGCGCGGCGCTCAACCACCTCCAGGTGGTGAGCCGGGACTCGGAGCACCTCGTGGTCCGAGGCATCAAGTCCATGGCGACGCTGGGGCCGTTCGCCAACGAGTACCTGGTGCTCACGCCTCCGCGCGCGGGGCTGGCGCCGCAGCAGGCGCTCTTCTTCTCCGTGCCCGTGGCCACCCCTGGCCTGCGCTTCATCTGCCGTCAGCCCTTCTCGGAGGGCGCGCCCGCGGACTTCCCCCTCAGCTCCCGCTTCGACGAGATGGACGCCTGGGCCGTCTTCGACGACGTGCGCATCCCCCTGTCGCGCGTCTTCCTCGCGGAGAACGTCGACGTGCTCCAGGCGGCGTGGCGGCAGGTGAACGTCTTCGCCTACCACCACATCCTCATCCGCATGGCCGTCAAGGCGGAGCTCTTCGCGGGAGTCAGCTCGCTGGTGGCCCAGCAGCTGGGGACCTCGCAGTTCGAGCGGGTGAAGGAGGACCTGGCGGACATCCTCCGGCACGTGGAGACGCTGCGCGCCTTCATCCGCGCCGCGGAGGCAGACCCCGTCCTCACGCGCGAGGGCGTCGCCATGCCCAACCCGCGCACGCTGATGGTCGCGCACATGCACGCGGTGGAGCACCACCCGCGCCTCCAGCAGACGCTGCTCTCGCTGTGCGGACAGGGCGTCCTCATGGCGCCCACCCACGCGGAGCTCGACAGCGGCGAGCTGCAAGCGGACCTGGAGCACTACCTCTCCGGAGGCCCCACGGCGCCCGCGGACCGGGTGCGCTTGTTCCGGCTGGCCTGGGACCTGGCGGGGGGCGCCTTCGCCACGCGGCAGATGATGTTCGAGCTGTTCAACGGCCGGGACCTGGCGCGCAACCGGCTCCAGTTCGCGCAGAGCTACGACGTGTCCACGTTCGAGCAGATGGCCCGGAGGCTCGCGGGAATCGAGCCGGGAGAGGAGCAGGGGCGATGAGCAACACCGTTGCTGACAAGGCTCGGTCCTCGCTGACGGTCGACATGGACCGGCACGTCCAGGAGACGTGGCGCATCTTCCAGGACTACGCCGAGCCGCATTTCCGCTCGCACGTCTACCGCAAGGTGGACCTCCCGGACGGCTCGTCGCGCATCGCCATCGGCGAGCGGGTGATGGCCTTCTCCGGGGCCATGTGGGACGACCCCTACGCGAACCGGATGTTCGACGACAACCGCTTCTGGCCGAACCACCCGCTGCGCGAGGGCTTCGACCCGAAGGGCTACCTGTCGACGATGGACGCGGAGGGCATCGACGTGGCGCTGCTCACGCCCACGCTCGCCCTGGGCAACGCCACCATTCCCAACGGCATCGCCGGCTCCGCGCTCTGCCGCGCCTACGGACGCTGGGTGACCGAGTTCGCGAGCGCCGCGCCGAAGCGGCTGCGGCCCGTGTACCCCGTCAACCTTCACGACGTGAACCTGGCCGTGAAGGACGCGCGCTGGGCCATCGAGACGCTGGGCCTCGCGGGCTTCCTGGTCGTCCCGCTGCCGGTGGGTGAGCGCGCGCTGCATGACCCCGCGCTGGACCCGTTCTGGAGCCTCGCGCAGGAGCTGGATGTCCCCATCCAGGTCCACACCATCTCGTCGCTGCCGGACGCGGAGGGCCGAGGGCCGCTGGTGGACGTGGTGGCGGGCGCGAAGCGGTTTGGCGGGAGCCTCTTCCTGCACCACCTGGTCTCGCACCGCATCGAGCAGCAGCTCGCGCTCGCGAGCTTCATCGCGGGGGGCGTGCTGGAGCGCTTCCCGAAGCTGCGGCTCGTCTTCGTCGAGGCGGGAGGCGAGTGGGTGAGGGGGTGGCTGGCAGAGATGGACGCCCGCTACGACTCCCCGATGATGAGGCGCAGCGTGCCCTGGCTCACGCTGCGGCCCAGCGAGTACTTCCAGCGGCAATGCCTGGCCGCGTTCCACGCCAACGAGCCGCTGCGGGGCGCGCTGGGCAACGAGCTGGGCGCAAGCCAGCTCGCGTGGGCCTCCGACTATCCCCATCACGACTCGCTCTTCCCTGGCGCCGGCGAGGCGGTGCGCAGGGAGGTCTCGACGCTGGCGCTGGAGGACCAGGAACGAATCCTCGGTGGAAACGCGGCACGCTTCTACAGGTGGGTGTGAGGCACATGGCCATGGAAATCCAGTGGGAATCCCAGGCACGGGCGCTGTTCCAGGACCTGATGGGGAAGGGGCCTCCGGAGGCATTCAAGGACTCGGCCTCGGCCGCCATCGAGCGGGAGGCGGAGCGCACCGCACGAGAGCGCGGCGTCAACCAGATCGAGCGGGAGGACGTCGCGCGGGCCTGTCTGCGCGTGGCGCCTCCGGCCTTCCGTCCCAGGGTGATGAAGAACCTGGCCGCCCATGGCCTGGACGGCAATGCCTTCCTCCCCCCGGACAAGCAGGTCGCCGCGCCGCCTCCCGCTGCTCCGAAGAAGCTGGAGGACTCCTATGACTCCGAATGGGACCGCGTGCACGCGCGGCTCGCGGGCCATCGGGAAGAAGTCTCGCGCATCTACGCGATGAAGAAGCGGACGGGGCCGCTGCGCGTGCTGGACCTCGCGTGTGGCACCGGCAAGCACCTGCAGGAGTTCGCTCGCGACGGCCATGTCTGCCACGGCGTGGACCAGCAGGGCTGGAAGCTGGACAAGGCCGCGGAGCAGTCGCGGGCGCAGGGACTGGACATCACCTTCACGAACACGGACCTGAAGACGCTGGACCTGGGCGGCACGTTCGACCTGGTGGTGTGCCTCTACGCGATGAGCACCATGACCTCCGACGAGGACGCGCGGGCCACGCTGGGCGTCGCCCGCCGGCACCTCGCCGAGGACGGCATCTTCGTCTTCAACGTCATCAACAAGGAGGCCAACTCGGACCCGAACGCGCCGATGTACCGCTCCGTGCACGTGGAGCACCACCTGCGCGACTACACGTTCGACGAGGTGGTGGAGCTGTTGAGAGGAGCGGGACTCGAGCCTGGGACGACCCAGTCCTCGACGGTGTTGGACGTGAAGGACCTGGACCTGTTCATCGCAGCCCGGCATGGGAGCGCGCCCCATGGAAAGTAGCTTCCCGCTGTACCGCTACTGGAGTGACTACCCCAAGCGCGACGTCGAATACGTCCGCTGGTATCCGCCCACGATGCAGGCCGTGGATGGGGAGACCATCCTGGAGGCCCTGGGGAGAGGTCCCGAGGCCGCGGCCTTCTACCTCCACATCCCCTTCTGCAAGGACGTCTGTCCCTACTGTCCGTTCAACAAGTACCGGATGCGCGATGACCGGGCCAAGGCGTTCATGGACGGCGTCTTCCGGGAGATAGACCTGGTCGCCGCGCAGCGCCACAAGCGGGGCACGAAGACGAGCGGCGGGTACTTCGGCGGCGGCACGCCCACGGCCATGGAGACGCCGGACCTGCTGCGCCTCATCGAGCACACGCTGGAGCGCCTGCCCCCCGAGCGCGGCTCCGAAGTCACCATGGAGGCCAACCCCGACACCGTCGACCTGGAGAAGCTCCGGCAGCTTCGCGCCAGCGGCATCAACCGCATCAGCTTCGGCGTGCAGTCCTTCCGGCCGGAGTTCCTCAAGATTCTCGGGCGCACGCACGGCGTGGACGGCGCGGTGAAGGCCATCGAGCTGGCGCGGCAGGCGGGCTTCGACAACATCGCCATCGACCTCATCTACCGCGTGCCGGGACAGACGGTGCCGCTGTGGGAGGCGGACCTGCGCAAGGCGCTGGAGCTGGGGGTGGACCACATCAGCACCTACTGCTTGTTCCTGGACCCGGGCACGCGCCTCTACAACGAGACGCTGATGGGCCACGTCGCCGCCTATCCCCCCGAGTCCGAGGAGGTGGCGATGTACCAGGCCACGCAGCAGGTGCTGGGGGCCGCGGGCTTCGTCCACTACACCATCAACGACTTCGCGCGGCGGATGGGGCGGCGCTCGGAGCACCACCTGATGAACTGGCAGGCGCCGCAGCGCAGCTACGCGGGCATGGGCCCCGGCGCGTTCAGCTACACGGAGGGAGACGAGTCCTTCATCTACTGCACCATCCACTCGCTGCAGGAGTACCTGGACGTGCTGAAGGAGGGCCGGCTGCCGGTGCGGCTCGCCAACCGGCTGACCCCGGACGAGCGGCGCTCGCGCTACATGGTCATGGGCTTGCGCTGTCTGTCGGTGAGCAAGGCGGGCTTCCGCCGCCGCTTCGGCCAGGAGATGACGGACGTGTTCGGTCCGCCCATCGAGCAGCTCAAGGAGTGGGGCCTGCTCGACGAGGACGGTGAGCAGGTCTTCATGACGGAGCGCGGCCGGCACTTCGCGTCCAACGTGCTCAAGGCCTTCTACACGCCCGCCAACCGGGGCAAGCCGCAGGCCATCGGCGTGGAGCTGCTCGCGGGCAAGGGCCTGAGCCTCGTGTCCGTGGGCGGCCAGCAGCGGACGGAGACCGGGACATGAGCAACACGCTCGCCACCATCACCCCGGAGCACTGGGCCCGCATCCTGTCGACGGTCTTCGGACAGGTCTCCCAGGAGCCGCTCTGCCGGCCCATCCTCGCGTCCATCGGGAGGATTCGCTTCCAGCTCCTGCTCAAGGACCGGCCGGAGCTGAGCTACTGGGAGGAGTACCTGGGAGACAAGGTGGTGCCGCACCTGGGCATCGCCGAGGAGTTCCATGTGCAGGCGGAGACGACCTTCGCCGTGTTCACCGGGACGCTCTTGCGCACGCTCAGCCTGATGGAGGCCGCGGCGGACGAAGCCTACGAAATCCGGGGCGACACCGAGGCGCTCATGCGCTGCGCCAACCTGCTGCCGTACGTGATGGTGACGTTCTCGCGAGTGGTGGGGACCGAGCTCCCCCCGGAACAGGAGCGACGCTCATGAGTGACAGCCCTGGCTACGAGTTCTGGCGCGAGTACCCCGACCACGACCCTCAAGCGGTGGTCTGGTACCCGCTCACCTACGGCCCGCTGGACGTCAACACCGTCTGGCCCCAGGCGGGGCCGGAGCCCAAGCACGAGACGTCGCTCTACATCCACATCCCGTTCTGCGCCGTCATCTGTCCGTTCTGCCCGTTCAACAAGTTCGCGTCCGTCGAGAAGATGATGTCGGAGTTCGTCATCGCGGTGAAGCGTGAGATCGAGCTCCTGGCCTCTCGCTCCTACTGGTCCAACGCGCACATCAGCGCGGCCTTCTTCGGCGGGGGCACCCCGACGGCCCTGTCCGGAGAGCGGCTGGCCGACATCATCGAGACGTGCCGCAAGCTGCTGCGCTTCAGCGACGACACGGAGCTGACGGTGGAGGGCAGCCCGGAGACGCTGACCCCCGAGAAGCTGAAGATCCTGCGCGACGTGGGCGTCAACCGCATCAGCTTCGGCGTCCAGTCCTTCGACGACCACTACCTGAAGATGCTGGGGCGCGGCCACAACGCGGCGACCGCGCGGAAGACCATCGACATGGTCGCGGACGCGGGCTTCGACAACGTCGCCATCGACCTGATGTACCGCCTGCCAGGGCAGACGCTGGAGGAGGTGGAGAAGGACCTGGACACGGCGCTGCGCTCGGGCGTCAGCCACATCAGCGCGTACAGCCTCTTCGTGGAGCCCGGCTCGCCGCTGGCCCGCGTGCAACACCGGGGCAAGCTGCTCCCGCTGCCGGACGAGCAGACGGACCTGGAGATGTTCCGGCTCGTCATCGACCGGCTCGCCCAGTCGAACTTCGAGCTGTACACGCTCTACGACTTCGCCCCGCCCGGGAGGCGGTGCGAGCACCACGTCATCAACTGGCACGCGCCCCAGAAGGAGTACGTGGGCATCGGCCCCGGCGCCTTCTCCTTCGTGCGCAACGGGCGCGACGAGTTCGTCTACGGCAACGTCAACCCGCTGGAGCGCTACTTCGACCTCTTGCGTGAAGGGAAGCTGCCCATCGACTTCGGGGTGCACCTCACCGAGGAGGAGCAGATGGCCCGCTACATGGTGCTGGGCACCAACGGGCTGGACATCCCCAAGGCCCCCTTCGAGCAGCGCTTCGGCCAGTCCATCCAATCGGTGTTCGGCGAGACGGTGGACAAGCTCCAGGGTTGGGGGCTGGTGGAGGACCGGCCGGACCACGTGTCCCTGACTCGCAAGGGCCGGCTGTACCTGGCCAACGTTGGAAAGTCTTTCTGCACGGAGAGGAACCGGATGAAGCCACACCCCGCGGGGGTGGACCTGCAGAAGGGTGCCGGTCAAAGCCTGATCGGCATCAATAAGTAGCAGTCGCAGCAAGGAGGTATGGCATGGAAAAGATCAAGGCCCCTGTTCGGGTGAACTACCGCCCCGTGTCGGAGGATCCAGCGCGGAAGTGCTCGGATTGTTTCTTCTTCGATCAACCCCACGAACGCGATGACGGGAATTGTTTCGGTCATCAGGTCAGCTCCACGGGGGTATGTGACGCCTTCTCGGCGCCCGCCGGGCTCATGCCCGACAATGCCAGCAATTGACGTCGAGGCCTCGGCGCCACACAAACACAGGAGCGGGCGCTTCACCGCGCTCGCGGGGGAATCACCATGGCAAATCCCGCCAGTTCCAAGCTGAACAAGTTGTTGGATGATGTGGAGAGCGGCTCCATCTCCGTGCTCGACTTCCTGAAGGATGTCTCCGGGAAGCCCGAGTACCTGGATGGTCTGGGCAAGCACGTCACGAAGTCCGGCAAGTCCTCCCGGGTCCGGCTCAAGGGGGCCTTCGCGCGCAGCAGGATCCTGATGCGCATCGAGGCGGTGGACCCGACGGGCGCCAACCACGTCGAAGGCTCCGTCCTCCCGGGAGCATTGCAGTTCACCCAGTTGATGAAGCGCGGTCAGTTCGAAACCACCGTCACGAAGGGCGCGGCGGAGATCAACGTCGCCGGCACCACGGCGAAGGTCTCCACCGGGAACAAGCTCCTCATCCACGCGGGCAAGCCGTTCGGCTTCTTGAACTCGGGGAGCCAGCCCTGGGACTTCAAGGCCATCCACTCGGCCTGGAACCCGGACACCTTCGTCTACGAATACGCGCAGCAGATGCTGGTGGGAGACCAGCTGTGGTTCTCCATCAAGCCGACCATCGATGACGCCTCGGACCGGCCCTACTACAACATCCGCTCGTCCGTGGCCGGCACCTTCTCCGTCGTGATGGTGGACCCGAAGCAGAGCACCATTCCCTGCTACTACTCGGACGGGGAGAACATCATCAGCGCGCTGGTGGGCAGCGGCGAGCTCGTCATGGGCTCCAAGCGCCTTCCCCTGGAGCGCGGCAAGTTCGAGTCCGTGCCACCCAAGCAGCCCTTCCAGCTCGTCAACCCGGGCGGAGAGCCCTTCATGGCGGAGATTCGTCCGGAGCCCGCGCGGGAGTGGCAGCCGCAGACCTCCTACTGGGAGGCCCAGCCCGGGAAGTTCGTCACCGGGGACCAGGTGTTCTTCGAGTACGTCTTCTCCACGCCCTGAAAAGGCAGACCATGCACCAGCCTCCGCTTCCTCCTCATGCCTCGGGTGTGCCGTGGGTGGGGGACTCCGTGGAGTTCGGACGGAACCCCCAGCGGTTCGTGTTGAAGCGACAGGCCCGGTTCGGTCCGGTCTTCATGGGCCACATCCTCGGAGCGTCCACGGCCGTGATGGTCGGGCCGCAGGCGCTCCGGTTCGTCCTCTCATCGCATCGCCATCACTTCGTCTCCGGGCCCGGCTGGCCCCGCGGGCTGGGGATGTTGATGAGCGGGGCCCTGATGATGAAGGACGGCGACATCCAGACGCGGACCCGTCGCCTCCTGGCACCGGCGCTCGCTGGCTCCGCGCTGGCCAGCTACACGCCGGTGATGGAGGCGACGGCGCGGCGCCACCTGGAGCGCTGGGTCCAGCAGGGCCGCCTGTCGCTCTACGACGGCCTCAAGGGCCTCACGTTCGACACCGCCAGCCAGCTGCTCTTCGGCACCCCGGAGGGCGCCGACACCGGGCGCCTGGGGAAGCTGTTCGCGACGTACACCGCGGGCATGCAGGGGCTCCACCCGGTGGTGCCCCTGCGGGTGCCCTTCACCCCCTTCGGGCGGGCCTTCGCGGCCCGCTCCGAGATGCTGAAGGAGGTCACCCGCATCATCCAGGAGCGCGAGAAGAGCACCGGCTCCGACGCGCTGGCGAGGCTGCTGGAGTCACGCAAGGAGCAGGGCGAAGGGCCGTCGGCGGACGCGCTCGCCGAGCAGGCCTTCTTCCTGCTCTTCGCCGGACATGAGAGCACCAGCTCGCTGACGACCTGGGCGTGCCTGGAGCTGTCCCGGCACCCCGACCTGCTCGACAGCGCTCGAGAGGAGGCGCAGTCGCTGGGGGAGGGACCGCTCACGATGGAGCGCGTGGAGCGGCTGCCGTTCCTGGAGCAGGTGCTGCTGGAGACCGAGCGGCTCCATCCGCCGTTCTCGGGCAGCTTCCGGCAGGTGGTGAAGTCCTTCGAGTTCAACGGCTTCCACGTGCCCGAGGGCTGCCGGGTCTTCTACTCCATCAACGGGACGCACGGAGACCCCGCCACGTTCCCGGAGCCGGAGCGCTTCACGCCTGGACGTTTCACCCCGGAGGCCGCCCGGTGCGCGCGGCACGAGCTGGGGCTGGTGGGCTTCGGCGCCGGTCCGCGCAGCTGTCTGGGCATGGGCTTCGCGAGGCTCCAGGCGAAGGTCGTCCTCGCGCTCCTCCTGCGGGACTACGAGTGGAGCCTGCAGCCCAAGCAGAGCCTGGACCCCGTGTATCTGCCCTCGCTCTTTCCGAAGGACCATCTGCGGGTCTCGTTCCGGCGGCGGAGCGCCCAGGAGACTCGTCACAGGGAGACGGCATGAACAAGGTGCGAATCGGTCAGGTCGTCATCGTCGGTGGCGGCGTTGCTGGCAGCACGCTGGCCATCTACCTGGCGCGGGCGGGCCGGGACGTGCTCATCGTGGACCGGCCGTTGAAGCTGGACCTGCTCGTGGGCGAGTCGCTGCTCCCTCCCGCCACGACCATCCTCCAGGACCTGGGCATCGAGGAGCAGGTGAAGGCGTGCTCCACGCTCAAGCAGGGGGTGGCCTTCGTCATGCGGACCGGCCGCGTGCTGCTGCTCAACCTCCAGCGGCTGACGGGCCTGTCCGCGTCCTATGCGTACAACGTCCCCCGGCCCCAGTTCGACCAGTTGTTGCGGACCCGGGCCCAGGAGGTGGGCGTGCGGGTGGTGCAGCATGCCGCGCGCCTGCGGGTGGAGGGGGGGCGGGTGGAGCTCGATGCCGAGACGCTGGAGGCCTGTGGACTCAAGGGGCAGCCGGACCTCGTGATTGACGCCACCGGACGGGCGCGCATGTTCGGCCGGGCGATGGAGCTGCCCGGGGTCGCGGGCAAGCGCAACGACACGTGTCACTTCGCCCACTACGAGAACGTGGACCTGGGCGTCTCGCTCTCGGGCTGCGCGGTCATCACCGCGATGAAGACGGGCTGGGCCTGGCGCATCCCCCTGCCGGACCGGATGAGCGTGGGCGTGGTGCAGGACACCGCGCACCTCACCGCCTATGGCAGCACGCCCGAGGAGCGGCTCGAGAACGCCCTGCGCGACGACCCCATCATGGCCGCCGCCCTCCGCGAAGGACGGCGGCTCACGAGCGTCCGCGTCTACAACAACTACCAATGGCGCTATGAGCGCTTCCGAGGGCCGAACTGGATTCTCGTGGGAGATGCCGCCGGGTTCGTCGACCCGACGCTGTCCTCGGGCGTGCTGCTGTCGCTCCAGGGCGCCTCGGGGCTGGCCCAGGCGCTCACTGCGGACGACGTCTCGAGCGCGCTCACGCGCTGGGAGGCGACCTACCGGGAGAACATCGCCACGTGGCAGGAATTGGTGGACTCGTTCTACGACGGGCGGCTGTTCGCCATGATCATGCAGGGCGAGGACTTCGCGCGGAACAACGAGATGCTCGGGCCCTTCAACCGGCACATGGAGCGCAACGTGGCGGGCGCCGTGCTGGGCGCGCGGACGACCCACTGGTACGGCAAGCGGCTGGTGCGGATGATCATCAACCACGGGCTGGTGCGCTACCAGCCCGGGGAGTGGGCCATCCGCTGACGTCCCGCGCTCAGCTCGCCGCGGCGGCCTTCTTCGCGAAGGGGCAGGTGCCGCGGCGGACGGGCAGCCCCGCCGCGGGCACCAGGTGGATGCCGTCCGCCTTGGGCACCACGCGCGGCGTCGCCAGCTCCAGCCCCGTCTGGAGGACCATGGCGCTGGTGACGACCTTGAGCTCCAGCAGCGCGAACTTCTGCCCCAGGCAGCGGCGGTTTCCTCCGCCGAACGTCGTCCACTTGTGCGCGGAGGGAGGGCTGCCCAGGAAGCGCTCCGGGCGGAAGGCATCCGGCTCCGAGTACAGCTCCCTCCGTCGGTGGAGGAGATAGGGGGAGTTGATCAACACGGTGTCCGCGGGGAGCTCGTACTCGCGCAGCCGCATGGGGGCCTTCAGCACGCGCCCGCCGCAGATGGGCGACAGGGAGCGGTTGCGGAGGCTCTCCTTGAGGACGGCGTCGAGGTAGGGGAGCGCGGAGAGCCGCGTCACGTCGAGCTCCCCGTTCGTGTGGAGGGGCTCCAGCTCCGCGCGCAGCCGCTCACGGACCTCCGGCAGGGCCATGAGGCGCTCGGCCACCCACGTCAGCGCGACGGCCGTCGTCTCCAGGCCCGCGATGAGCAGGGCGACCGTCTCGTCGCGGATCTCCTGGTCCGTCAGCCGCAGCCCGTCCTGTCCCTCGCCTCGGATGAGGAGGGACAGCACGTCCTCGGAGGTGGCGAGCTTCGGGTCGGTCCTCCTCCGGGCAATCTCCGCGAAGAGCAGCGCGTCCGTGTCGCGGACGATGCGGACGATGCGGCCCCAGGGGCTCAAGGGGCCCAGGTCCCACCGCAGCGCGGGAATCAGCAACATCTTCGAGCCCATGCCCAGGCGGGCCACCTGGGAGATGAGCTCGAGGAAGCGGGCATGACCGGGCGCGGTGTCGTCCAGGCCCAGCACGGTGCGGAAGATGATGCGCAGCGCGATGTCCTGCATCTGGGGCTGGAGCGGGAAGCGCCCGGTGCGAGGCCAGCGCTCGATGGCCGCGGTGGCAATGGCATACATCGCCCCCGCATGTCGCTCCACCTGGCCGCCTCGGAACGGCGCCTGGACCAGCTCCCGGCGCCGCGCGTGGGCTTCGCCGTCCAGTGTGAGCGTGCAGTTCCAGCCTGTCAGGGGAGAGAAGACGCTGCCGGCGGCCTCACCCGCGTGAAGCAGGTCCGGGCTCCCGGTGTACATCTCCTTCAGGTCCTCCGGATTCGACAGACACACCTGCTTGCGGCTCCCCGGGAACTGAATCGTGAAGAGGTCGCCGAACTGCTCCACGCATTGGTCGAGGAACGAGAGGGGGTTCTGGAAGAAGCGGAAGCCCTGGGCCGCCGCGGAGGCGGAGAGGCCAGGAGGCAGCTCATGTCGGGTCATGGACACACCTGGGACTGGCGGGAGAGGGGCCCTGGAGTGCGAGAGCTATCACTGTAGAAGACTGTCAGCGTATCGCGTCTCACTCACTTCGTTGGGAACCGGATGGAGATGAGTCCATGGACACACGCGCGGATGGAACCCCGGAGGTGGATGTCCTCGTCGTAGGCTCGGGGGCTGGAGCCATGACCGCCGCGGCGCGCGCCGCGCATCAGGGCGCGAAGGTGCTGCTCATCGAGAAGAGTGCGCGCTACGGAGGCTCCTCCGCCATGTCCGGCGGATGTGTCTGGATACCGAACAACCGCTTCATGAAGCCCGCGGGCATCGAGGACTCCGACGCGGAGGCCCTGCGCTACCTGCGCGCGCTCACCAAAGGACGCATCGCCGAGGAGCGGCTGGGGGCGTGTGTCTCCGAGGGCCGCGCCATGGTCGACTTCCTCCAGGACCACTCGGACGTCGCCATGGGCATCATCCCCGCGTATCCGGACTACTACCCGGAGGTGCCGGGCGGGAAGAGCAGCGGCCGCTCGCTGGAGGCGCTGCCATTCCATGGCTCGGAGCTGGGGGCGGACTTCTACGACATGCGGGAGAGCCATCCGCAGATGCTCTTCCTCGATGAAATCTCCCTCTCGTTCCCGGAGTCGCGCCACGCCATGCACCGGCGTCCGGGCTGGGTGGGCTTGATGATGCGGACCATGGCCCGCTACTGGCTGGACGTGAAGGGCCGGCTGCGAGGTCGGAGGGACCGGCGCGTCTGCCTGGGCGCGGCGCTGGTGGCGCGGCTTCGCGGGACGCTGGCGAAGCAGGGGGTGCCCTTGTGGCTCAACACCGGCTTCAAGGACTTCGTCGTCGAGCAGGGCCGGGTGATGGGGGTGGTCGCGAGCCGAGGGGGCCAGACGTGCCGCATCCTCGCGCGCCAGGGCGTCATCCTCGCGGCGGGTGGCTTCGAGCGGAACGCGGCCATGCGCGAGAAGTACCTGCCCGCGCCGACGAAGACGGAGTGGAGCACGGGCAACCCCGAGAACACGGGGGATGTCATCTCCGCGGGCATGGACCTGGGCGCGGCGACGGACTTCATGGAGGACGCATGGTGGGGGCCCACCAATCCCATCCCTGGCCGCCGTGCGGGCGTGGCGTACATGTTCGTCACGGAGCGCTCCGTGCCGGGCGGCATCCTGGTGAACCGGGACGGCGTGCGGGTGGTCAACGAGTCCGCGCCGTACAGCGACATCGTGAGGGCGATGTACGCGACGCCGGACCGGGAAGGCCGGCCGAGTGTCCCGCTCTACCTGGTGGTCGACGCGGCCTTCCGGCGCAGGTTCAGCCTGGGGCCCATCATGCCCGGGGTGCCGGACGCGAAGGTGCCCAAGCACTTGTTCGAGCAGCGCTTCCTCGTCCGGGGGAGCTCGCTGGATGACCTGGCGGCGCAGGTGGGCATCCGCGCGGACGGCCTGCGCGAGACGGCCGAGAAGATGAACCGCTACGCCCGCGAGGGGAAGGACCCGGACTTCCACCGCGGTGACAGCCTTTACGATGCCTGCTGGTCGGATGCGTCCTATGGGCGCAATCCCTGTCTGGGGACGCTGATGGAGCCGCCGTTCTACGCGGTGGAGGTGTATCCGGGGGACATCGGCAGTCGGGGCGGTCTGCGCGTGGATGCCCATGCCCGCGTGCTGCGGCCGGACCAGGACGTCATCCCGGGCCTGTATGCCATCGGGAACTGCTCCTCGCCCGTGTATGGCAACAGCTATCCGGGGGCCGGCGCCACGCTGGGGCCCGCGATGACCTTTGGCTATGTGGCCGCGAACCGGGCCCTGGCTGGCGGCGCCTGAAGGTGCGTCCGGAAGGCAGGTCGTTGTCCAGCCCAGGACGCCTGCACGTGGGCCCCTGGATGGGCCCCCGAAGGTCCCCTACCTTGGCGCGAGGCTGTCTCTCGCGAAGGAGGCAGGGGCATGCGCGGCTGGGTCAGCGGGGTGATGCGGGTGCTCGTCTGCGTGACAGGTGTTGCTCGCGCGGAGGACGCGGCGAGCGAGGTGAGTCACAAGGTCGAGCTGGTCCTGGACTGTGGCTTCCTCGCGGGCAGCGAGCGGCTCTCGGTGGTGGTGGGCGCGCCGAGGACCGTGGCCCGGGGGCTCTCGTACACGCTGACCTTCCAGAACGGGGAGGGGGTCGTCCCGAAGAGCCGGGGGCCCATCAAGGTCTACGACATCCACGACATCGAGCTGACGCTCGGCTTCCCGCCCACGGCCCGCCTCGTCCCGGGCTCGCTGACGCTGGAGGGAGGGCTCAACGTGGGGGAGACCACGGCCTTCATCGATGCCCAGCTCAACCAGCTCACCTATGTCCTCGCGACGAAGGGGACCCGGATCCTGGCGGGGATGCGCTACACGCCGCCGCGCGTGCGCTGGCAGGTGCGCAACGAGGCCCCGCCCGGCGCGGAGCTGCCGGTGCGCATCGAGCGCATCGCCATCACCAGTCGCAGCAGCCTGGGGACGAAGCGTGTCGTCTGCAGTCCGGAGGCGGAGGACTCGGTCCTCGCGCGCAGCCTCTCCGTGGCCTCCGCCCGCTGAGGAACGATGAGGGCCCTCCGCGTGGAGCCGGGCATGCGTGAGCCACGAGACGCGTGGGTGCGGTGGCTGCGGAGCATCTGCCTGGAGGACGTGAAGCGCGTGGGCGCGAAGGCCGCGCGGCTGGGGGAGCTCGCGCGAGGGGGCTTCGACGTGCCGGAGGGCTTCGCGCTCACGGTGGACGTCCTGGATCACTTCCTGGAACACCACGGCCTGGATGCGCGCAGTGACGCGCGGGCGCTCCAGGAGGCGCCGCTGCCCTCTGAGGTGTCCGTGCGGCTCCGGGAGGCGCTGGTGGAGCTGGGGGGCGGTCCGGTGGCGGTGCGCTCCTCCGGGGTGGAGGAGGACGGCGCGGCGGCCTCGTTCGCGGGCCAGTTCGAGACGGTGCTCGACGTGAGGGGCCCGGACGCGCTGGAAGCGGCGGTGCGGCGGTGCTGGGCGTCGTCGGTCGGCGAGCGGGTGCGCCTGTACGCGAAGCGGCGGGGCCGCGAGGTGTCTCCGCGCATGGGGGTGTTCATCCAGCGGATGCTGTCTCCGGACGCGGCGGGCGTGGTGTTCACCGCGAACCCGGTGACGGGGGCCCGGGACGAGGTCCTCATCAACGCCGTGCGGGGCCTCGCGGAGCGACTGGTGTCCGGGGAGTGCTCGCCGGATGAGTGGACGGTGCGCGGCGACGAGGTGCGCTGCCTCGCGAACGTCGAGCAGAGCCTGACGGTGGAGCAGGCCCGCGCGCTGGCGCTGCTGGCCCGCCAGGTGGAGCGGCAGTTCGGCCAGCCGCAGGACATCGAGTGGGCGCTGACGGGCTGCCGCCTGAGATTGCTCCAGGCCCGGCCCATCAGCGCGCTGCCCGGCCCCGCGGCGGGGAGCCCTGCTCGCTGAGAGCGGGGGCTCGCCGCCAGGGGCACGCGTCAGGTCAGACGTCCGGCAGCGGCCGTCCGTGCACGCGGGCGACGATGCTGTTGAACAGGTCGCGCGCGCTCACAGCCATGTCGCTGGGGCCCACGGTGGCGCCCTTGCCCTGCACCACGACCTCCAGCTTCGTGGTGGAGTCGTTCACCTTCGTCACCACGATGGAGTGCTGGGCGAGCTCGACATAGGAACTGCCGGAGGTCTTCCTCGCCACCTCGATGATGCGGAGGGGGGCCTCGGCGGTTCCTTCGACGACACCCACGCGGAACGTCATCTCGAACTCGATGGTGATGAAGTTCCTCACGGTGTTGTGCGTGCGGAAGCTCACATCGTAGCCGGGCTCGACGTTCCAGGTGACACGCCACTCGTCGATCTGCCGACGGTCGACCAGGGTGTCCGGGTTCTTCATCGCCTCGAAGACGGCGAGGATGGGGGCATGGACGAAGCCCCGGCCGTGGCCGAACACGGAGTCACCCTGGCCCGTGCCATGGACGGTGGAGAGCATCTCCGGGTAGGGGTCTCCGGCCTGGGCGGTGGGCTCTGGCGCGGTGGATTCCTCCAGGGCCTCCAGTCCCGGCGGCGCCGGAGTGTTCTCCGAGCTGTCGCAACCCGACAGCAGGGCGGTGGAGAGCAACGCCACCACGATCAACCGAGCACACATGGGGACCTCCCGTGTCCTTCGAATGGACTTCGTGGGACGACGTGTTGCGATGGCAGTCTTTCCCAGGGGAGGCGGTGTGAATCCAGGGGCTCCGCGCCGCGCGCCGCGATGTTGTTCATCTATCAATAGTCGGTGATCCCGCCCGCGCCCGCGCGGAGGGCAGGGGAGGCCCCGCCATGGGTTCCCTCCCGCGAGACAATCTGTTGCGTTCTTGCAACAGGAGGTCCCATCCGTGGAACACGAAGGACAGGGTGTTGTCCTTGGCGCGACGAGGTCTCGCGAGATTTGTCGCAAAATATCAGCATCGACTCGAGGGCCGCTTCAACCGCCTCGCTTCGGGACACGTGATGTGTTGCTGTAGCGCAATCCGCATCAGCTCTGTGCGATTGTGAGAAAAATAAAAGATTGATCTGACTGGATATTGTCGCCTACTTTGGACAGAGCTGAATTCTGGCCATTGGGGAATGACAGGCTTGGCTCCGCTCGGTGAACACAGCCGGGGCGGAGGTCATCGCGTGAGGTTTCATCGCGAGTTGGGGGCAGGTGTCATGGAGGAGTTGCGTTTCCGGCCGATTGCCATTGTCGGCATGGGTGCCGTGTTCCCAAAAGCGACTGACCCCGAGGCATTCTGGGAGCGGTTGCAGACGGGGCCCACCGCCATTCGTGAGCTGGATGAGCGCGAATTGCGACGGGATGGATATTACGACGCGGACAGAGCCGCCGCGGACCGGACCTATTGCAGACATGCTGCCCCGCTGGACGAGCTGAAGCTCGACTATCGGAAGTATCGAATTCCTCCCAAGGTCGCGCAGGACATGCACCGGACGCAGCTCGCGTTCCTGGAGGCGACCGCGCAGGCGCTCACGGATTCTCGGAACGTGATGGACCGGGTCGCCCCGGAGCGGGTGGGCTTCACCCTGGGCTCGCTGGGGGGCGGGCTTCGTCCGGACACGCGGGTCCGCACGCGCCTCCTGGATATGGACGCCTGTCTTTCACGGGCCCTGAAGGAAACGTCCCTGGACCCGGCGGCGGCCGAGGCGCTGAGGGCGGCGACCGTCCGACAGGTCGAGCAGGAGATGGCGGGAATCACCGAGGATGAAGCCATCGCGTCCTTCAGCAGTGTGTGGGTCGGGCGGGCCGCCAAGCTCTTCAACATCCGAGGGCCTCACGCCACGGTGGACGCGGGCTATGCCTCCACGCTGGCGGCCCTCCAGACGGCGTGTGCCCAGCTCAACGCGGGGGATTGTGACGTCGCGCTGGCCGCGGGGTGCAGCCAACTCCTGACGCCGCATGACCTGGTCGCCTTCAGCAAGCTGGGAGGTCTGTCTGTCTCGACGCTGGCGCCGTTTGATCGCCGGGCCAGCGGGACGCTGCTGGGCGAGGGCGTCGGTGTCTTCGTCCTGCGGCGCCTGGAGGACGCGCTGGCGGGGGGAGAGAAGGTCTATGCGGTCCTGCGCGGCATCGGCGCGGCGTCGGACGGGCGGGGCAAGTCGCTCATGGCGCCCAACTCCCGGGGGCAGGTCCTCGCGATGCGCCGGGCCTATGAGCAGGCGGGCTACGGGCCTTCCTGCGTGCGGTACGTGGAGTGCCACGCCACGGGCACCATCCTGGGCGACGTCACCGAGTTCCAGAGCCTGAAGGAGGTCTTCGGTGGAGGGCTGGCGGCCGGGAGCGTCCGGCTGGGAGGGGTGAAGGAGCTGACGGGCCACCTGCAGGCGGCGGCGGGGGCGGCGGGGCTCATGAAGGCCACCCTCGCGCTGCACCACAAGGTCCTGCTTCCGCAGCACTCGTTCCAGGCGTCGGCGGAGGGAATCGACCTGGAGCAGAGCCCCTTCTACCTCTCGAACCAGGCCGCGCCGTGGCCGGAGTCCGCGCACGGTCCACGCCGTGCGGCGGTCAGCGCGTTCAGCTTCGGCGGCATCAACTACCACGTGACGCTGGAGGAGTTCTCCCAGGCGTATCACTCGGCGCTGGCGCGGACGCTCCCCGCGCTCCAGGTCGCGGAGCCCATCGCCATCGTGGGCCTGGGCGGCGTCTTTCCCCAGGCGGGCACCGCGCAAGCGCTCTGGGAGAACCTGCTGAACAAGCGCTGCGCCATCGGGGAGATTCCCACCGAGCGCGCGCCCATCGACCGCTACCTGGACCCGACGCGGCAGAGCAAGGTCCGGCCCTACACCAACCTCGCGGGCTACATCGTCGATGGCGCGTGGCCCCAGGAGCAGGTCCGGGTCCCGCCGAAGATGGCCTCGCAGATCGACCGGGGCCACAGCTGGACGATGAAGGCGGCCCTGCAAGCCCTCTCCGACATGGGGACGAGCCAGCGGAGCGTGGACCCTGCTCGCATCGGCGTGGTGATGGGCTACCTGCCTCCGCTCGAGCGCGAGTTCCAGACGCAGGCCCGCGTGTACTACGCGGAGTTCGACGCCCGGCTCGCGGAGCAGCTCCGGCGCCAGGGCATCGACGAGGCCACCTCGGCGCGCCTGCGGGAGACGTGCGAGCGGCTCTACAAGAGCGAGCTTCCGCCCATCACCGAAGACACCTTGCTGGGGTACCTGGGCAGCCTGTCCGTGGGGCGCGTCGCGCATCACCTGGACCTCCAGGGGCCCATGCTGATGGTGGAGAGCGCGTGTGCCTCCAGCCTGGCGGCGCTGGACATCTCCATGAACCAGCTGCGCACGCGGCAGTGCGACCTGGTGCTCGTGGGCGGCATGTACGCGTCGCTGGGCGTGGATGCCCTGAGCCAGTGCTGCTCCTTCGGGGGGCTGTCACAGAAGGGCTCCTTCCCGTTCGACGCGCGGGCCGACGGCTACATCTCGAGCGAGGGCGCGGCGCTCATCGCCGTGAAGCGCTTGTCCGACGCGGAGGCCGCGGGAGACCGCATCTACGCGGTGGTGCGCTCGGTGGCGGGAGCCACGGACCCGAAGAACGCCTCCATCTGGGCGCCGTCCTCGGAAGGGCAGGTCCAGGCCGTGCGCCGGGCCGTGGAGAAGGCGGGCGTGAAGCCCTCGGAGGTCCAGTACGTGGAGGGCCACGGCACGGGCACGCCCGTGGGGGACCCCATCGAGGTGCAGACCTATCAAGCCGTCTACGGTCGGGCGCCGTCCGAGGGGAAGCTGCTCCTGGGCTCGGTGAAGTCGAACGTCGGCCACTTGAACTCCGGGGCCGGGGCCGTGGCGCTGACCAAGGTCGCGCTGGCGCTGCACCACAAGCAGGTCCCGCCCAACATCGGCTTCGAGAGCCCCAGCCCGCGCATCCCCTGGGAGCAGGTGTCCTTCGAGGTGCCGACGGAGGCGCGGCCCTGGGAGCTGAAGGGCCCCGGGCTCCGGCGCGCGGGCGTGACGTCCTTCGGCCTGGGAGGCACGAGCTTCCACGCCGTCGTCGAAGAGTATCCGTCGAGGGCAGGGCCGCGCCCGCCGCGAGGGGGCACCTCCGAGGCCGAGCGTTCTCCGTACCTGGCGCTCACCGGCACGAGCCGTGAGCACCTCCTCCAGCAGGTGGAGCAGCGGCTCCAGTGGCTCGAGAAGGAGCCGGGGCTGGACCTGCGAGGGACCTGGGGGGAGTCGTCGCTGCCGTGCCGTCTGGCGATGACCTTGCCTCGGGGGCAGGCCGCGCGGAAGGCGCTGGAGCGCGCGCGCACGCTGCTGGCGGGGACGGGCTCGCCGAGCCTGCCGGAGCAGGGCATCTACTTCTACGACAGCCGCGACGAGCGCCAACTGCACACGGGGAAGGTGGCCGCGGTCTTCCCGGGGCAGGGGCCTCAGTACGCGAACATGCTGCGGGAGCTGGCGGCGGAGTATCCGGTCGTCTCGCGCACCATCGCGGAGGCGGACGAGGTCTTCTCCGCGCTGACGGGGCAGCCGCTCTCCCGGACGTTCTGGGTGCCACCGGGGACGGAGGACACCTATCGGCAGGATGACGACACGGTCCACGCGGCGGTCTTCGTGGCGAACGTGGCGCTCTACCGGCTCATCCGCGAGCAGGGACTCCGGGTCGATGTGCTGTTGGGGCAGAGCGCGGGTGAGTACGCGGCGCTCGTCGCCAGCGGCGTGCTCTCGTTCGAGCATGCGCTGCGTGCCATCTACCGGCGCACGCTCGCGGTGACGCGGCTGCCTGCGTCCGCGTCGTCGGGGCAGATGCTGAGCGTCAGCGGCGACTTCGACAAGCTCCGCGAGTTCCTGCCCCAGGCGGGTGGGTACGTGACGGTGGCCGCGGAGAACGCGCCGGGGCAGGGCATCGTCGCGGGAGAGGGGCGCGCGGTCGAGACCGTCGCCCGCTGGTGCCGGGAGAACGCCTTCGAGGTCCGGGTGCTTCCCGTGTCGCACGCCTACCACTCGCAGCTCATCGCGGGCGCCGTCCCCGTGCTTCGCGCGGAGCTGGAGTCGCTCCCCTGGAACGCGCCGAAGCTGCCGGTGCTCTCCAGTGTGCACGGGCGCTACTACGCGACGGCCTCGGATGCGCGGTTCATGGCCCGACACCTCGCGCTGCAATATGTGCTGCCTGTTCGGTTCGGACAGCATGTGCGTCGGCTTCACGACGAAGGCACGCGGCTCTTCATCGAAGCCGGGCCCAAGTGGTCGCTGACCGCGTTCATCCAATCGACGCTGAAGGGTCTGCCGTACCAGGCCCAAGCCAGCAATCACCCCAAGCTTGGAGAGGTCGAGCAGTTCCATCGGCTTCTCGCCTTTGGTTTCGCCCACCGTCTGCTCGGTCATCAGGACTCCCGATGAACACCCCCCCTCAATCCGCGGTTCAACAGGAGCTCGTGACCGCGTTGGTCGAGATGACGGGCTACGTGCCCGAGCTCTTCTCTCCTCACGTCCGGCTCGTCGATGAGCTGGGGCTGACCCCCGAGGAGGTCCAGGGAGCCGTGGCCTCCGTCGAGAACAAGCTCCAGCTCCCGTCGCGGTCCACGGTGGAGGGCACGACGGTGTCGAGCATCGCTGAAGGTCTCGTGAAGTCTCAGTCCCCTGGAGTGCCCGTGCAGATGCAAGTCGAGATGTCGCTGGAGCAGGTGCTGGCCTTTGTCGATGGTTGCGCGGAGCGGAATGAGCGCCCCGTCCTGGAGACCCTCCTCGAGGAGACACGCGGCGCGCTGGCCCGGCTGGACGCCAGGGACGTGACGCCGGTCATCGCTCCCGTGGTCGACGCGCCGAAGGGCTCCGCGCCCGTGGCGGCGGACGTGATGAAGCTGCTGGTGGGCGCGCTGGTGGAGCGCACGGGCTATCCGGCGGAGATGCTGGAAGCGGACCTGGATCTGGAAGCGGACCTGGGAATCGACACGGTGAAGCAGGTGGAAGCGTTCGCGATGGCGCGAGTGCACCTGAGCGTGGAGAAGGACGAGAACTTCCGGCTCCGCGACCACAACACGCTGAACAAGATGGTGAAGTACCTGACCGGCAAGGCCCCCGCGGCGGCGACGGCACCCGCGCCCGTGCCCGTGCCCGTGCCGGCGGTCGAGGTGGCTCCCGGAGCGAGCGCGGCGTCGACGGTCGACGGGGTCGTGGAGTTCCTGCGGGCCGCGATGGCGGCGAAGACGGGATACACCCTGGACATCCTCCAGCCGAAGCTGGACCTGGAGGTGGACCTGGGCATCGACACCGTCACGCAGGTCGAGGTCTTCGCCCACGCGCGGACGACTCACGGTGTCGCGCGGGACGACAAGTTCCGGGTGCGCCACTACAACACCCTCCAGAAGATGGCGGAGTACCTGGTGGCCAGGGCTCCCGCGCAGGTGGCCAACGGCGTGCCGCCCGTCGCCGCGCCCGCACCCGTGCCCGCTCCCGCGCCAGTGGTGGAGACCGCGCCCGTGGCGACGGACGTGATGAAGCTGCTGGTGGGCGCGCTGGTGGAGCGCACGGGCTACCCGGCGGAGATGCTGGAAGCGGACCTGGATCTGGAAGCGGACCTGGGAATCGACACGGTGAAGCAGGTGGAAGCGTTCGCGATGGCGCGAGTGCACCTGAACGTGGAGAAGGACGAGAACTTCCGGCTCCGCGACCACAACACGCTGAACAAGATGGTGAAGTACCTGACCGGCAAGGCCCCCGCGGCGGCGTTATCCGCTCCCGCGACGCCGGCGCCGGTGGCGCTGGTCCCCGCGCGCCCGATGCCTCGGGAAGTGACGACGGTGTCCTCGAGCTTCTCGGCGGAGGAGGTGCAGTCGTACCTGGTCACCGTGCTCCAGGCGAAGACGGGCTACAACATCGAGCTCATCCATCCGAACCTGGACCTGGAGGTGGACCTGGGCATCGACACCGTCACCCAGCTCGAGGCCTTCGCCCTGGCTCGCGAGAAGTTCGGGGTGGCGCGCAACGAGAAGTTCCGGGTGCGCCACTACAACACCCTCCAGAAGATGTCCGAGTACCTGGTGGCGCATGCCCAGGCCTCGGCAGGGGCGGCGCAGGCCCCGGAGCCGAGCGCGCCGAGCGCCGAGGACGTGCGCCGCTTCATCGCGCGCTGCGAGGCCTCGGGTGACACGGCGTCCTTGCGGAAGCTGGCCGAGCACCTCGAGGGCCGGTTGCACGCCCCCGTCCAGGCCGCGACGCCTCCGTCCCAGTTCGCGGGCAAGCGATATGAGGTCCACCCGGTCGCGCTGGAGGTGCAGGCGGATGTGCGGACCGTCGCGCACCTGAAGGGCAAGACGCTGGGCCTCACCACCGACTCGCAGGGCAGCTACAAGACCCTGGCGAAGCTGCTGGAGGCGGCGGGGGCGCAGGTCGTCATCCTGTCCTCGGAGGCGGGCTCCCAGGAGGGTGTGTCGCTGGATTGGAGCCAGCCGGAGGGCGTGGGGCAGCGCCTCGAGCAGCTCCAGGAGACGCAGCCGCTCGATGGGCTCATCCTGCTCCACACCGCGTCGCTGGCGCCCAAGCTGATGGACCAGGAGGTGGCGGCCTGGTCCTCCACGCTGAACACCTTCTCGCTGGGGCTCTTCCAGGCGGGTGTCGCCGTCTACGACCGCATCCAGGAGATTCCAGGAGGCGGCTGGTTCCTCGTGGCGACCGCGGGCGGTGGCTTCTTCGGACACACCAACGCGCAGGGGCGCATCCCCCTGGCGGGCGCGGCGGGTGGCTTCGTCAAGTGCTTGAGGCGGGAGCGGCTCAACGCGCGCTGCAAGGTGGTGGACCTGGACATCCAGGACTCCGCCCTCTGGGCGCGGCAGATCTGGAGCGAGCTGGTCTGCAATGACCGCGACGTGGAGGTCGGCTACTCCGGAGGCCGTCGCTACGTCTTCCGCGACATCGAGACGTCCCTCGCGGCGGCGCCGGTGAACATCAAGCCCGGCTCCGTGGTGGTGGTTTCGGGAGGAGGGCGTGGCGTGGTCTATCCCTGCGCGAAGCTGCTCGCGAAGGTGACCGGGGCCCGCGTCATCATCACCGGGCGCACGGTGCCTCCTCGGGGGGAGGAGGAGTGGCTGAAGGTGCCGGAGGCGGAGCTTCCCGCGTACCGGATGAGCTTCCTCAAGCGCTACCTGGCGGAGCATCCGGGGGCGACGCCGGTGCAGGCGCGCCGGGTCTTCGACTCCGACGTGGCGAACCGGCGCGAGCTGCATCGGAACCTCGAGGACTGCCGCAAGCAGGGCATCTCGCTCGAGTACAAGGTCTGCGACATGACGGACGTGGGCGCCGTCCGGAGCCTGCTCGCGCAGGTGCGCCGGGACTACGGTCGCATCGACGGCATCGTGCACGGCGCGACCATCGAGGAGTCGAAGAGCCTCCCGATGAAGTCCTCGGACGCGTTCGTCCGGACGCTGGCGTCCAAGGCCCACCTGTGGCGCGTGCTCGTGCAGGAGACCTGGAACGACAAGCTCCAGTTCTTCATCAACTTCGGCTCGGGCAGTGGCCGCTATGGCAACAAGGGGCAGACGGACTACTCGCTGGCGAACTACCTCGTCGCCAAGGCGGGCCTCGTCTACGGCGAGCTGCGGCCTGGGGTGCGGAGTGTGACCATCGACTGGCCGGTGTGGGTGGGCGCCGGCATCGTGGAGAACAACGCGGACTACCAGGAGCGCCTGCGCGCCATGGGCATCTGCGTCATCCACATCGACGAAGGGGCGTACTGGTTCGTCGAGGAGCTCCTGCGCGGGGGCTCCGCGGGCGAAGTGGTCATCGCCGACGACAGGACGTTCGAGACCTTGAACCTGCCTCGGTACGAGCAGGCGGCGCCCAGGGTGGTCAGTCAGGACGCTGGCGGAACCCGCTATGCCATCTGACACAGGCGGGTCGCTCCCGTTGGTGGTCCTGTCGGGCCGCCCCTATGAGGTGGGCCGGCAGTACGGCTCCCTCATGCGGGAGGAGATTGCTCGCGCCGTCGCCGTCGAGGACGAGGCCATCCTGCCGATGCTCGAGCTGATCGGCACGACGGAGCAGGCCCTGCGCGGGCGTCTGGAGACGCTCGCGGCGCTGCTGCCCGAGGACATCCACGAAGAGGTGCGCGGCGTCGCGGAGGCGAGCGGCTTTCCGGAAGAGACCATCCTCTACCACACGCTGGTGTTGGACATCCTGTCGGGGGCTCCCCTCGGGTGCTCGCAGTTCGCGGCCTTCGGGCGCGCGACGGTGGGCGGGAAGGTCCTGCACGGCCACAACCTGGATGTGCCCTACGCGTCGCTGGCGAAGTTCCTGCGGCCCACGTGCATCGTCTATCGGCTCGAGGGGCGCATCCCCTTCGCGTCGGTCACCTTCTGGCCGGTGGCGCTGGGGGTGTGCTCGGGCATGAACGCCGAGGGGTTGAGCCTGGGGGTGAATGTTCCCGTGGCGCCGCTGGACCCCCGCACGTTCTACCCGCTCACGTTCCAGAACCGCGAGGTGCTGTCGCGAGCGCGCACGCTCGACGAGGCGCGGGCGGTGCTGGAGGGGCTGCCGCGCGGCGGGAGCTGGAACCTCATGATGAGCCACCGCTCGGGCGCGTCGATGGTCTGGGAGCAGGTGGGGCGGAACTCGGGGCAGTACACGGCGCATCCGGAGCGGGACTTCATCGTCTCCACCAATCACCTCCGGGTCGCGCACAAGGCGGCCCGAGGACACGAGGCCGTGGCCCTGGAGATGTTGCAGGACATGCAGGAGGACTCCCTGCATCGCTACCGGCGGCTGGAGCAGCTGGTCCAAGGGCACTGGGGCGGCATCACGCTGGACACCGCGGTGGACTTCCTGCGCGACTGTGGCGAGGAGGCGGCGTCACCGTCGATGAAGACCATCTGCCGGGCGGACAACGCCTTGAGCATGGTCTACGAGCCCGCGACGCTGACCCTGGACTTCGCGGCGGGGAGCGTTCCGGCCGCGCGGGCCCCGCGTCGGCGCATCCAGCTCGCGCCCTTGTTCCTCGGCGCGCCCGCGCGGGTGGACGAAGAGGAGCGAGGCTCGTTCCCCATGCAGGGAACGGAGCGTGAGCGCGATGGCTGGGTGCGCATGTTCGCGCTCGATGAGGACGCCTACCTCACCGAGCACCGGGTCAATGGTATCCCCGTGTTGCCGGGTGCATCGGCCATCGAGTGGCTCGCCGAGGTCGCGGCGGTCGCGGGGGGAGACGCCGTCCGCGAGGTTCGCGGTGTCTCGCTGGAGAAGTTCATCCGCGTCCGCCCCGAGCGCCCGACGCAAGCGTGTGTCCGCGCCGTGCGGACGCGAGAGGGCTTCGAGGTCTCCGCGTACTCGGACCTGCTGAATCCCAGGGGCGCGGTGCTGCGCTCGGACGTGCTGCACTACCGCGCGGAGGTTCACCTGGGCGAGCGCCCTCTCCGGAAGGTGCCCCAGGGATTCGGTGCGGCCCGAGGCGTGGACGGGGAGCTGCCCTTCAGCCGCTCCTACGTGCAGGACGCGTACTTCCACGTGGGGCCTCCGTTCCGCATCGTGGATTGGATCAGCTACCCGCACGCGACGGAGGCGGTCGCGAGCCTGCGCATCCCCGAGCCGACGTCTTGCTTCACGTCGATTCCCTGGGCGCGCTTCTGGCTCAATCCCTTCGTCCTCGATGGCTGCTTCCAGCTCGCGGGGACGCTGGGCATCCTGCACAACCTCCGGGCCCCTGTTCCGAAGGGGGCGCACCGGCTGGTGTTGGGCCGGACGCCGAGGCCCGGTGAGCGGCTGTGGTGTCTGGCGCGGCTCAACCGCGAGGTGGGCGAGCTCATCTTCTACGACTTCACCCTCTGGGACGCGGAGGGGAACGTCTGCCTGGAGGCCCACGACTACTGCTCCATCAGCGTGGATGCCTATTCGCCGGAGCAGAAGGCGTACCTGAGAACCGCCCTGGACCCGTCCGGGGTGCTCCATCCGCGAGTCTTCGAGAGGCGCGCCCATGGGTAGTCTTCGCCAGGAGCCCATCGCCATCATCGGGACGGGATGTGTCCTGCCGGACGCGCCCGACGTGCCAACCTATTGGCGCAACCTCCAATCCGGGCACGTGGCCGTGCGTCACCTGTCGGGCGCGCGCTGGGACTGGAGCCAGTACGGCGGCGATGACCCGGGCGCGGTGGACCGCACGTACTCGTTCCTCGGCGCGCCCGTCGAGGGGCTGCGCTTCGACTGGAAGAAGTTCAAGGTCCCGCCCATCGAGACGCGGCTGCTGCACTCCATGGAGATGATGGTGCTCGAGGCCGCCTTCCAGGCGATGACGAGCGCGGGCTACACCCCCGAGCGGGCCTTCGCGCGAGACCGCGTCGCGGTGATTGCCGGCTCCAGTGGCATGGGGCGCAAGAGCAACGTGGGGTTCAACACGAAGTGGCGCCTCCCGGAGCTGCTGAGTGCCGCGCGCGCGGCTCCGGCGTGGAGCCAGCTCACTCCGGCGCAGGCGGAGCAGGTCACTCGAGAGCTGGAGTCGGAGCTCGTCCAGCAGCACATCGACCGCTCGGAGGACTGGGCGTTCTGGGGCTTCACGAGCCCGGTGCTGGGGCGGGTCTGCAGCCTGTTCGACCTGCACGGCCCGCACTTCTGCGTGGACGCGCACGCCGCTTCAGGTCTGGCCGCGCTGGAGTCGGCGGTCCAGGGGCTGATGAGCGGTGAGTGGGACATGGCCTTGGTGGGCGCGGCGAGCCCCGCCTTGTCGCCGATGGACTCGGTGCTGCACGGCAAGCTGCGGCGGCTCTCGACGCGAGGCGTGTTCCCGCTCGATGCCCGGGCGGACGGCACCGCGCTGGGCGAGGGCGCGGTGATGTTGCTGCTCAAGCCGCTGGAGGCCGCGCGCAGGGATGGTGACCCCATCCAGGCGGTGCTGCGAGGCGTGGCGGGCGTGAACCGGGGCGCGGGCCCCGCGCTGACGGGGACGGACCCTCGCGCCCATCATCACGCCGCGCGAGAGGCCCTGCGCCGAGCCGATGTCCCGGTCTCCTCGGTCTCCTTCCTGGAGACGGGGGCGACCGGCGTGCCCGCCTGGGATGGTCATCTCATCACCGGGCTGGGCGGTGCGTATCGAGAAGCCCGGCAGGTGTCGCTGGGAGCCGTCGCGGAGTCGGTGGGTGACCTGCAGACGGCATCGGGGCTCGCGGCGCTGCTCAAGGTCGTCCTGATGCTTCGCGAGCGCAGCCTCGTGCCGCAGCGCTCCTTCCAGACGTGGCACCCGGACCTCGTGCTGAAGGACACGCCGTTCGACATCAGCGCGCGGAAGGACTGGCCCTCGCGGGGGCCTCGATGCGCGGCGGTCCATTCGGCGGGCTTCGGCGGCGCCGCGGCTCATGCGGTGCTGGAGGAGTACCTGCCGGAGGTGCCTCGGCCCTCCGTCGTGAAGCGCGCGCCGCGAGCCTCCGAGGTGGACCCCATCGCCATCGTGGGGTTCGCCTGCAAGTACCCAGGGGCCTCCACGCCGGAGGCCCTCTGGGAGAACAGTCTCCAGGGCCGCGGCGCGGTGACGGACATCCCCGAGTCTCGCTGGCCCGTGTCGCTCTACCACGACCCGACACGAGCGCGAGGGAGCGGTCGGGACGCCTTCTTCCGGGTCTACACCCCCAAGGCGGGCCAGGTGCCGGATGCGCCGGTCCTCCCGCCGGAGTTCGGACTCCCGCCCAGCGCGGTGTCGGAGATGGACAGGTCGCAGCGCTGGACCTTGGAGGTCGCGAAGGCCGCGATGGACGACGCGGGTTATGGGGAGCGTCGCGTGCTTCCGTCGGAGCGCACGGCGGTCATCGTGGCCACCTCGCCGGGAAACGACCGGGAGACCCAGGTCGAGACACGGCTGGCCTTCCCCGAGCTCGCCAGCCTCTATCGTCAGGTGCTGGGCCGGGTGGGGCTCTCGGGAGACGCGGCGGAGCGCCTCATCGCGGAGGCACGCCAGTCCTTCCAGGCGGGGACCCCCGCGGCCTCGGCCCATACGCTTCCGGGGATCCTCAACAGTGCGCCCGCGACTCGTGTGGCGCGCGCACTGGATGCACGAGGGCCCGCGTTCACGGTGGAGTCCGCGTGTGCCTCGACGCTCGCGGCGCTGAGCCTGGCGGTCCAGGGCCTGCGTGACGGGCGCTGGGACGTGGCGGTGGTGGGCGGCGTGTGGTCGAGCATCACGGCCCCGTTCTGCGTGAGCATGTGCTTCGTCGAGACCATCTCGTCGAAGGGCGTGACTCGGCCATTCACCACGGACGCGGATGGCTTCGTCCATGGAGAGGGCTGCGGCGTCTTCGTGTTGAAGCGGCGCTCGGACGCGAAGAAGGACGGAGACCGGATTCACGCCGTGATTCGGGGCGTGGGTGGCTCGACGGATGGACGCGGCAAGTCCATCTTCGCGAGCCAGGCACGAGGGCAGGAACTGGCCATGCGGCGCGCGCTCCAGGACGGCGGCGTCGAGCCCACGGACATCCAGTACGTCGAAGCCCACGGCAGTGGAATGTTGGAGGGGGACCTCCCGGAGGCGGAGGCCTTGCTGGGCGTCTACGGACGGCCCGAGCAGCCCGTGGCGCTCGGGGCGCTCAAGCCCCTGATCGGCCATTCCTACATCGCGTCAGCCGGGGCGGGCGTCATCCGGACGGTGTTCGCGCTCCAGCGCGGCATCTTCCCATCGAGCTTCACCGAGGCCCCGTTGAACCCGCGCCTGGTGGCCTGCGAGGGCCCGCTCGTCTTCCCGCGAGAGGCGCGCCCCTGGCGAGCGGAAGACGGACCTCGGCGCGCGGCCGTGAATGCGTATGGCTTTGGCGGAACCAACTACCACCTCATCCTCGAAGAGCACCGTGAATCCCCCTGACTTCAGCGTGGAGGTGGTGAAGGTCGGACTGCCGGGAGGGCAGCGCGTCACCGTGGCGGTGGTGCCGTTGTCCTCCGTGCGTCGAGCCTGGCCCATCCAGCCCGATGGCCCCATCTCGCGAGTGCTGACGCCCGCGGAGATCGCCGCGAGCGGAATGCATGTCGTGCTGGAGCGGAGGCTGGCCCATCTCGCCGGGCGCGTCGCCGCGAAGCTCGCGCTGCTCTCCCATCTGCGGGGGCAAGGGTACTTCCTGGAGGCCCGCGAGCTGGGGCTCACCCAGATGATGGCGGGGCCGCAAGAAGGGCGCCCCGTGGCGCAGCTCCCGGCGGGGGTGCCGTCCTGCGATGTGTCGATCTCCCATTCGCATGGGCTCGCGCTCGCGGTGGTGGCGAGCAGCGGACGTGTGGGGGTGGACCTGGAGCGTGTGGCGCCCCGGTCCGCCGCGTTCCAGGAGGAGGCCTTCACCGACGTGGAGCGGGCGTGGCTCGAGCAGCAGGCCCGGGTAGAGGGACGGACGCTCGATGAGGTGTCGAGCCTGGGGTGGTGTCTCAAGGAAGCGCTGGTGAAGTGCTCGGGGCACGGGCTGCGCGCCGCGCTCCAGCAGGTGACCTTCGACGGCTGGACGGTGACGCGCGACCGGCAGGTGCACCTGGCGCCGTTGACGGATGGGCCCGATGCGTTCGTCAGGCTCGTCCAGTTGAAGGTGCCTGGCGCCCAGGAGGCGGGTGTCACGGGACTGCTCGTGGTGGGGCAGGGGTATGCGCTGGCGGTCCTGCACGATGCCCGCGAGGCGCATCCGTGGAGGGTGGAGTCGCGACCGTCCGTGCTGAGGGAGGCCTCGCGATGACGCGGAACGGACCCTCGTTGGGGAACGTGGTGGCGTGTGATGGGAGCTGGCGCTTCGAGCGCGGCGTGGACCTCCGCTCGGACCCGTACCTCTTGGACCATGTCGTGGAGAGCAAGCCGGTGTTTCCCGCCGCGTACCTGGTGGGCTTGATGACCCAGGCGGCGCACCGCGTGCTGCCGGACCACCAGGTGCTTGGCGTCCAGGATGTGAGCTTCGTCCAGGCGGCGCACTTCAAGGACACACGGGCCCTCGAGTTCGCTGTCGCGGCGGAGTGCTCGGACCCGCATCACGTCTCCGTGGGCATCTCCTCGAGCATGGCCCCGCCTCGCGAGGGCTTCCCGCGCATCCACAGGACCCATGCGCGAGGGAACGTGCGCATGGGAGAACGCGTCGCGCAGTCCGCGCGGTTCCCGTGCTTGGACTTCACCGGCGCGGCGGACTACGCGGAGCTGTATCGGCTGCCGCGAGAGATTCAGCACGGGCCCTCGTTCCTCGCGGGCCGACGATATCGGCAGCCGGCGCCCAGGCAGCTCCTCGCCACCGTCGTGCCGCCAGGGGGCTCGGCGAGCGGGTGGAGGTTGGACGCGGATGAGCCGGGGTGGCCCGCGTCGCTGCTCAACGCCATCCTCCACGTCGGCTTCTCGTTGGGCGTGCTGGCGCGCGAGCGGACCGTCCTCCCGCTGGAGCTGGCCTCCGCGGAGCTGCACTCGATTCCCTCCGGCGAGGTCCAGGTGTTCGCGCGGATGACGGAGGCGCGGGAAGGACGGCTGACCTTCCATGTCGTCTCGTGGGACCTGGATGGCCGTTTGGTGGCGCTCTTCCACGGGTTCACCGTGCGGGAGGTCCCATGAGTCCGGTGCGCTTCCGTCCGGTGGCCATCGTGGGCATGGGGTGTGTCTTCCCCAAGTCGAACAGCGTGGAGGCGTTCTGGTCACGCGTCACGCAGGGCGGCTCCGCGCTGGGCGTGCTGAACGAGCGGGAGTTCCGCCCGGACTGGTACTACGACGCCGCGCCGGCCACCCCCGACCGCACACAGTGCCGCCACGGCGCACTCGTGGACGAGCTGGTGCTGGACTCCTGGAAGTACCTCATCCCGCCCAAGGTCCTGCGGGACATGCATCGCGTGCAGATTGCGTTCATCGATGCCACGTCGCAGGCGCTCGAGGATGCTCGGGGGGCCATGGTGGGCGTGCCGCCGGAGCGGGTCGGCCTGGTGCTGGGCTCGTCGGGAGGCGGCCTGCGCCCGGGATGCCGGGTCCACACGCGGCTCGTGGACATGCTGCGCTCGCTGTCCTTGTCGGAGACGTTGGCCTCGCGTCACCCGGGAGTGGCGGCGGAGCTGGCGGAGGTGCTCACCTCGCAGCTCCAAGCGGAGCTGACGGGGACGAGCGAGACGGAGGCGACCGCTTCGTTCAGCAGCATCTGGGCGGGCCGTGTCGCCAAGCTTTTCGACCTGCGCGGCGCGCACTTCACGGTCGACGCGGGGAATGCGTCCTCGCTCGCGGCCATCCAGAGCGCGAGCCAGCAGCTCAACTCCAGCGACTGTGACGTGGTGCTGGCGGCGGGTTGCAGCCAGTTGCTGACGCCGCATGACCTGGTCGCGTTCAGCAAGCACGGGGTCCTGGGGACGTCCTCCGTGCTGGCGCCGTTCGACTCCCGCTCGAGCGGCACGCTCCTGGGGGAAGGGGTCGGCGTGTTCGTCCTGCGCCGCCTGGAGGACGCGGTGGCTTCGGGCGCGAAGGTCTACGCGGTCATCCGAGGCATCGGCGCGGCCTCCGAGGGTGCGAGCCCCTCGCTCCTGTCTCCGCGCACGACAGGCCAGCTCCGGGCCCTGCGCGAGGCGTATGCGCATGCGGGCTATGGGCCTCGGGACGTGCAGTACGTGGAGTGCCATGGCTCGGGTATCCCCGAGGAGGACGCGACCGAGCTCGCGAGCTTGCGAGCGCTCTGGAGCGAAGAGGCGGCGTCGTCTCGCGTGATGTTGGGCGCGGTGAAGGAGCTGACGGGGCACCTCCAGGCGGCCTCGGGAGCCGCGGCGTTGTTGAAGGCCTCGCTGTCGCTGTTCCACAAGTCGCTTCCGCCGAGACACAGCGCCGAGGTCCAGGACCTGCGCACCGCGCCGTTCCACAGCTCGACGGAGCTGACGCCCTGGCCCGCGGTGGCGGCGGGCGCTCGGCGGGCGTCGGTCAGCGCGTTCGGGATGGGCGGGCTGAGCTATCACCTGACGCTCGAGGAGTTCTCCAAGGCGGAGCACACGCGGCTCGCGGCCACCTTGCCTCCACCGCGTCCTCCGGAGCCCATCGCCATCGTCGGATTGGGAGGCATCTTTCCGGGCGCGAGGGATGTCGAGCAGCTCTGGGACAACCTGCTGGAGAAGCGCAGCGCCATCGGCGCGATTCCTCCCGAGCGGGCGGAGACCTCGCGCTACCTGGACCCGACGCGCAAGAGCAAGGCCCGGCCCTACACCAACCTCGCGGGCTACGTCGTCGATGGGAGCTGGCCGCAGGACCGCATCCGCGTCCCCGCCGAGGTCGCGGCACAGACAGACCGGGGCCAGAGCTGGACGATGCGTTCCGCGTTGCAGGCGCTGGACGACGCCGGGCATGCACCGGGGAGCGTGGACCCGCGGCGCGTCGGCATCGTCATGGGCTACATGCCGCCGCTGGAGCGGGAGTTCCTGACGCAGGCGCGGGTGTACTACGCGGAGTTCGATGGACGGCTCGCGGCGCAGCTGCGGAAGCGGGGCGTCGGCGAAGGGGAGGCGCGGCGCATCCGCGACGAGGTGGAGGCGGAGTACAAGCGAGAGCTGCCTCCCATCGACGCGCGGACACTGCCCGGCTACCTGGGCAGCCTCGCGGTGGCGCGTGTCGCCCATCACCTGGACTTCCAGGGGCCGGCGATGATGGTGGAGTCCGCGTGTGCCTCCAGCCTGGCGGCCGTGGATATCGCCGCCAATTTTCTGCACACGCGCGAGTGTGACCTGGTGCTCGCGGGCGGCATGTACGCGACGCTGGGCGTGGACGCGATGACGCAGTGGTGCTCGTTCGGCGGGCTGTCGCAGAACGGCTCCTTTCCCTTCGATGCGCGGGCGGATGGGTATGTGACGAGCGAAGGCGCGGCGATGCTCGCGCTCAAGCGCCTCTCGGATGCGGAGGCGGCGGGCGACCGCATCTACGCGGTGATTCGCGCGGTTGCTGGCGCGACGGACCCGAAGAGCGCGTCCATCTGGGCGCCGTCCTCGGAGGGGCAGGCCCAGGCGGTGCGCGGGGCCGTGGCGAAGGCGGGCGTCTCGCCGGAGGACATCCAGTACCTGGAGGGGCACGGCACGGGAACCCCGGTGGGAGACCCCGTCGAGGTGGAGACGTACCGTGCGGTCTTCGGTCGCCGCCGAGAGGGAAGGCAGGTCCTCCTCGGCTCCATCAAGTCGAACCTGGGGCACCTGAACTCCGGAGCGGGGGCCGCGTCGCTGCTCAAGGTCGCGCTGGCCCTGCACCACGGGAAGGTGCCTCCCAATGCGACCTTCGCGACGCCCAACCCGGCCATCCCCTGGCAGGAACTGCCATTCCGGGTGCCCACCGTGCCCGAGCGCTGGGAGCCCCAGGAGCACGGGGTCCGCCGCGCGGGCGTGACGTCCCTGGGCTTGGGGGGCACCAGCTTCCACGCGGTCGTGGAGGAGCATGTGCCGGCGGCCTCCGTGCTGAGCCTGCACGGGACGGCGAGAGGGGAGGTGCTCTCGAAGGTCGAGCACCTCCTGCGTGAGCGCCGACGCGCGCCAAGGTCTCCCGAGGACGGGCGGGCGCCGTGCCGCTTCGCCGTGGCGCTGCCGTCGGGAGTGGCGGCCCAGCGGGCGTTGGCGCGTGCGCGGGATGCGTTGGCCGGAGCCTCCGAGTCGGTGCTGCGAGAGCAAGGTCTCTTCTTCTACGACGCCCGGGACTCGCGTCGGCTGCATGAGCAGAAGGTGGCCTGGGTCTTCCCGAGTCGAGGCGTGTCGTCGGCGGACGATCTCCAGCCGCTCGCGGCGCGCTATCCCGAGGTTCGAGACACGCTCCAAGAGGCGTCGTCGGCCTTCGAGGAAGTCACCGACCCGCGCGACGGCCTCGAGCGCGACGTGGCCGAGGTCGTGTCCGGCGTCGCGTACTTCCGGCTGATGCGTGCACGCGGGCTTCGCGTCGACATCCTGTTGGGAGAGGGGACAGGGGAGTACAGCGCGCTCGTCGCGAGTGGAATGCTCACGCTGAAGGACGCGGTGCATGCGTTGTCCTTGCGGTCTCGGGGAGAGCCGCGCATGGGCCCGGTCCCCCCGATTCCCAGCGCGAGCGCGCTGCGGATCCTCCGGGAGGGACTGGTGCGTCTTGCCTGGGGCGCGCCGGAGGTGGCGGTCCTGTCCGCGGTGCATGGCCGCTACTACGAGACCTCACTCCAGGAGGGCTTCCTCGCGCGCCACCTGGCCTTGCTGGACGCGCAGCCCACGCGGTTCCAGCAGCATGTGCGCCGCCTGTACGAAGACGGCGTGCGCGTGTTCCTCGAGGCGGGCTCCGGCGAGGCGCTGGCCGCATGTCTCGAGTCCATGCCCGGCATCTCCGAGCAGGTGGTGCATGCCCGGCATCCCGCTGGCGCGAGCGAGGTCGAGCGCTTCCAGCGCTTGTGGGCCTTCAGTGACGTTCACCGGTTGCTGCCATCCGCCGAGCGCGCCTGAGCGCTCCGGCCTGGAAGCACTTTTCATGAAGAGCATGTGAGATGACGACGGAAACCCAGTCAGCGACCCGAACGTCCACGCCCATCGCCATCATCGGCGCTTCATGCCTGGTGGCGGGCGCCGAAACGCCAGAGCAGCTCTGGCGCTACATCACGGAAGGGACGCCTCGGTTCGCGCAGGTGCCTTCGTCGCGGTTCCGGTGGGAGAGCTTCTACAGCAAGGACTCCTCCGACACGGAGAAGGGCGAGGTGTGGCGGGCGTCGTTCTTCAACGAGCTGGAGCTGCCCTGGCGTGAGTACAAGGTCGGGCCGAAGATGCTCGACGAGCTCCACCGCTGTGAGCTGTACACGGTGGAGGCGATTCGCCGGGCCCTCGCGGACGCGCGCCTGCTGGAGCGGCCGTTTCCCCGTGAGCGCACCGCCGTCATCATGGGGGGCTCGGAGATGGGCTACGACCCGCGTGTCATCCACCCCTTCCTCTGGCACCGGCCCAAGCTGACGGCGGCGGTCGAGGCGGCGGTGGAGGGCTCGGGGCTCCCGGAGGAGGCGCGGCGTCGCATCCTGGAGGCCGCGGAGCGCGCGTTCCACGAGGTCTGCCATCGCGAGTTCACCCGAGGCAACGTCTCCGGCATGAGCCTGTCGCTGGGCCGGGCCTGCTCCTTGTTCGACTTGAAGGGGCCGCACTTCGTCGTGAACTCGGCGTGCTCCTCCGTGCTGTCCGCGCTGGAGTGCGCGGTCAACGGGCTCACGCTGGGGGACTACGACGTCGCGCTGGTGGGCGGCACCAGCCCCTATCTGACGCCCGCGCCCTTCGTCACCTTCGAGCGGATGCGGCTGCTGACGCGCGATGCCCAACCGCGTCCCTTCGATGCCGACGCGGACGGGACGCTCCTGGGAGAGGGCACGGGCTTCTTCGTGCTGCGGCGCTTGGAGGACGCGCTGAAGCAGGGAGACTCCATCCTCGGCGTCATCCGAGGCATCAGCGGCGCGAACGACGGGCGTCGAGGCGCGTTGATCAGCCCGCCGCTGGATGCGCAGGTCCGGGCGGCGCAGCGCGCGTACGAGCTCGCAGGGTACTCCCCCGAGACGGTGCAGTACCTGGAGTGCCACGCCAACGGGGTGGAGTTCCTCGAGGCGTCCGAGATCACGGCGATGCAGAAGGTGTTCGCGAGCCATGCGCCTCGGAGCCTGACCATCGGCTCGACGAAGAACATGGTCGGCTATCTGCTGTCGGCGTCGACGATGCCGGGGCTCGTGCGCACGCTGATGGCCTTGAAGCACCAGACGCTCCCTGCGCAAGGGCATGTGCGTCAGCCGCGTGAGGAGCTGCGTGCGCAAGGCTCCCCCTTCCAGCTCCTCGCCGAGCCCGCGCAGTGGAAGGCCCCCGCGGACGGAACCCCGCGCCGCGCGGGGGTGAACTCCCTGGCGATGGGAGGACAGGCCTACCACCTCACGCTGGAGGAGTTCGTCCCGGAGTACCACGCGCGGCTGGTCGCGACGCTGGGGCCCGCGCCGAAGCGAGAGCCCGTCGCGGTCGTGTCCTACGGCGTCCTCGCCCCTGGCGCGATGGACAGCGACACGTTCTACGAGAACGTGCTGGCGAAGAAGAACCACATCGTCCGGGTGCCGAAGGACCGCTTCGACATCGACCGGTACCTCGGCCCCGAGGGGGAGATGGGGAAGATCTACTGCCCGCTCGGAGGGTTCATCGAGGGCTTCCAGTTCGATGAGAAGTCCTTCCTCATTCCGCCGACCCTGGCGGCCCAGCTGGACCGCTCGCACCTCTTCGCACTGACGGCCGCGGCGGAGGCGCTGCGCAAGACGACCGCGCCGCAGAAGGCTCCACTGCGGACGTCCGTCTTCATGGCGGACATGCCCGGGCGCCTGCGCGAGCGGCAGGTCGAGCTGCGCATCAGCTACGTCGAGATGGACACGCTCTTCCGGAGGGTGCTCCAGGAGCACGGGTTGGCGCCTGAAACGGCCGACCAGGTCGCCCGCGCGGCCGAGGGGAACTTCAAGGCACGCATGGCGCCGATGACGCCCTATACCCATGCGGGCTACGCGGGCAGCTCGGAGGCCACGCTCATCGCCCATGTGTATGGCTTCAAGGGCGCCACGGGCATCTTCGAGAGCACCTGTGCTTCGTCGCTCGCGGCCATCGAATCGGGCGTGGAGAATCTCCAGCTGGGGCTCTCGGACGTGGTGCTGGCGGGTGGCGCCTTCTCGGACCTGGAGCCCGACCTGTATGCCATCAACTGCACGTTCCGAGGGGTGAGCGGCTCGGGGAGCCGTCCCTTCGACGCGGACGCCTCCGGGTTCATCCCGGGCGAGGGCGCGGGGGTGGTGGTGCTCAAGCGATTGAAGGACGCGGAGCGCGATGGCGACACCATCCTGGGCGTCATCAAGGGCGTCGGGTCGTCGAGCGATGGAAAGGGCAAGTCGCTGCTCGCGCCGAACCCCGTGGGACAGGAGCTGGCGGTCCGTCGCGCGATGGAGCGCGCGGACGTCGCGCCCACGTCCATCCAGTACATCGAGTGCCATGGCACCGCGACGCCCGTGGGGGACTTCACGGAGATCTCCACCTACTCGCAGGTCATGCGCGGGCTCGCGCCGCGCTCGGTGGGGATCGGCTCGGTGAAGTCGATGATTGGTCACCTGCACTCGGCGGCCGGTGTCATCAACCTCATCAAGGTCTTGAAGAGCCTGGAGCACCGCGTGCTTCCCCCGCAGATCAACTTCGAGCGCCCGAACCCGGACCTCGCCTGGGACACCCTGCCATTCGAGGTCATCACGGAGGCGAAGCCCTGGGCCGCGCCCGCTGGAGGAGGCCCTCGCAGGGCTGGCCTCAGCGCGTTCGGCATGGGTGGCACCAACTACCACGTGGTGGTGGAGGAGTACGTCCGGCGCGGAGACGACGCGGCGCTGACTCCCGCCTCCTTCCCCATGGTGGGGGCGGTGGTGGAGCGCACGGAGGACACGCTGACGGCGGTGCGGGAGCTGAGCCTCGAGACGGACCGCTACCTGCGCGAGCACCGGGTCAACGACGTCGCGGTGCTCCCTGGCACC
Source organism: Myxococcus stipitatus DSM 14675 (assembly GCF_000331735.1). Lineage (GTDB taxonomy): Bacteria > Myxococcota > Myxococcia > Myxococcales > Myxococcaceae > Myxococcus > Myxococcus stipitatus. The sequence goes on along the minus strand of NC_020126.1, from coordinate 6,129,247 downwards.
TTCGGCGTGGAGCTGATGGCCGAGGTGGCGCAGTTGCTTCGCCCCGGGCTCGAGGTGACGGGATTGGAAGGGGTTCGCTTCCACCAGGCGGCCAAGGTCTGGGAGGGGCGGACCACGCGACTGGTCATCACCGCCAGGGCAGGGAAGGCGGATGCGGCTGGACGCGTGAGCATCGCGCTCCAGGTGGAGATGGAGCTGCGGCCCCGCGCGGACCTGCCGCCTGTTCGCCGCAAGCTCCACACGGGGGCGGTCATCCTCGAGGCGCGGCGTGGCGTTCACGAGCAGGAGGCCATGCGCGTGGACTCCGCGACGGCGGCGCTCTGCTCGACCGAGGGCCGCCAGGACTTCCGCTCGCTCTACAACCGGGGAGAGGGAGTCCACCTCGGACCCCGGATGCAGGGCTGCCGCCACCTGCGCGTCTTGTCGCCCACGCAGCAGGCGGGATGGGTGATGCAGGAGCAACTGGAGGACCTGTTCTCCTTCACCTCCTCGCCGCGCTTCCTCGTGGGACCGATGGCGCTGGACGCCATCACTCACGCCGCGGGGATGACCGCGTACTACTCACTCGAGTCCCTGGTGCTCCCGGAGGGAGTGGACCGCATGCGGCTGCATGCGCCGCTGCCCGTGGGCGAGGAGATCGCGGTCCACAGCACCTATCTGGGAGCACAGGACGGCATCGCGCGGGTCCGTGCGGTGGCCTTCCATCCCCGGACTCGCCAGGTCTTCGTCGAGCTCGATGGACTCCGGCTGAGCGTCCTGGGTCACCTGGGGCCCGTGCTCAAACACATCATCGATGGTCGCCTGAACGGAATGCAGGGGCGGGCTTGATTCGTCGCGTCCCCGTGAGAACCACATCATGTCATCGACACCTTCGACTCATCCGCCGTTCATCTGGGGGACGCGTGCGGCCGGCCTCTTGTTGTGTGTGCTCTCCTGGCGTCTGGGCGGCGGGGCCTTCCTGGGCCTGGCGTGGGGCGCGCTGAGCCTGCTGCGGGTGCCTCGACGCGGGCTCCTGGTGGAGCTGGCCGTGGCCTCCTGTCTGCTGTTGCTCGTGTCGCCCGACGGGCTGCCGCTGGTGGGCGCGGTGTTGGCGCTGCTGGTGATTCCGTTCGCGCCCGAGTCCCACGCGCTGAACATGAACGGCGTGGACCGCTACTTCTATCTGCAGGACGGTCCCGGCACGCGGATGAACTCGCACCACTTCGTGGACATGGACGCGCCGCTGGAGCGCGAGCCGCTGGAGCGCGCCGTGTCCGCCGTGCTGAAGGAGGTGCCCCTGGCCCGCTCGTTCGTGCGCGAGGCGCCGCTCGGCATCACGCGGCTCGTGGCGAAGCGCCCCTGGGTGGATGCCACGGCGCTGCTGTCGTGGTCCGAGCTTCCCGTCGAGGCGGAGGACTCCCGCGCGTTGGATGCGCCCATGGACCTGCGTCGCCTGCCGCCGTGGCGGGTGATTCACGCGCCTCGGCCCGATGGGGGCTTTCGCCTCTGCCTCACCGTTCATCACAGCGCGGTGGATGGGGAAGGGGGGCTCTTGATGCTCGACCTGCTCGTGCGCCGCTACAACGAGCTGCGCGCGGGCATGCCGCTCACGCCTCGCGCCCCGGTGCACGGAGGCCAGCGGTTGCGAGACCAGGTGCGCTCTCGCGGGCTGGGCTGGACGCTGCGGATGATGCGGCGGCACTTCGCCTTGGGCGACACCGACAAGGGCGCCTCGGCCGTGCTCGCGGATGACGCGGGCGCGCGCCCCACGCACACGCGGCACCACCTGCTCCGCATCCCTGGCGACACCTGGACGCGCTTGAAGGCGGTCTCCACCGCGCGAGGCGTGAGCCGCAATGACTTGCTGGTGGGCGCCGTCTTCCGCGCCGCCGACTCACTTCGTCGGGCACGCGGCGCACCGGACCAGCGCTTCAGGGCCTTCGTGCCGACGAACCTCCGCGCCGCGCTGGGGATTCCGTCCGGTCTGGGCAACTACCTGGGGATGCTTCAGGTCGTCGCCCGCCCGGAGGAGATCCGCTCACCCGGGCTGGAGCGGCGCTTGTCCGAGTCCATCCGGAGCATGCGGGTCCTCGAGGAGTCCGTGGGCTTCATGGTCAACATGGGGCTGGTGACGCTGATGCCTCCGGGGATGTTCCGGGCGGCGCTGCGCAAGAACGACGCGGACCCGTCCATGTTCAACTACTCGCTGCTGGTGAGCACCATCCGCCAGCCCGAGGAGCTGGCCCTGCCGGAGGGCGTTGGCACCGAGCGGGTCCTGGTGCGTGGCTCGCTCACGGGGCGCCCCTGCATCGGCGTCGTCATCATCCACTCCGGGGGCGAGGTGCACGGCGTGGTCGAGTACCTCTCGCCGACGATGCACGACGAGACGGTGCGCGAGTTCGGTGACCGGTGGCTGGCCGAGGTCGAGCATCTGGCCTCCGCGCCCCAGGTGCTGCCGGTCGCGAGCTGACGTCACGCGGCACCCCTTCGAGACACGCGCTGGATGGACATCATGGACGACACATCGCGGAGTGGTGGGGCAGGGGAGCGTTGGGCGTGGCTCTTCCCTGGACAGGGTTCGCAGAAGGTGGGCATGGGGCGGCGGATGCGGGAGCGCTCCGTCGCGGCCCGACGCGTCTTCGAGGAGGCCTCGGAGGCCATCGGCGTCGACCTCGCGAAGCTCTGCCTGGAGGGGCCGCTCGAGACGCTGACCGCGACGCAGAACGCACAGCCCGCCATCGTGACGGTGAGCGTGGCGTGCCTCGCGGAGCTCCAGGAGTTGGGGCTCGAGCCACCCCAGGTCGTGGGGCACAGCGTGGGTGAGTTCTCGGCCCTGGTGGCCGCAGGATGCCTGCCGCTGGCGGAGGCGGTCCGCGCGGTGCGCAAGCGCGGCCAGCTCATGGCGAGCGTGACGACCCCAGGCGGCATGGTGGCCGTCATGGGCCTGGACGCGGCGCGGGTGGAGGCGCTGTGTCAGGAGGTCGCGCGGGACGCCGTGGCCGTCGTGGCCATCCACAACAGCCCCCAGCAGTTCGTGCTCTCCGGAGACGTGCGAGCGCTGGAGCGCTTCAAGGACCTGGCGCTCGCCGCGGGCGCCAAGGACTGCGTGATGCTGGAGGTGAGCCACGCCTTCCACTCACCCTTGATGGCCCAGATTCACGAGGACTGGCGGGCCGAAGTCGCGCGGCTCCGGCTCCGCATGCCCCGGTGCCCGGTGATCCTCAGCACCACGGCGAAGTCAGTCCAGACACTCGTCTGCATCCGCCGCTCCTTGGTGGAGCAGCTCACCGCGCCCGTCTTGTGGATGCAGTGCGTGAGGAATCTCGCCAGCCTCGGCGTGACGCGCGTGCTGGAGGTCGGCGACAGCAAGGTCGTGTCCTCGCTCGCGCGCCGCACCGTGCCAACACTTCAGACGCTGACGTTCCTGGATCCTTCGATCCTCAACGACCTGGCGCCTGTCAAGGGCTAGCGGACCCTGGGTGAATCCTGACGCGGGGCACCTTGCAACAAGGGGCCGTGGAAGGATTTCTCGAGGAAGTGCGCTGGCTTGTCTTCTCTTGGACTTCTTTAAACCTACATCTGCCCTGTCTTGAACTGATGGGGGGCTTGTGGCAGGTTGTGAGCGTTTAGCTGGCGCGAAGCTTCTTCCGGAGAGAGGGTGCCATGCCGGTTTGTGGGGGGGGCTTCGGCCCACGGGCGCGGAGTTGCGTCTGGTCTTGTCTGGGTACGGTCCTGCTCTCGAGTCTGGTCGTTGGGGCGTGCGCGCACACCCCTCCCGCGCCGACGACTTGCGAGCAGCCTCCTCCTTTTGTCCTGCATCTCGACGCGAGCACGCGCCTCAACGCGGATGACGTGGGCCGCTCGCTCCCGACGAACGTCCAGGTCTTCCAGCTCAAAGGCTCTCGCCGCATGGAGGCCGCCGACTTCCAGGACCTCTGGCAGCGTCCCAAGGAGGTGCTGGAGGAGGACTTGCTGGCCATGGATGAGTTCACCCTCGAGCCAGGCCAGCAATTGACGCGTGAAGTCAGTCGGACTTCAGGTGCGAGCTACCTTGCCGTGGTGGGGGTGTTCAGGCGCCCCGCCGGACAGGTGTGGCGGGCCGTGGAGCGGCTGCCCCAGGTGAAGCCAGAGGACTGCGATCCCGCGAAGAAGACCGCCGCGCGTGACGCGTCGATGCGCTTCCTCATCGAGGACTACCGTGTCGAGGCCCGCTCGAGCGAGGCTCGCAGATGAAGACGCCCCAACGTGTTGTCTGGTCCGAGGGGATGTTCATGAATCCCCAGCACCTGCAGCAGGCGGACCTCTACCACGAGGGGTTGCTCGCGGCCCGGCTCGGCGCCCTGACGCCGTATGACTGGGGCGTGGTGGAGCAGGAGGTGGATGAGAAGGCGCTCGCGGCCGGCCAGTTCCAGCTCCTGCGCTTCGTGGGCATCCTGCCGGACGGGCTGCCACTGTCCTTCGAGCGCGGCCAGCCCGAGGCCCCGCAGACGCGGCCCATCGAGGAGCACTTCAGCGCGAACAAGCGCTCGCTGGACGTGTTCCTGGGCGTGGCGCGTGAGCGGGAGGGCATCTCCAGCTACGGCGCGACCGAGGAGTCCACGACGTCGCCGCGCTTCTCCCTGGTGAACCGCTCCGTGCCGGACCTGGCGGCGGCGGAGTCCGTGGTGCCGGTGTCCTTCGCGCAGCGCAACCTCAAGCTGCTCTTCGGCACGGAGCCGCGCGAGGACTACGACGTCATCAAGATCGCCGAGCTGGTGCGGGACAGGACGGGCGCCGCGGCGCTCGCCAGCAACTACATCCCGCCGTGCCTGCGCATCTCCGCGTCGCCGTACGTGTTGGACCGGCTGCGGCAGATCCTCAAGGCGATGCAGGGCAAGCAGCGCGAGCTGGCGGAGGGCCGCCGTCACCGCGACGCCACGGCGATGGAGTTCTCGGCCGGGGATGTGACCAAGTACCTCCAGCTCAGCGCGCTCAACGGCCTCATCCCGCAGGTGGCCCACGTGGTGGAGGTCGCGGACCTCAACCCGCAGATGGTCTACCTGCTGCTGTGCCAGGCCGCCGGACAGCTCTCCACGTTCTCCGCGGAGGCGGACCCGGGAGACCTGCCCAAGTTCCAGTACAACAACCTGCGCGCCACCTTCGACGGCCTCTTCCAGCTGCTCCAGAAGCTGCTGGACGTCGTGGCCATCGAGCAGTGCATCACCGTGCAGCTGGAGTCCCGCAAGGACGGCATGCACCTGGGCCGGCTCGAGGACGAGCGCTTCCTCAAGGCCGCGCAGTTCATCCTCGCGGTGCGCAGCGACCTGCCGGAGGCGGAGGTCGCCAAGAGCCTGCCGAACCTCTCGAAGATCGCCAGCTTCGTGGAGATTCGCGACATCATCAAAGCCGCCGCGCCGGGCGTGCCGGTGGAGGTGACGTTCCGCCCTCCCGCCGAGGTGCCGGTGAAGCCGGGCGTCGTGTACTTCTCGCTCGAGAGCGGCGACCCCTACTGGAAGAACGTCATCACCGAGCAGAACGTGGCCATCTACCTGCCGCGTCCGTTCGAGCCGTCGAAGACGAAGCTGGAGCTGCTCGCGGTTCCCCGGCAGGGCAGCAACGGGAACGGTGGCGGGAGTTCGGCGAAGAAGAGCGCTGTCAGTCGTTAGAAGTGGGTTGAGGCGGGGGGCTGTCCACCACCCAGTTGTCACTGCATCTGGTGGGGCTCCCGGTCATCACGACGGGTGGAGGCATCAACAGGATGGACAGAATCAATTCCATCACGCAGGAGAGCTTCGGGGCGTTGCTCCAGCTCCGGCAGTTCGGGGACAATGCGCTGCCCGCGGCGGAGCTCGTGCACCGCCAGCTGCGCACGTTCTTCGACCGCATGCTCAAGCGCGCCAACGAGCTGGGCTTCGGCCAGCAGGACGCGCAGGAGATTGCCTACCCCATCGTCGCGCTCGCGGATGAGCTGGCCCTGGCTCGCGCGGACTCGTTTCGAGAGTACTGGCTCGCCAACCTCCTCCAGTTCCACTACTTCCGGGAGAACCGCGCGGGCGACGGCTTCTTCACGCGCCTGGAAGAGGTTCGCAAGGACCTGCAGCGCACGGAGATCCTCCGCGTCTACTACCTCTGCCTCCTCTTCGGCTTCAAAGGCCGCTTCCGGGTGCGCGGTGGAGAGCTGGAGCTGATGCAGCTCACGGAGGCGCTCCAGCGCGAGCTGTCCAAGACGTACAAGTTCGACACGGAGCTGCTCTCGCCTCGGGGCGAGCGGCCTCCGGACAGCGCGGTGAGCGCCAAGCGGACGTTGCCGCTGCTGGCCATCTCCGGCGCGGCGGTGGTCTTCGCGCTGTTGGTCTACACGGGCCTGCGCATTGGCCTGTCCAGCAGCGTCTCCTCCCTCATCGAGGAGGTCACCACCTCCTCCACGCAGCAGCAGCCTTAGGGGGCACGCGATGCTGGCTCTCACCGTGCTCATCGCGGTCTTCATCGTCCTGGTGTGGACCGCCGTCCTGTTGCTCAGCCTGCCGCTGTGGGGCGCCATCGTCCCCACCGTGTTGCTGGTGTTCATCATCGTCGCCGCCTACCTGTTCCAGCGCCACCAGGCGTCCAAGGCGGCGCGCGACATCGAGCGGGAGCTCGGCGTGCAGGCGGACGCCCAGCTCCAGAATGTCCGGCCGGATCAGCAGGAAGAGATCCAGGCCATGCAGGCCGAGTTCTCCAAGGCGCTCCAGTCGCTCAAGTCCTCCAAGCTGGCGCGTGCGCGGCAGGGCAAGGACGCGCTGTCGGTGCTGCCCTGGTACATGATCATCGGGCCGCCGGGCTCCGGGAAGAGCACCGCGCTGCGCAACTCGGGCATCCAGTTCCCGTACCTGTCCTCGCGCGGCGGCGGCGTGAAGGGCGTCGGCGGTACGCGCAACTGCGAGTGGTGGCTGACCAACGAGGGCGTCATCCTCGACACGGCGGGCCGCTACACCACCGAGGATGATGACCGCGAGGAGTGGCTGAGCTTCCTCGACATGCTCAAGCGCAACCGTCCGCGCAAGCCCGTCAACGGGCTGGTGGTGGCGGTGAGCGTGGGAGACCTCATCGGCATCGACGAGGAGCAGTCGGTGCAGCTCGCGCAGACCATCCGCGAGCGCGTGGACGAGGTGATGGAGCGATTGAAGATGATCGTTCCGGTCTACGTGATGTTCACCAAGTGCGACCTGCTCGCGGGCTTCGTGGACATCTTCGGAGACCTGCCGAAGACGGAGCGCGGGCAGATCTGGGGCTTCACGGTGAGGCCGGAGGATGCCCGGGACGCCATCGGTGAGACGTTCGCCGCGCGCTTCGACGAGCTGGCCGAGGTGGTGGAGCAGCGCTGCATCGTGCGCATCGGCGCGGAGCGCCACCCGGAGACGCGCGAGCGCATCTTCCGCTTCCCGCAGCAGTTCGAGGGGCTGCGCTCGAACCTCATCGAGTTCACGCAGGCGCTCTTCGCGGAGAACGTCTACGCGGACACGCCGGTGATGCGCGGCGTGTACTTCACGAGCGGCACGCAGGAAGGCAGCCCCATCGACCGCGTGATGAACGCGATGGCGGACGCCTTCGGCATCCGGCGCACCACCACGCCCGACGGTGGCCGTCCGGCGGTGGAGGCGCGCAGCTACTTCCTGCGGGACATGTTCGCGGAGGTGGTCTTCCCCGACCAGAACCTCGCGATGATGAGCTCGGCGGAGGTGTTGCGGCAGAAGCGCATCCAGCTCGGCTATGCGGGAGGCTGCCTCGCGGTCGCGCTGCTCATCCTGTTGTTCCCCACGATGTCCTTCGTCAAGAACCGGCGCTTCATCCAGACGACGATGGTGATGGCGCAGGCGCTCAAGCTGCAGGAGGCGGGAGCGACGGGCGCGGGGCCCATGGTGGACGCGATGCTCCCCATGCGGCAGCAGATCGACAAGCTGCTGGAGTGGGAGCAGGAGGGGCCGCCCGCGGGGATGCGCCTGGGCCTGTATCGCGGGGACGAGCTCATCGCGCCGCTGGGCGCGTTCTACGGCGCCACCGTGCGGCGCGTGCTCATCGACCCGGTGCTGACCTCGGACCTGAAGGAGATGAAGACCTGGGTCGAGGCCCAGCGGCAGGGGGACGAGACGCCGACGGGCCGCGAGTACGCGCGCTACTTCGACCGGCTGAAGCTGCACCTGCTGCTCTCGGGGCCGCGCACGGCCCGTGAGCCGGAGCTGGGGGATGGCGTGCGCTCCTGGCTGGTGAAGAGCCTGACGGAGCGCTGGGGCCGCAAGCCTGGGTTCACCGACAGCGCCCACCGCACGACGCAGATGTCCAACCACGTCGACTCGTTCGTGAAGCTGCTGGCGCAGGACTCGACCAACCTGGCCTTCACGCGCAACGACAAGGTGGTCCGCGACGTCCGCGTCATCCTGGACCGGCTGCCCTTCTCCACCCTGGCGCTGGAGCAGCTCATCGCCGACGTGGGGCGTGAGGGCTACGACATCACCATCTCCTCCGTGCTGGGCAGCACCACCCAGCACATCAAGGGCGATGGACGGGTGAGGGGCGCCTTCACGCGCAAGGGGTGGGAGACCGTGGTGTCCGCGAAGCTGGAGCACCCGCTCCAAGGCGCCGACATCTGGGTGTTGGACAAGGACACCAACGCCACCAATGAGCTGGAGCTGGAGCGGCAGGAGCGCATCCTGCGGTCGGCGTACTACGAGCAGTACATCCTGGAGTGGAAGGCGTTCCTCTCCAGCCTCAGGGTCCAGCCGCCGACCAACACCACGGAAGCGCTGGCCTTGTTGGAGGACCTGACTCGCGGAGAGCCTCCGCCCCTGGCGCGGCTCTTCAAGGCCGTCGACTACAACGTCAGCCTGGGCGCGGAGGAGATTGATACGTCCGCCGTCGAGGATGGGGTTCTCAAGAAGCTCAAGGGGAAGCTGGGGGCCGGTGCTACGGCCGTCGAGAAGGGCGTCCGCTTCGCCAGCGAGAAGGTCGCGGGAGGCGAGGATTCGGAGGTGGAGTACTTCACGGAGCAGAGCGTGAAGCCCAGCTTCAAGGGGCTGACCGACTTCGGCGCCCCGCCGAAGCGAGCGAAGGGGCCTGACGCGCCGCCGCCCGAGTCCATCCCGCTGGACCTCTACCAGGAACAGCTCCAGTTCCTTCGCGACGCACAGCGCGCCGCGATGGAGAGCCAGGATGAATCCGCTGCGATGATGGCCCGCGTCCAGACGGCGCGCGTCAGCGTCCAGTCGCTCATCAAGGCGCAGGAGGTCGGCTGGCGTCCGCGCATCGAGGCGCTCTTGTGGCCGCCCATCGAGGCCATCTCCGAGCTGACCCTCAAGGAGGCGGGAGGGAAGGCGAGCGACCAGTGGTGCAGCGAGGTCGCCACCGCGTTCAATCAGAAGCTCGCGGGGCACTACCCCTTCAATCGCAATGGCCAGGACTCGGCGGTCGCCGACGTGGGTGACTTCTTCCGGCCGGAGTCGGGAACCCTCTGGGGCTTCTACAGCGGCGTCCTGAAGAGCCATGTCGAGCAGTCGGGGAGTCGCTTCAAGTTCGTCACCCGAGCCGGCCGCGCGGGCGGCAGCCTGTACTACGGCTCCGTGCTGACGTTCCTCTCGCGCTCGCGGGAGATCTCCGAGTCCCTCTTCGCGCCTCGGGATGCTGAGCCCGGCGTGAAGTTCACCTTCCACATCCGGCCTTCGCCGAAGCTCGCGTCCATCCGCTTCACCGTGGATGGGCAGACGGTCGACTACAACAACGGTCCGGAGGAGTGGCACCAGTTCGAGTGGCCCGGGAAGGGTGGCAAGTCGGTGGGCGCGTCCATCCGGGTGCGCAACAACCGGGGCCAGCCCGAGACCGTCGAACAGGAAGGCGAGTGGGGGCTGTTCCGCTTGCTGGAAGAGGGCACGGCCCGGGTAGAGGGTGGAGCGCGGGTGTTCTCGGTGACGTGGGCGCTTCCGTCCTCGGAGACGGAGGTGGTCATCGACTTCAAGCCGTCGCGCAGCGCCTCGCCGTTCTTCGGTGTCACCGCGGGCCGCAACGCCAAGCTCATGCAGCCGTTCCGCATGCCGGGCGTTCAGCCTCCACGCGTCATCGCCAAGGGAGGCTCGGGATGCTCGGGGTAATGGGGCGCAACCAGGTTGCGTTATTGGGCAAGGCTCCGTGCCAGGGAGACTTCATCCGCTGGAACGCGGCGGACCCCGTGTCGCAGGCCTTCCATCGCTGGCTGGAGGAGTCGCACGAGGCGGTGCGCCGAGCCAACACCCAGCTGTCCTCGTTGCCCACGGGCTTCGTGTTCACCGTGCCCGGAGCCCGTCAGGTGCTCGTGGGGACGCTGGCGACGAGCACCGACAAGGTCGGGCGCGTCTTCCCGCTCGCCGTCTACGTGACCATTGACGCGGCGGGCGCGGCGGAGCACTTCGCGTCGCTGCCCGACAGCTTCAGGCCCTTCCTCGCGGCGGGGAGCCAACTGCTGGCGGACGCGGCGACGCTCTCCGTGGCGGACCTGGAGGCGCGGGTGTCGGGACTCGCGGCCGTGTCCTCGGGTGACTCGATGGGCGCGGAGGCGCAGAAGCGCCGCGTCCTGGGCAGCCCCGTCGCGCCGCTGGTCCAGCAGTTCCAGGCCGACGGTGCGCCCGCGGGCGCGCAGTACTACGCGTTCAACACCTTCGTGAAGGCGTGCCAGGCGGAGCAGGGCAAGGAGCCCTCGAAGCCGGGCGTGACGCTGGAGTGTCCCTTCCCGGAGGTGCTCGGGCCCTACGGCTGGTTGGAGCTGGCCCGGCGACAGCTCCGGTGGCGCTCGCTACCTCCGGCGATGTTCTGGCACCTGGGCCCCGCGCCCCGGCTCTTCCTGGCCATCGGGACGCCCGGCCCCGCGGTGCTCATGCACCTGGCGAAGCCGGGTCACTCGAGCATGAAGGTCTGGCCGCTCCACACGAAGCAGGCCTCCGCCATCGAGAGCGCACGCAACGCGCTCTCGCCACCGCGGAGACAGGTGCTCGAGGACGCGAACGCCACGGTCGAGTCCTTCTTGAGCGCCTTCGGGACGTGAGCGCGGGAAGCCGCGGGATGAAAGGAGGGGGAACATGGCGGTGACGCTGGAGCAGTTGAAGGAACAGGCGAAGCAGTGGATCGAGCCCGTGTCGGCGGACGCACCCGCGGGCAAGGCGGCCAAGGCCGACCCCGCCTATCTGGAAGTGCTGGCCGAGATGGCCAAGCTCGAGTCCGTCACCGGTGGGACCATCGACTGGAACCAGGTCCAGAGCTCCAGCGGCAAGGTGCTCCAGTCCACGTCGAAGGACCTGCGCATCGCCACCTATCTGGCGCACTGCCTCTACCAGACGCAGGGCATCGACGGGCTCGCGACCGGCCTCGTGGTCGTCTCCGAGATCCTGGACCGCTACTGGCCCACGCTCTTCCCCGAGCTGGCGCGCATGCGGGGTCGCTCCAACGTGATGACGTGGCTGGTGGAGCGCACCGCGGCCCATCTCCCGTCGCTGCAAGTCACTGCGAGCGACCGCCCGCGAGTGGAGGCACTCGAGGTCGCCGCCAAGCGCCTGTCGGAGGTGTCGAAGCAGAAGTTCGAGGCCAATGGGCCCGCGATGCGGCCGTTGATGGAGAGCGTCCAGCGGCTGATGGCCTCGCTGCCGGCGGAGGCACCTCCTCCGCCTCCCGCGCCCGTGGCCGCCGCTGCTCCCGCCGCGCCCAAGCCCGCACCGGCGCCTGTCGCCGCGCCACCGCCTCCTCCGGTGGCCGCCGCGACGGCGCCCGCGCCCGCGCCCATCCCCGCGCAGGCCATGCCCGCGGTGGGCTCCTTGGCGAGCGCGGACGCGGCGGTCGACTTCCTCCGGCAGACGGGCACCGCGCTGGTCAGCGCCGCCGGAGTGGTTCGCGGTGCGTCGCCCGTGGACCCGCTGTCCTACCGGCTGCTGCGCATCGGGCTCTATCTCCACCTGGCCCAACCTCCGCCGGCGGATGCCAGTGGCAAGACGAGCATCCCCGTGCCGCCGGAGAACCTGCGTGCGAACCTGGAGCGCATGGCGGCCAACGCCCGCTGGGCACCGCTGCTGGAGGAGTCCGAGGGGACCCTCACCCAGCATCGCTTCTTCCTGGACCTGCACTACCTGAGCGCGAAGGCGTTGGGGGAGCTGGGGCACACCGCGGCACGTCAGGCATTGGTGGCGGAGCTCGCCTCCTGGCTGAAGCGGATGCCCACGGTGCCAGGACTTCTCTTCGGCGACGGCACCCCCGTCGCCTCACCCGAGACGCGCGCCTGGCTGGAGTCCGTCGTCGCGCCGCCGGTGTCGCCTTCCGCGCCACCCTCTTTCTCAGGGGCAGAGACAGAAAAGGGAGACACCGCGGCGGAGGTCCTCGCCGAGGCGCGCAAGCTGGTGTCAGGCGGCAACGCTGCGGGCGCGGTGAACCTTCTCCAGGAGCAGGTGGGTGCTGCGGGCACGGGTCGAAAGCGATTCCAGGCCCGACTCACCCTCGCGAAGCTCTGCGCCGCGGCGGGCCAGACCCACGTGGCGCGTGCCCTCTACGAGGTCCTCGACCGCGAGTCGTTGGAGCGCGGGCTGGATACGTGGGAACCGAAGCTGTCGGCGGAGTGTCTGGAAGGATGGCTTGCCCTCTCACGTCCTCCGCCAAAGTCACCCGAGGCGCTGGTGTCTGACTTCACCGCCCGTTATCATCGGCTCTGTCTGCTTGAGCCGAGTGCCGCGCTGAAGGTGGCGCCCTAAAGCCAACCCAACCAGGAGGTCGTGCGGTGAGCAAGGAAGGTTCTGTGGCGCCCAAGGAGCGCGTCAACATTGTCTATAAGTCGGACACTGGAAACGCGCAGTCGGAAGTCGAGCTGCCCCTCAAGGTTCTCGTGGTGGGAGACTTCACGGGCCGCCAGGACGAGCGTCCCGTCGAGGAGCGGGCGCCCATCAACATCGACAAGAACAACTTCAATGAAGTGATGGCCAAGCAGGGGCTGTCGTTGGACGCCAGCGTCCCCAACAAGCTCTCCGACGACCCGGACGCGAGCATGTCCGTGGCGCTGAAGTTCCAGAACCTGTCGGACTTCACCCCGGAGGGCATTGTCAACCAGGTTCCGGAGCTGCGTCAGCTCCTGGAGCTGCGCGCGGCGCTCAACGCCCTCAAGGGCCCCCTGGGCAACGTGCCGGCCTTCCGCAAGAAGATCCAGACGTTGCTCGGCGACTCCGAGGGACGTCAGAAGCTCATGGCGGAATTGGGGCTGGACAAGAAAGCCGACTAGGCCGCGACTTGCAACGCATTCACAAAAGGCGTGACACAGATGAGCACTGAAGCCAAGCAACTCGCGGTGCCCGAGGCGGCCGACGCCGCCCCGTCGCTCCTGGACGAAATCCTCTCCGAAACCAAGATGAAGCCGAGCGACGACGGCTATGACGTCGCTCGCCGAGGGGTGCAGGCCTTCATCGCGCAGATGCTGGCACCGGGTCGTTCCGCGGAGCGCGTGGACAAGGCCTTGGTGGACGCGATGATCGCGGAGGTGGACCAGCGCCTCAGCTCGCAGGTCAATGAAATCCTCCACCACCCGCAGCTCCAGTCCCTGGAGTCCTCGTGGCGCTCGCTCAAGTTCCTGATTGAGCGCACGGACTTCCGCGAGAACACCCGCGTGGAGGTGCTCAACGCCTCCAAGCAGGACCTCATCACGGACTTCGAGGATGCCCCCGAGGTCGTGAAGTCGGGCCTGTACCGCACCGTCTACTCCAACGAGTACGGCGTCTTCGGCGGCAAGCCCTACGGCCTCGTTGTGGGCAACTTCGACGTCGGCCCGGGCCCCGAGGACCTGTCGCTGCTGAGCAAGATCGCCTCGGTGGCGGCCATGTCCCATACGCCGTTCGTGGCCAATGCCTCGCCGGAGTTCTTCGGCCAGCAGGAGTCCTTCCTGGGACTGCCGGCCCTCAAGGACCTCAAGTCCCTCTTCGAGGGTCCTCAGTACGCGCGCTGGCACTCGTTCCGCGAGAGCGAGGACGCGCGCTACGTCGGCCTGTGCATGCCTCGCTTCCTCCTGCGCCTGCCGTACAGCGAGAAGACGGTGCCGGTGAAGTCGTTCAACTTCACCGAGGACGTCGTCGGCCACCACGAGCGCTACCTGTGGGGCTATGCGTCCACGGCGTTCGCCAGCCGGGTGACGGACTCGTTCGCCAAGTTCCGCTGGTGCCCGAACATCATCGGCCCGCAGGCGGGTGGCGCGGTGGAGAACCTGCCGCTGCACCAGTACGAGGCCATGGGGGAGATCCAGACGAAGATCCCCACCGAGGTGCTCCTCACCGAGCGCCGCGAGTTCGAGCTGTCCGAGGAGGGCTTCATCGGCCTGGTGTTCCGCAAGGACACGGACAACGCGGCCTTCTTCTCCGCCAACTCGGCGCAGAAGCCCAAGTTCTTCGGCAACACGCCGGAGGGCAAGGCGGCCGAGACGAACTACCGGCTGGGCACCCAGCTTCCGTACATGTTCATCATGTCCCGCCTGGCGCACTACGTGAAGGTGCTCCAGCGCGAGCAGATTGGAAGCTGGAAGGAGCGCTCGGACCTGGAGCGCGAGCTGAACCAGTGGATCAACCAGTACGTCGCGGACATGGACGAGCCGGCGCCCAGCGTGCGCTCGCGCCGTCCGCTCCGCACCGCCCGCATCAAGGTGGAGGACGTGGAGGGGCAGCCCGGCTGGTACCGCTGCAACCTCCAGGTGCGCCCTCACTTCAAGTACATGGGCGCCGCTTTCACACTCTCGCTCGTTGGCAAGCTGGACAAGGAATGAGAGCGCAGGCGTGAGACCCGATGCAGGGTCTTACGGTCGCCGGGCCTGAGGAGACGGCGGCCATCATGCAGTCCGGAGCCCTGGTCCAGGGCTCCGTGCCACATCACAGCCGTCACACCACCTCAAGCAGGGGGAGAGCCACAATGGCCGAGACAGTACATCTGTTCCTCAAGTCGAACGCGTCGGACGTCAAGGGTGAGAGCACGCAGACGAGCCTCGGGCGCGAGGGCTCCATCGAGTGCCTGTCCTTCGAGCAGTCCATCATCACCGCGCGCGAGGCCGGCAGCGGAATGGCCACCGGCCGTCGCCAGTACGAGCCGCTGCGCATCGTCAAGCGCATCGACAAGTCCTCGCCGCTCCTGGCGAAGGCGCTGACGAAGAACGAAGTCATCGATGGCGTCTTCAAGTTCTTCCGCCCGAACCCGACGGGCGACGGAACGACGGAGCAGTTCTACACGGTGGAGATCAAGAAGGGCCGGGTTGCCAGCCTCAAGCAGCTCGTTCCGGACACCTTCATCCCCGCGACGTCTCAGCAGCCTCCCCTCGAGGAGGTGACGTTCGTGTTCCACACCATCAGTTGGACGTACACCAACGGTGGTGTCACGCACGAGGACAGCTGGGACCAGAACCAGTAATGCGGCGGGCCAGCTCGTGCTCCCGCCCACCGAGGGGAGCGCGAGCCCTGGCATCGAGGAGGGGTTGCAGGTGACGGGACGTGGTCTGCTGTCTCGAATCGATGCGGGGAAGGGCTCGAGCGAGCGCGACGTGGACATGACCGAGTCCATCGTCGAGCACCTGCGCGTGCTGCTCAACACGCGCAAGGGTGGGTCCGCCACGGTGCCGGGGTTTGGCATCGTGGACTTCACGGACTTCGTCCACACCTTCCCCTCGGCCATCCAGACGCTCCAGTCCGCCATTCGCGCGACGGTGCTCGAGTTCGAGCCGCGCATCTGCAACATCAGCGTGCGCCACCTCCCGGACGCGGACCCGCTGGTGCTGCGCTTTGAAATCACCGCTCAGCCCGCGGGCCGTGGGGTGAGGGGAATGCTTCGCTTCCGGACGCAGATGTCGCCGGGAGGCAAGATCGAGGTCTGGTGAGTGTTGCCGGTATGGCGGGGTGAGCTGCGGTGTTCAGCAAGTACTACCAGAGCGAGTTGACGTACCTCCGGGAGATGGGCCGCGCGTTCGGCACCGTCAATCCCGCGCTCGCCGGGCTCCTGGTGGAGCGCGGTGGTGACCCCGACGTGGAGCGGTTGCTGGAGGGCTTCGCCTTCCTCACGGCCCGCGTCCGCGAGCGCATCGACGACTCCGTGCCGGAGGTGGTGCACGGCCTGACGGAGCTGCTCCTCCCGCACTATCTCCGGGTGATTCCGGCCTGCTCGGTGGTGGAGTTCACGCCGCACGCGCGCCTGTTGCGGGGCCGCTCGCGCATCCCCGAGGGCGCGGAGGTGGGCACCAAGCCGGTGGACGGCACGGTGTGCACGTTCCGCACGACGCGCGCGGTGGACCTGCTGCCGCTGACCTTGGGCGAGACGACGCTGGACCAGTCGTCGCCCGCGTCGCCGGTATTGCGCGTGCAACTCCAGGTGGTGGAGCAGGCGCGGGCGGAGATCTTCCAGGAGGAAGGACTCTCGCTGTTCCTCAGCGCCGAGCTGCCAGTGGCCTCGATGCTGATGGTGTGGCTCTTGCGCCACTGCAAGGGCGTGGTGCTGCGCAACCCGGTGGAGGGCGAGAGCGTGAGGCTGGGGCCGGACTGCATCCGCGCCTCGGGCTTCGCTCCCGACAACCGGCTGTTGCCCTGGCCCTCGCTGGCTCCGGAGGGCTACCGGCTCTTGCAGGAGTACTTCACGCTGCCGCAGAAGTTCCTCTTCGTCGATGTGAAGGGGTTGCAGGCGGCCTCGGAGCTCACGGGACAGAAGCTGGAGCTCCTCTTCGAGTTTGATCGTCCCCCCGCGCTCCCCGGGCGCATCCCCAAGGACGTCTTCCGGCTGCACTGCGCGCCGGTGGTGAACCTCTTCAGCGCCTCGGCGGACCCGGTGCGCACGAGTGCGCTGGGGCACGAGCACCTGGTGCGGGCCGCGGGCCTGGAGCCGGCACACATGGAGGTGTACTCGGTGGATTCGGTCACCGGGCTCCAGACGGGCAGGACGGAGCGGCAGCAGTACCGGCCCTTCTTCGACTTCGCTCATGCGGCGACGGACAGTGGTCGCTTCTATCGGCTGCACCGAGGGGCGTCGCCGCTGGACGACGGGATGGACGTGTCGTTGTCGCTGGGCAGCCCCCGCGACGCCACGCCTTCGCTGGCGGACGAGACGCTCTCCATCGACCTCACGTGCACCAACCGCTCGCTGCCGTCGCGCTTGCAGGTGGGGGACTTGAGTGTGCCGACCGCCGCGTCGCCCACCACCGCGCGCTTCCGCAACATCGTCGCGGTGACGCGTCCCGCGCGCCCGCCCGTGGGCTCCGAGCTGCATTGGCGGCTCTTGTCGCATCTGAGCCTCAACCAGCGTTCGCTGCTGGAGCCAGGGGCTCTCCAGTCGTTGCTGGCGCTCTACAACTTCCAGGCGACCGCGGACCAATCCACGGCGCGCGCCAACCAGCTCCGGGTGGAGTCGCTGCGAGCCGTCCAGGCGCAGCCCATCACGCGCTTCTTCCAAGGCGCGCCCGTGCGCGGCGTGCAGGTGACGGCGGACCTGGAGGAGGCGGGCTTCACGGGGCCGGGGGACGCGTTCCTCTTCGGCTGTGTCCTGGACGAGCTGTTCGCCTCGCACGTGAGCCTCAACTCCTTCAGCGAGTTCGTGCTGCGCCTTCAACCCTCTCGACTGGAGTACCGGTGGTCTCCCCGGAACGGCCGACAGACGATTTGCTGAAGGCCGTCGAGTCGCTGAGCGCCCGGCCGGGGCAGCTGTCGTTCAGGCCGCTGGTGGCGCTGCTCGAGCGGCTGACGTCATCGGCGGTGCCCGTGGGTGGGACGGGGCCCGCGCTGGACGAGCGCATCCGCTTCCGGCACGACCCGTCGCTCACGTTCAGCGCGAGCGACGTGAGCCGCGTCCGCGTCATCTCCCAGCCGGACGCGAACGGCGGGTCGGCGGAAGTCATCGAGGTGGTCTCCACGTTCCTGGGGCTCACGGGCTCGGTGTCGCCGCTGCCGGACTACATCCTGGAGGAGATTGCGCAGGAGGACCCGGACAGCGCGCGTCGGCGTGACTTCCTGGACCTCTTCCACCACCGCCTGCTCTCGCTGCTGTACCGCGCGCTGGTGCGCTACTCGCTGGCGGCGGAGACCACGCGCGGGGGGAGTGATGCCTGGTCGCAGCGGGCGCTCGCGCTGGGGGGGCTGGACACGTATGAGCGCCCCTATTCGGGCGCGCTGTCACCCGCGCAGCTGCTGCGCCTGATGCCGCTGTTGTCCGCGAGGGCGCGGACGGCGGGGGTCCTCGAGCTTGCGCTGACGGACGTGTTGTCGCCGGTGTTGGGCGAGGCGACGGTGTCGCTGCGGCAGTTCTCTGGCGCCTGGGTGGATATCGAGGCCGACAATCGGATGCGGCTGGGCCGCTCGAACTCGAACCTGAGCCGCTCGATGCTCCTGGGGGCTCGGGTGTTTGATCGCTCGGGCGGGTTCAGCATCCACATCTCCCCGTTGGAGGGGGATGTCTACCGGCGCCTGCTTCCGGAGGGAGACTTGTCGCCGGTGGTGCGCGAGGTGGTGGACCTCTTCGTGAGAGATCCGCTCGACTGTTCGCTGGTGCTGGGCGTGCGCGAGGTGGAGCTGCCGAGGTTCCGTCTGTCGCGCGAAGGGTCCTTCCGGCTCGGGCAGGACTGCTATCTGGGGCAGCGCAGGAGCGACACCCGCCTGCGCACGCGCACCGTGCCGCTCGCATCCGCCCCGAAGCGGGCCGAGCCCGAGCCCCTCTCGCCGCCGTGACGTCGCTTCGACGGTGTCCCCACCTTCGTTCATCCGAAGTCCAGGAGTGAAGACATGCGCGTTGAACCCAAGACCCTTGTTCGGCGCCTGACGCCCACGGCCACTCGGATGTTGGAGACCGCGGTGTCTCGGGCGAGCAGCGCTCGGTGCTACGAAATCGTCCCCGAGCACCTGCTGCGGCAGTTGCTGGAGGATGAAGAGGGCGAGGCCTCGCTGCTCTTGCGGCACTTCCAGGTGGACCGCTCGAAGGTGCTCGCGTCCGTGGAGGACGGGCTCAAGTCGCTGCGCACGGGCAACTCGGGGCGGCCCGTGTTCTCGGAGAGCCTGTTCCAGTGGTTCGAGGACGCGTGGCTGGTGGCCTCGCTGGAGCACGGCGTGAGCCGGCTGCGCTCGGGCGTGCTGATGTGGCAGTGGATTGCGCGCTCGGAGCGCTACACCGCCGAGTCGTATTCGGCGCTGGATGCCATCTCGGTGGAGACGCTCAAGAAGGTCTTCGAGGAGGTGGTGGGCCGCTCGAAGGAAGCCGCCGAGGTGAGCAGCGCGACGGCGGCGGCGCCCTCCGGCGGTGGAGGCCGAGGCGAGGAGGCGCTGTCGCGGTTCACCACGTCGTTCACGGAGAAGGCGCGCACGGGGAAGATCGACCCCATCTTCGGGAGAGATCGGGAGATTCGTCAGGTCATCGATGTGCTGGCGCGGCGCCGCAAGAACAACCCCATCATCGTGGGCGAGCCGGGCGTGGGGAAGACGGCGCTCGTGGAGGGGTTGGCGCGCGCCATCGTCGCAGGGGATGTGCCGGAGTCCATGCGCAACCTGGAGGTGCTGGGGTTGGACCTGGGCGCGCTCCAGGCGGGTGCGGGCGTCCGCGGCGAGTTCGAGAACCGGCTCAAGGCGGTCATCTCCGAGGTGAAGGGCTCGCCGAAGCCCATCATCCTGTTCATCGACGAGGCGCACACCATCATCGGCGCGGGAGGCGCGCAGGGGGGCGGTGACGCGGCGAACCTGCTCAAGCCGGAGCTGGCGCGTGGCGAGCTGCGGACCATCGCCGCCACCACGTGGGCCGAGTACAAGAAGTACTTCGAGAAGGACGCCGCGCTGGAGCGTCGCTTCCAGCCCATCAAGGTGGACGAGCCTTCCGAAGAGGACGCGGTGCTGATGCTGCGTGGGTTGTGCCCCGCCTATGCGAAGTCGCACGGCGTCACCATCCGCGACGAGGCGGTGGTCGCCGCGGTGTCGCTGTCACACCGTTACATCTCCGGGCGGCAGCTTCCGGACAAGGCGGTGGACCTGCTCGACACGGCGGCGGCGCGGGTGAAGATCGAACAGAGCGCGCGTCCGGACGAGCTGGTGGAGGTGGAGTCTCGTCTGGCGGCGCTGGAGCGGGAGCTGGCGGTGCGTGAGCGGGAGCTCGCCGCGGGGCACCCGGTTCCGCCGCCGGAGGACGGCCCGACGTTGGAGGAGCGGCTGGCGGCGACGCGGGACTCGGTCGCGACGGTGCGCGCCCGGTGGGAGCAGGAGCTGGCCGCGGTGGATGTCGTGCGCCGCGCGCGTGCGGAGCTCGACGCCGCGAAGGAGGGCGACGACACCTCGAAGCTGAAGGCCGACG
The DNA here is from genome assembly GCF_000331735.1 of Myxococcus stipitatus DSM 14675. Classification (GTDB taxonomy): domain Bacteria; phylum Myxococcota; class Myxococcia; order Myxococcales; family Myxococcaceae; genus Myxococcus; species Myxococcus stipitatus. The sequence continues at coordinate 6,108,985 of NC_020126.1, read as the reverse complement.
TCGCCGAGGCGCGCGCCCAGCTGGAGAAGCTCCAGGGCGAGTCTCCGTTGATCCACGTGGACGTGGACCCGGACGTGGTGGCGCGAGTGGTCGCGGGCTGGACGGGCGTGCCGGTGGGCAAGCTGCGCAGCAGCTCCGTGGGCGCGGTGCTCACGCTGGAGCAGACGCTGCGCTCGCGCGTGAAGGGACAGGACGCGGCGCTGCGCGCGGTGGCGGAGACCATCCGCATGTCGCATGCGGGCATCCGCAATCCATCCACGCCCATTGGCGTGTTGCTCTTCGTGGGCCCCAGCGGCGTGGGCAAGACGGAGACGGCGCTGGCGCTGGCGGACACGCTCTATGGCGGGGACCGCTTCCTCACGACCATCAACATGTCGGAGTTCCAGGAGAAGCACACCGTGTCGCGCCTCATCGGCTCCCCGCCGGGCTACGTGGGGTACGGAGAGGGCGGTGTGTTGACGGAGGCCGTGCGCCAGCGGCCGTACTCGGTTGTGCTGCTGGACGAGTGCGAGAAGGCGGACCTGGAGGTGATGAACCTCTTCTACCAGGTGTTCGACAAGGGCATGTTGTCCGACGGTGAGGGGCGCCTCATCGACTTCCGCAACACGGTGGTCATCCTCACGAGCAACCTGGCCACGGATGCGCTGATGCAGCTGTACTCGGGCCCGGAGGCGCCCAAGACGGAGACGGTGACCGAGACGATTCGCCCCATCCTCAGCCGGCACTTCAAGCCGGCGCTGCTGGCGCGCATGTCGGTGGTGCCGTTCATTCCAATTGCACGCGATGTGTTGAAGGACATCGCACAGATGAAGCTGGCCGCGCTGGCGGACCGGCTGCACACGTCGCACCGGGTCAAGACGGAGTTCGCTCCGGAGGTCACCGAGGAGTTCGCGCGGCGGTGCCTGGACAACGACTCGGGGGCTCGCAACGTGGACCACCTGCTGCGCTCCTCGCTGATGCCGCGTCTGTCCATGGAGCTGCTGGAGCGCCTGGCGGCGGGAGGGGTGCCCGGGCGCCTGCGCGTGGGTCTGGGTGCGAGCGGGGACTGGGACCTGTCATTCTCGGACGCCTAGGCGGTGGTGTCTGGAAGCGTCCGGAGGGATGATTCGCCCGCCGGACGCGCCGGACTCTCGTGAGGTACGCCGTGGGCTGCCCCCACGTTTCGGGATTGGAGTGAGCCGTGTTGCCCCTCGTCATCCGAATCAAGGGCCTGGACGCGCAGGCGCCGACTGAGAAGCAGTACGTCTTCCGGCACTCGCCCGTCCGCATCGGCCGTAACCAGCTCAACGACGTCTCCATCCCCAAGACGTTCGTCTCGCTCTTCCACGCGCTCGTCCGGTTCGACCAGAAGGCCATGTATGTGGTGGACCTGGGCTCGACGAACGGGGTGAGCATCGACGGCCGCCGCATCGACAAGAATGTTCAAGTGAAAGTGAACGAGGAGACGCTTGTCTCCATCGGCACCCTTGAGATGCGCTTGTCGCGAGAGGCGGTGGTGGGGGATGGCCAGTCGCAGATGACGCAGTTCCGGGCGCTGACGACGCTCATGGACCCCGGAGAGGGGACGCCGTCGAGCTTCAAGCCGACGCCGGTGCAGGGGCGGGCGCAGGTGGTGGCCACGGCGCTGTTGCCCGCGCTGGGGTCCATTCCGTCATTGCAGGACGATGACGAGGAGGAGATGGGCGCCTCGCGCACGCAGCTCATGCCGGCGCTCGAGGAAGGGGAGCTGGGCGCGGAGGACGACGGGCAGCGGACGCAGATCTCCAGCATCCCGCGCGTGGAGGAGCCGGTGGCTCGGCCCGCGGTGCCGTCCATCATCCAGCGGCGCCACCGGACGCCGGAGAGTGTGCGGGTGGTTCCGCCAGGGGTGGGTGGGGTGCATGCCTCCATCCAGCAACTGGTGCCGCTGTACACGGCGTACCGGAATGCGTGGCAGGCGCTGCACGCGGCGATGGTGAAACAGGGGGAGGGGCTGGCGGAGAACGAGCGGCCGTCGCTCGTGGGTCAGATTCAGCGGCGCTTGTCCGGGGTGGTGCACGAGCCGCAGTTCGGTGAGTTCGCGCGCTCGCTCGGGGTGTCGGTTCCGCAGAGCTCGGGGGGGACGTCCTCGGGTGTGTCGATGGCGGGGGTGCAGGGAGCGCCGCCTCGGCTGGATGTGATGGCTCGCGAGCTGCTGGGGCAGTTCGTCCGGTCCTATCTGCCTGGGAGCAAGGGGCTGGAGTCGGGGTCGGATATCGACCGGTTCCTGGAGCGGCTGGCGGGGGTGTTGGAGACGTTTGGCCGGGCCTTCGTGGAGCTTCGGCAGGGGCATGACCAGTTCGGCCAGGAGATGGCCGTGGCGATGGTGCGGGACGTGACGCCGCTGTCGAAGAGCAAGAACACGCGCGAGGTGTTGCGCTACTTGCTGGACTGGAAGGCCGCGGACGGTGCGGAGCGGGTGCAGGAGCTGAAGAGTGGATTCGGGGATGTGATGATCCACCAGATTGCACTGCTCAACGGCATGCGCGAGGGCGTGAGGGCCCTGCTTCAGAGGTTGAGCCAGGGCGGGGAGGAAGGGGAGGGCTCGTCCCTGTCGAAGATGTGGCCGTTCGGGGCTTCGAAGCGATTGAAGTGGCTGGAGGAGGAGATTCGTCGGCTCAGCGAGGAGGAGCGAGAGCTGACGAAGGCCTTGTTTGGACAGGAGTTCGCGAAGGCCTACCACGCCATCGTGGGAGACGCGGCGAACAAGGGCAGCGATGGGGAGGTTTCCGTGGTGTCCAAGCGCAGGGAACGGGAGTCATGAGGCACATGACGAGTGCGAGGTGGCTGGAGCGGTTGGGACTGGGGATGTTGGTGTTCCTGGGGGGGGCGGGCTGCAAGAGCTCGACGCCCGTGCGCTCGGCGCCCAGCGTGCAGGCGCTGTGTTTCGCGGAGCGACCGACGGGCGTTCATGCGCTGTCGCCCGAGCAGTGGCGGGCGGAGCTGCTCATCCCGATGTTGCTGAGTGGGTATGACGCGAGGACGGGGCAGCTGGCGACGCCGCACACGGACTGCATGGGGACGCCGGTGCTCTGGCAGGACCCGGAGCCGGGCGAGTGCGCCGAGGTCGGGGCCTCATCGACGGCGTTGCCCGCGACGACGGTGACGGCGGCGGATATGGTGATGAGTGAGGTCCGTCCGGATGCGCGCCTCGTGTGGGTGGTGACGCGCCGGTTCTCGGATGGGGATGGGATGGGCCCGGTGGCGTTGGTGGAGTCCACGCCGCGAGGGATGGCGGTGAAGGCGTTGGGTGTGCTGCGTTCACGGACGCAGCGGGCGACGTTGCGGTTGGAGCGGGTGGGGGGAATCGACTTGTTGGTGGCGGAGGGGGAGCGGTGCTCGGGGCCGAAGGATTCGGTGTGTCAGCGGTCCGTGCGGATGGTGCCGCAGCGGGGCAATCGCTTCATCAACGAGCCGCTGCTGTTGGCCAACGGGGGCTGTGCGAGCCCGTCGATGATTCAGCTCAACCGCACGGCGTCGCGTTCACTGCCGAGCCGCTGGCTGCGGAAGTATGACTACACGGCGGCACTGAGCTTCGCGACGGATGGGATTCGGGTGCAGGAGCAGATGATTGTGAATGACCTGGACCCGAAGCAGCCCACGGTTCCAGCGAGACAGTTCCGCAAGGCGCAGGTGGACCGGAAGGTGCAAGTGTCCGCGGGGCGGCTGGTGGTGGATGACACGTCGTTGTGGGGGCGCTTGTTGGAGGAGGGCGCCACGGAGGCGATGCGGTAGTGGGTTGGGCTGGACGAGATGTGATTGCGCCATCTCGTCCAGCGGTGTGTGTCAGGGCGTCGAGGCCGGCTGCTCATCGAGGAAGGACGGGATGAGCGGGACGAGCAGGTCGACGCGAGTCACCGCGTCCCAGTGAGTCGTTCCTGGGAGGATGGCGAGGCGAGAGGTGGGAACACCCGCCATCATGCCGTCCGCCTTGCCGCCGCCGAGCAATCCAAACATCTCCACGGAGTGCGTCGGCGGGAGGCTGTCCGAGTCTCCGGAGATGACGAGCGTCGGCGTCTTGAGGGCCGCCACGTCCTGGGTCCAGTCGTAGGGCTCCTGGGTGAGGAGGTGGCTGATCTTGGACACGAGGATGGAGAAGTCCTCGGGGCGCGGGGCGGTGCGCAGGTAGGCCTCGTGCATGGGTGAGCCCGCGAGTGCCTCTCCCGTCATCGTGGCCATGATGGCTCGGTTCTCCGGGAACCACGCGTCGCTCTTGAAGGTGGCGGACATGAGCACGAGCTTGCGAACGGCCCGCGGGTGGCGGAAGGCGACCTGGAGCGCGACACCTCCGCCGAGGGAGTAGCCGCAGACATCGGCGGACTCGATGTTGAGATGTTTCATGAGGGCGGCGATGTCATCCGCCATGGTTTCGAAGCGCAGGGGGCGGTCGATGTCGGCGGTGTGGCCGTGGGCCTGGAGCTCGACGGCGATGACCTGGCGAGTCTTGGCGAGCTCGGCGATGAACGGCTGCATCGAGTCGATGGTCGAGAGCGCGCCGTGGAGAACGATGAGCGGGCGGCCCGTGCCGTGAGTCTCGTAGTAGAGGTTGAGTCCGTTCACCTGGGCGTAGGCGCCGGGGGCGGTGGTCTGGTTTTCGGGGATGGGGGATGGCTTCGGGTCGGAGCCGCAGCCCAGGGAGAAGAGGGAGGAGGACAGCAGGAACGCAGCGGCGAGGAGGGACTTGGCAGGGGTCGTCATGGCGTGCTCTCGAGAGTGTCCGGGCAGCGCGTGTTTCGCCCACGGAAGGGGTGTGGGGACTCGACTTCAGGCTCCGTGGGCCGCGCTTTCAAACACGTAGACTCCGCGAGGCGGCGGAACTCATCGGTCGGTCGAATTGATTCTCGAAAGAGATGCCCCGCCGAGCACGTCTCGCGGAGTTGAGACGTACGACTTCGATGACCGCGCGCATGGTCGGTTCGGCGGAACCCTGGATGTCATTGAGAGTCTTCTCGAGCCTCGATGCCGGCCTGGGGACTGAGCTCTTGAGGGCGTCGAAACGGCGACATCCGGACGCGGGCCGATGAGCGTCGGGCATGCAACGCGCCCTTGGAACCGGAGGGCCGTGCAGTCCGCGTGGAGCACGTGCCTTGTCCGGTCATCCTCACTTCACCTCGTGGCCCTGAGTGGTGGGTGGCGAAGGGGACGTGGGGTGCTGGGGCGAGAGGTGGTGGAACCAACGTCAGGAAGGGGCCACTGCTCTCGCCAGTGGAAAGCGCGCTGAAGTGCTGGTAGGAAGCGCCTGCCTCCGGGGCTTGGGAGGTCGGCTGCTGATTTTGAACAAAAGAATAGTGCGAGTCGCTAGCTCAGATGGTAGAGCACCGGCCTTTTAAGCCGAGGGTCGGGGGTTCGATCCCCCCGCGACTCATGTAGGTGACGACGTCCCCGTCGTCTAGAGGCCCAGGACGCTGGCCTTTCAAGCCGGTAACACGGGTTCGAATCCCGTCGGGGACACTAGAGCAGCCCCGTAAGTGCCTGAATCAGAAGGCACTTACGGGGCTGAGCTTTTTCAACGGTTGGGTGGAGTCCAGGCGCACGCAAAGTGCGCACGTTGCCGGCCCTGCCTGTTTACCGAGGCATCGTCGGCGGCGGGACGTCCTCCTGCCGTCAGCCATCGGCTGTATACAAGCCTCATGGCCCAGGACCTGTCCCCGGACGAGCTCGACGACCTGGAGGCAGAGGAGGGTGATGAGAAGGCCCCCTTCCGCCGCTACCTCACCCGGCTGGGCGCCGAGCGGATGCACCGCGAGCTCATCCGCCTGCTCAACGAGGCGCGCCCCAAGGTCACCGCCGAGGTCTCCGCCGCCGCCGCCCAGGGCGACCGCTCCGAGAACGCCGAGTACATCTACGGCAAGAAGCGCCTGCGCGAAATCGACCGCCGCATCCGCTTCCTCCAACGACGCCTCGATACCGCCACCATCGTCACACCTTCTGAACAGAGTGACCGTGCACGCGTCTACTTCGGCGCCACCGTCACCCTCGAGGACGAGGACGGCGCCCGGACCACGTACCAGATTGTCGGGTCCGATGAGATTGACGCCGCCGGAGGTCGCATCAGCGTGGAGTCCCCCATCGGCCGCGCCCTCCTGCGCAAGGGCATCGGTGACACCGTCGAGGTGCGCCGCCCTCGGGGCGAAATCGAACTGACCGTCGTCGACATCCGCTACGACTAGGAGGCCGCATGCCTCGGACGCTGCCCATCAACCCCCGCTTCCGCCGCATCTTCCAGAGCCTCAGCGGGGCGGACCTGGCCGCGCCCGACCCCGAAGAGCTTTCACTCGAAGACCTGGGGCTCGGCGACTCCCAGCAAACTCGCGGGGGCCTTCTCTTCGGGACCTACAGCCACCAGGGCCTGGAGCGGGGACTGCGCGCCTATGGCCTCCTCCAGCGCGCGGAGGAACGCGTCGGCCCCATGGAGCTGCGCATCCAGGGGGAAGATCCCTTCCACCCTCGCATCATCCTCTGGAGCCGCCGCTTCTATGCTCCCGTCGCCGATATCTCGCTGCGCATGGCGACCGGCGCCGAAGTGGGCCTCGGCGGCCTGCTCGCCACCGTGCCTCTGCTGTACGTGGACGCGCTGCTGCTCCAGAACCCGGGTCGCTCCTTCGACTGGCACCGGCCTCCACTGCCCGGCCAGAGTCACCCAGGCCTCGCGCTCTCCGCGCCCCTCCTGGAACTGGTCATGCTCATGGCCCGTCGCATCGGCGCGGAGGGGCTCGCGCTCACTCCCTCGACCTACGCCGCCGCCACGGTCTACGACCGGCGCTTCCTCTTCGTCGACGGCGAAGCTCAAGGGCGCTTCCTCGCGCTGCGGGATGCGGGAGACTCGCGCCCCAGATGGTTGGTCGCCTGGGCGGTGGAGCTCGGCTGCATGCGCGACGCCGAGGGACAACACGTCCCCTTCATCCCCATGCCCATGCTCGCCCCCTTCAGCCCCAGGCTGCGTGACGCATTCGAGATGAAGAAGTGGCTCGAGGGCCGCGAGAAGATGGGCCGGCGGTTGCTCACGCTCGACGAGGAAGCACTCCGCCAGCGCTTTCCCTGGGAGCGCATGCCTCCGGGGCCCCCGCCCGAGCGGTTGGCGGACCTGCTGGGCTACGACCCGCTCGCCCCGGTCCTCGCGCACTGATCGCCCTCTGTTCCAGGCGCGTCACGCGCGGGTATCCGGGCCGGCCACCGGAGGGCCCTCGGTGTGGGGCCCGGGCGTGGGGTTTCCAACAGCGGGCACGGAAGGCGTCAACCTGGCTGCTTCCGTGGGAGCCCCTGTCTATATTGGAGTGGGCGTCAGGCTCATCCACGTCGCACGGTCCCCAGCGGTCGCACCCGAACCAATCAGGTCGCGCAACCCACGATGCGAAAGAACTTCATCCTCGACACCAACGTCCTCCTCCACGATCCGCGCAGCATCTACGGCTTCGAGGACAACAACGTCATCATCCCCATCTACGTCATCGAGGAGATCGACCAGTTCAAACGCGACCTCTCGGAGCTGGGCCGCAACGCCCGGCTGGTCGCGCGCTACCTGGACGGCTTCCGCGCGGAGGGCTCGCTCAAGGAGGGCGTGCCGCTGCCTCGGGGCGGAATGTTGCGCGTGTGCTTCACCGAGCGCGACCTGCCCTTGTCGATGGCGGACAGCAACCTGATGGACAACCGCATCCTCGCGGTGGCCATCGACCTGATGGAGCAGGAGCCGGACACGCAGGCGGTCTTCATCACGAAGGACACCAACCTGCGCATCCGCGCCGACGCGCTGGGCCTCGTCGCCGAGGACTACGACACGGAGCGGGTGGAGATCACCGAGCTGTACACCGGCTTCACCGAGCGGCTCGTCCCCAAGGCGCTGGTGGACCAGATGTACAAGCCCGGCGCGGAGGTGGAGCTGCCGGACGTGGACACGCTCTTCCCCAACCAGCTCGTGCTGCTCAAGGACGAGACGAACCCCTCACACACCGCGATGGGGCGCCTGCACGGCCTCAAGAACCGCGTGGTGCCCCTGCTGCGGCAGAGCAAGGAAGGCACCTGGGGCATCCGTCCGCGCAACATGGAGCAGGCCTTCTGTCTGGACCTGCTGCTCAATGACGACATCAAGCTGGTGACCATCGTCGGCAAGGCGGGTACGGGCAAGACGCTGCTGGCCATCGCCGCGGGCCTCCAGAAGGTGACCGAGGAGAACCTCTACCAAAAGCTCCTGGTGAGCAGACCCATCTTCCCCCTGGGGCGGGACATCGGGTATCTGCCCGGGAGCGTCGAGGAGAAGCTCAACCCCTGGATGCAGCCCATCTTCGACAACGTGGAGTTCTTGATGAACCTCAGCCGCGCGGACAAGAAGGCCGGACGCGGCTACCACGAGCTGTTGGACCTGGGGCTGATGGAAATCGAGCCGCTCACGTACATCCGCGGCCGGAGCATCCCCAACCAGTTCATCATCGTGGACGAAGCGCAGAACCTCACCCCCCACGAGGTGAAGACCATCATCACCCGCGTGGGCGACAACACGAAGATCATCCTCACGGGGGACCCGTTCCAGATCGACAACCCCTACGTGGATTCGACCAACAACGGCCTGGTGCACGTGGTCAATCGCTTCAAGAGCGAGAAGATCGCCGCGCACATCTCCATGGCCAAGGGCGAGCGCAGCGCCCTGGCCGAGCTCGCCGCCAACCTGCTCTAGCCCGCCCCCGCGCGCCGGAGCAAAGAGACGTGACATGAAGAAGGACGGACCCGGAGACACCCCCTCGGAAGACGCGGAGAAGAAGCCCCTCATCGAGTACCCCTCGGTCTATACCTTCAAGGTCATGGGCAAGAAGGACTCCGGGTTCGCGGAGCACGTGCGGGACTTGTTCCGGAAGCTGATGGGCTCCGAAATCTCCCCGGACTCCATCCACGAGCAGCCCAGCAGCAAGGGCAACTACGTGTCGTTGAGCGTGTCGGTCTACCTGCTGTCCGAGGAGCAACGGCGCGGCATCTACGACCAGCTCCACAAAGACCCTCGCGTCATCTACTACCTGTGAAGCCAGGTGCGCGGGGGCTTCTCCCTCGGGTGGGGAGCCCGCCCCGTCTCTGGAAGTCACTCCGGGGTTGGATATATGAGGAACCTATGAGCCCGGCCGAGTCCTTTCCGCTGTACCACCCCGCGGACGCCCGGCGTGCGTTCAGTTCCGACGACGCAACCCGGCGCTTCGCCAAGGTGGCCCAACTGGAGCCGGGCTCTCGCGTGCTGGTGCTCGGGTGTGGAGGTGACGCGAGCGCCGCGCTGGTGCTGGCCCGGGAGATGGGCTGCACCGTCATCGCCGCGGACACCGACGAAGCCCAGGTCGCGACCCTTCGAGACAAGGTTCGTCATCAGGGGCTGTCGGACCGCATCGAGGCCCGGCGCGTGACGTGGGATGCCCTCGGTTTCTCGGACGGCTGGCTGGACGCCATCCTCATCCAGGGCCGGGTGCTCTACTCCCTGCGTGCGACGCTGGCGAACCTGCGGCCCTTGCTGGCGCGGCGAGGCCGGCTGGGGATGACGTTCCCCGTGAGGGTGGGGCGGGTCCTTCCCAAGGCCGCGGGCGAGCTCTGGGAGCGTCGGCTGGGGGCGCCGCTGTTGCTGCCCCGCGAGATGCTCCAGTCCCTGGAGCTGGGTGGCTTCGAGCCGGAGTCGGCCGAGACGCTGCACGACTCGGAGCTCGACGACTACTACCGCGAAGTCGAGGCGAGCCTGCGGCCGACGTCGGGCGCTCAGGCCTCCGCGCTTCGCGAAGAGCTGGCGCTGCACCGCGAGAGCAACGGCAAGGCCAGCGTCAGCTATTCGTTCCTGGTGGGACGTCGCAAGGAGCCGGGAGAGAAGCCTCCGGCCTCGCGCGACAGGGGCTGAGCGAGGGGGGCGGGAAGGGCCCGCCCCTCGGCTCCGCTCAGTTCAGCGCGCCGTTGAAGTCGACGAGCTCGATGGAGTCGGGTGCCACGGACAGGGAGACCTCGTCGCGGTACCCGGCCGCATCGCCGCCGACCTGGAACGGCATGGGGCGCGCGAAGCGGATGGTGGCGTCGCGGACGTGGAAGTCGTGGAGGCCTTCCGGGAACCAGCGGCCGTTCCACAAGCGGGGCAGGTTGGCCAGCACCTGTGTCGGCGTCACCTGGCCCAGCCGCAACTGCATGAAGCCCCGCCGCCCACACGCGAACGGGAACATGCGGAAGCCATAGCCGTAGAAGGGCATGGTCCCCGCGGCGGCCATCATCAGCTTGCCCCGGAAGAGCAGCTCGCCCGGGGCAATGGGCTCGCCCACGGGCTGCCCATCCGCGCCCAGCCGGTACGCCTCGCCGGCCTGCCCGTTGACGACCTCGCACTCGACCCAGGTGGAGTTCGTCAGGTAGTGCGGCACCGTCTTGCAGGCCACGGCGGAGAAGTAGCCCCCGCTGCCCGAGAGGACGCTCTTGAGCAGGCCCTTGCCCAGGTTCTCCTTCACCCAGATGTAGTCGTTGAGCACCTTGCCATCGACGCCCAGGCCCGCGAAGGGCGCGCGCTGACCATCCACCATCAGCAGGTCCATGGGGCGGAAGCCCGGGATTTCCCCCGTCCGGGCGCGCAGCACGTCGTTGAGGATGCCGTCGCCCCGGGTGCCGGAGGCGTTGACGTGGGCGGCGATTCCATTGCCCGTGCCCAGCTTGAGGATGCCGAAGCGGGGCGCCTGCTGGCCAGCGAAGCGGCCTCGAGGGCCGACCTGCTGGAGCACCTCGTTCACGAAGCCCATGAACGTGCCGTCGCCGCCGCCGGTGAAGACCATCGGGTAGCCGCGCTCCAGCACCGTCTGGGCGATGCGGCGACCGTCAAGGGGCGAGCGGGAGAGGAACAGGTCCTGCTCCGGCACGACGTGCGACAGCGACTTCACCACCCGGGCGTCCACCTTGCGGGCGTTCGCGTTGAGCAGGACCGCGACCTTCGGCTCCGCCGAGACGTCCGCCGAGGGGGAACGGCGGAGCTCCGGAGAACGCAAGGGCTGAACCAGCATGGGGCAGGCTCCAGGGTAGGTGCGGGTGGGGGGACCCGTCATCGACGCCGGCCTGAAATGCACTTTTATTGCCAACGGCTGACGCGGGGCGTCAGCGGGCTTGGGGCCTGTTATTTCAAGGGGATGAAGCGTTGGCTGCCGCCGGAATGTCCGCCAGGTTGCTACCGCGGGGTGACGGCGGTGTAGAGCCCGTTACGCACCCGTGCCGTGAAGGTGGCGGCGGCGTGACGCGGCAGACGGCCTTGTGCGCACTGCGCTACGCACTGACGAGCACCACCTTTGGCCAGGAGCGCCTGACAACACCTCCCGGTTTGACATGAAGGGGGGGGTGGTTACGTTGGGCATACATCAGGAGCTTTCGCAGAAAACGCAGTCATTTCCGGAGGATACGAACCGTGGGCAAGATTATTGGGATCGACCTGGGCACCACGAACAGCGTGGTGGCGATCATGGAGGGTCGCGAGCCCAAGGTCATCGTCAACGAGGAAGGCAGCCGCATCACGCCCTCGGTGGTCGCGTTCACGAAGGACGGCGAGCGCCTGGTCGGCCAGGTGGCGAAGCGCCAGGCGATCACCAACCCCGAGCGCACCATCTACTCCATCAAGCGCTTCATGGGTCGGCGGGCCGACGAGGTCGGTGAGGAGGCCAAGCTGGTCCCCTACAAGGTTGCCCGGGGACCGAACGGCGATGCGCGCGTGGAGCTCGACGGCAAGCAGTTCAGCGCGCCGGAGATCAGCGCGCAGGTGCTGCTGAAGCTGAAGCGGGCGGCGGAGAACTACCTCGGTGAGAAGGTGACGGAGGCGGTCATCACCGTCCCGGCGTACTTCAACGACGCCCAGCGCCAGGCCACGAAGGACGCGGGTGAAATCGCGGGCCTCACGGTGCGGCGCATCGTGAACGAGCCGACGGCGGCGGCGCTCGCGTACGGCCTGGACAAGAAGAAGGACGAGAAGATCGCCGTCTATGACTTCGGCGGCGGCACGTTCGACATCTCCATCCTGGAGGTGGGTGAGAACGTGGTCGACGTGCTCGCGACCAACGGCGACACGCACCTGGGCGGTGACAACATCGACCAGCGGATCATGGATTGGCTGATCGCCGAGTTCAAGAAGGACACCGGGCTCGACCTCAGCAAGGACAAGATGGTCCTCCAGCGCCTGAAGGAGGCGGCGGAGAAGGCGAAGATCGAGCTGTCGAGCGCGATGGAGACGGACATCAACCTGCCGTTCCTCACGGCGGACGCGTCCGGTCCCAAGCACCTCAACCTGAAGCTCACGCGCGCGAAGTTCGAGGCGATGATCGACGACCTCGTCGAGCGCTCGCTGGAGCCGTGCCGCAAGTGCCTGAAGGACTCGGGCGTGGACCTGAAGGACCTCAACGAGGTCGTGCTCGTGGGCGGAACCACGCGCATTCCGGCGGTGCAGGCGGCGGTGTCGCGGCTGTTCGGCAAGGAGCCGAACCGCTCGGTGAACCCGGACGAGGTCGTCGCGGTGGGCGCGGCGGTGCAGGCCGGTGTGCTCTCCGGCGAGGTCAAGGACATCCTCCTGCTGGACGTGACGCCGCTGAGCCTGGGCGTCGAGACGTTGGGCGGGGTGATGACCAAGCTCATCGAGCGCAACACCACCATCCCCACGCGCAAGTCGGAGACGTTCTCCACGGCCACGGATGGCCAGTCGCAGGTGGAGATCCACGTGCTCCAGGGCGAGCGCGAGATGGCCAACGACAACCGGAGCCTGGGTCGCTTCCACCTGACGGGTCTGCCGCCGGCGCCGCGCGGTGTGCCGCAGATCGAGGTGACGTTCGACCTCGACGCCAACGGCATCCTCAACGTCAGCGCCAAGGACAAGGCCACGGGCAAGGAGCAGAAGGTCACCATCACGCACTCGTCCGGTCTGGCGAAGGACGAGGTGGAGAAGATGGTCGCCGACGCCCGCTCGAACGAGGCGGCTGACAAGGAGCGCCGCGAGCTGGTGGAGATGAAGAACCAGGCGGAGGCTCAGTCCTACGCGGCCGAGAAGCTCATCAAGGAGAACAAGGACAAGCTCTCCGCGGATGTAGCGAAGTCCCTCGAGGAGGCCGTCGCCGAGCTGAACAAGGTCCGCGAGGGGCAGGACAAGGCCGCCATCAAGGCCGCCCTCGATAAGCTCCAGGCCGCCAGCTACAAGGCCGCCGAGGAGATGTACAAGGCGACCGGTGGCGCGCCGGGCGCTGGCGGCGAGCCGCCTCCGGGTGCTGCTCCCGGGGCTCAGCCGGGCGCGAAGAAGGACGACGTGGTGGACGCCGAGTTCCGCCAGTCGTAGTGCTGGGGCCGTGAGGCCCAGGTGCTGAAGAGGAAGGGCCGGTGCTCCGCTTCACGCGGGGGACCGGCCCTTCTGCATTGCGGGCTTCAGGGCTTCACCTTCCGCGCGCCGGGATGTCCGTACGCGAGGTGAGACCTGGGGGGGCGGCAAGGGGTTGATGGGAGAGGGAACGGGGCTGGCCGCGAGGGTGCAGTGGGCTTGGGCTCCACTGTGTCGTGAGAGGTGCTTGCATGTCCCGTGGCGCATCCCCGCTGTCCTCGTCCACGTCCGCGCTTGTCGAGACGGATTCCTCGGCAGCCCCTCCGGAAGGCGCACTCGTCAGTCGCTCTCCGGCTCGTGCCTCGGACACGCTGGAGGTCTTCCAGGGGGCTCCGTCGGGGGCGAGGAGCCCCGCAGCCGTTCCGGGCCTCCAGCGTGGACCGCTGACGGGGGCGTCGAACGATTTCGACTTCGCGGTGGGGGGCTCCTTTCCGCCGCGGCCTACCGGCAGCGTGCGGGAGCAGATGCGACAGGGGGCCTTCACGCTGGCCCAGTCGGAAGCGGCCGCCGCGAGCATGGTGATGGGGGGCGGTCGATACGTGGATGCCTATGCACGAGGGCACCTGCGCCTGCTCGAGCCCAACGCGCCCATCGTGGGTGCCCCCACCTCGCTGACGGACTACACCAGCGCGCTTCCAGGTGTCGCTCCCGAGGCGGCCTGGGCCTACTTCGTGGGCAATCCTGGCGCGGTGTTCGAGTCCGCCGGCATCAGCCTCAAGCCCTCCATCGGTGCCCTGACGGAAGGGGCCAAGGTCTTCCTGGAGGAGAAGGGGCCGCCTCCGGTCTGGGCGCCCGTGTCGTTCCGGTTGGAGCCCGCGACGAACACGGTGCACATCACGACGATGGACGGTCACCCGCTGAGAGGGACCAACCGTTTTGTCTTCGAGGACGATGGGGCAGGGGGGACCCGGCTGCGTCAGTACTCCGCCTTCCAGGGCAGCTCACCGGCGACGTCCGTGGGACTCAAGCTGCTGGACCCCATCGAGCGGCAGCATGACATCTGGCGCTCCGTGCATGCACATCTCCATGACACGCTCGTCTCCCGTTGACATAGAACCCAGGGTGGAGGTGATGCGGATGGCGCTGCTGATGACGACACCGCCGGGACACGACGTACTCCTCTACGACGGGCACTGCCGCATCTGCAGCGGCGCGGCCCGGGAGTTCAAGCGGCTGCTGGGCGGCCGTGGGACGGAGCTGCGCTCCTTCCGGGACGACGGCGTGCTGGAGGCCTTTCCGGGAATCAGCCCGGAGCGCTGCGAGAAGGCGATGCAACTGGTGCAGGCGGACGGACGGGTGCTGGAGGGGGCCGAGGCCATCGTCCGTGCCCTGGGCCGGCATCCCCTGGGCCGGTTGCTCTACGTGTACTACGTCCCAGGGCTTCGCCAGCTCGCGGACGTCCTCTATGGGGCCATCGCCCGCTACCGGTTCAAGATTGCAGGACGGAACTGCTCGGATGCCGGGTGCGCGGTCCACTTCAAATAAGGGAAGGTCGGCGGGTAGCATGCCGCCAACCCCGCTCTTAACGGATTGTCCGTGCAATCACATCCGCCCCCGTACCTCCACGCCGCTCGGGCCTTTCGCCATTTCTTCAACGAGCTGCGGGATGTCTACCTGGAGAGAGAGACGCTCTTCACGCAGCTCGAGCTGGCGCTGCTGAGTCGGGAGCATGTGCTGGTGGTGGGGCCGCCAGGGACGGCCAAGAGCGCCATCGCCAGCGCCGTCCTGGGGCGCATCATCGACGAGCAGACGGGACTGCCCTCGCTGTTCTCCAAGCAGCTCGCCGAGTCCACCGTGCAGACGGACCTGTTGGGGCCGGTGGACTTCAAGGTCCTGACGGAGACGGGGCGCACCGAGTACCTCACCGACGAGGGCATGCTGGGCTCACAGCACGCCTTCCTCGATGAGATCTTCGACGGCCGGGACATGTTGCTGCGCTCCATCCTCAACGTTCTGTTCGAGCGCGAGCTCAAGCACGGCCGGCGGGTGACGACAGGGCGCACCGAGTGCGTCGTCATGACGAGCAACCGGTACCTCTCGGAGGTGCTGGCCCGCTCTCCCGAGCTGCTGTTGGCCTTCGCCGACCGGCTGAGCTTCATCTCCTTCGTGCCCAAGTCCTTCGCTCGGAAGGAGAGCCGCGCCGCCATGTTGCAGCGCTTCGCGCATGGGGCCCGGGCGGACCTGCGCGCTCCGTTGTCGGTCCAGCAGCTGGACCTGCTCCAGGACGCAGTCGCCCGGGTGAAGGTGCCGGGGCCCGTGTTGGAGGGCGTCGAGATGTTGGCGGATGGGGTGGAGCGCGCCTTGACGGCGCAGGTCTCCAAGCTGCCCGACTACGTGCCGACGAAGTACTTCTCGCAGCGCTCGGTGGTGAAGGCGCTGTGGGCGCTGAAGGCGGCGGTGGTGCGAGACCAGATCTACCGTCGACCGGAGCGCCCGCTGGAAGCCTCCGTGGAGGACCTGGATGCGCTGCGCTGGTTCTTCCTCCTCGGCGGGCCGCCCTCGGCCGAGACGGACGCACTGCTCAAGTCGGTGGTGGACCCGAGGGAGCGCGCGCAGCTCGAAATCGTCCGGTTGGAGCAGCGCACGTTCGACGAGGTCATCACCAAGGTTCGTCAGGAGCTGGGAGGCAGCCAGGAGCGGGAGGCCCATGAGTTGGGCATCACGGACGAGGCCGCCGTGGTCGACGCGCTCTCGCGCAGCTGGCAGCCCTCCCTGGCGTCCACCTCCGCTCGGGGGCTGATGTCCAAGCTGGTGCCAGGGCCTCGGCACGCGCAGAACCGCGCCCCTTTGTTGGGCGTCGCTCGTGGGCTGGTGGCGGCGATGGACCAGCGACTCGCGCGGGGGATGGCGGGGCAGACCGAGGGGCGGAGCGGGTTGTCCCTGTTGGCGTCCTTCCATGAGGTGCTGGACCTGTGCCGGGTCATCCCCGAGCTGAAGCCTGGCTTCGTGCCGCTGAGTGAGGCCATCGCCCGGTTCCTCGAGACGGCGGTGGAGATGATTGCCCTGAGCGCGGAGAGCGCCGACTTCGACGACGCCCTCAAGCTGGAGGGGCTGGTCGGTCTCGCCGACAACCTGGAAGAGGAGCTGTCGCGGTCGGCCGACCTGGTGGGGATCCTGGTCGAGGGAGCACCTGCCTCCGTGGACCGGCTGCGCACCGCCGAGGCCGCGGTCCGCAAGCGGGTGGTGGGCGCTGTCAGGCGCCGGGCGACGGTCGCCTTCCAGGGGGCGACGCCGAAGGGGCGCAAGGAGCCACTGGAGACCCTGGCCGCGGACTCGCGGCGGTTGTCGCAGCTGGAGCAGTCGCTCATGGCCTTGGACCCCTCGCAGCCGAGCTTCAAGCAGGAGCTGCTGCTGCCCTTGGGGCTCGCCTATGCGCGGGAGGTCCTGTCCTCCACGCCCTTCGAGCGCATCGACCAGTACGGGCGCGCGGTCCAGGCCGTGGCGGAGAACCTGCGTCGCGAGGGGCTCCCCGTGGACGTGGTCATGGGCGAATGCCACGGCATCATCGACGGCCGACTGCAAGAGCACGCCCGACGCCTGGGCCGGGAAGACGTCGGCCCCCCTCCCGCGACGGCTTCCGTCTTCAGCGGTGACGCCTATCTCTTCTACCGGGGGACACTCTCGACGAAGACTCCGGACGGCGAGCTCGCGGCGCTCCAAGGCCTGGAGGGGCAGCTCGCGTTCGCGCGGTCTCAAGCTGCTTCGACGTTCTTCTCCGAGGAGGCTCGCGCGGCGGTGGCGCAAGTCGAGTTCACGTTCCTCCAGGCTCGCGTCAAGTATCTGCGCGGGTGGTTGACCCAGCTCCTCACCGCGTTGCCCGCCCCCGAGTCGCTCGCGGAGCGCGCCGAGGTGGAGCGCACGGTGGATCGGCTCGTGCGCAGCCGGTTCCCGTTGCTGGCCCTGAAGGAAGGGGAGCTCGTTCGGCTGCGAGGCGTGGTGGCGTTGGTCGCGGCGATTCCAGGGGAAGTGGGGACGAACGCGCAGCGGCTGGAGGCCCAGCTTCACGGCATCGAGGAGGACTTCGGACGCTACAGTCGGCAGGTGCTGGAGCGGCGGTCCGCCGCATGAGCACGGTCCGCCTGGCCAGCGCGGAGAGGGACGGCTGAGCATGCTCTCCCGCCAGCTCACGGAGCTGCGACGACGCCTGGACTCACTTCGGGAACCTCCGCCCTCGGCGGCGGCGAGGCGTTGGTGGTCATTCGGGCGCAAGGTGGCGGGGCCGGGAGACCTTGCCCTGCCCGTGCTCACGTCGTTGCACCGTGACCTGGACCGCGTGGGCGTGCATACCTCCGCGGATGCACAGTTGCTGCGCACGTTGGGGGCGCGGCGGGGACTCGCGGGCACCCTGTCACAGGGACTTCAGGCCCGTGCTGGCCAGGCGCTCGAGGAGTTCGAGGAATGCGTGGCGCGCGTCGAGCGGTCCTGGCGCGCGGGGGCGATGCCTCCGGGCGCGCTCACGGTGCTCGAGCGGGCGTTCGTGCAGCTTGCTCGCGCCGTGAAGGTGGCGGACCTCTTCGCGCGTCCTCAGCTCGATTCGGTCGACGACGACGAGGACTTCATCGTCTACGAGCGGCCCGCCATGGCACCACGCTACCGCGCGCCGACGAGTGCCCGGATGGCCGTGGCCGAGTTCTTCGCGCTGCGTGCCCGCCTCAACGTCCTGGATGTGCTGCAGAAGCGGCGGGACCTGGACCTGGCGCACGAGATGTTGCTGCGACTGGGCGCCGACCATGATCGGGACCGGGGCCTGCCCCTTCGTCGCGAAGTGGCGGAAGGGCGCGAGCGGATTCGCGCGGTGCCCGCCGTGCGCTCCCTCGACGAGCTCATGCGGCACGTGCGCCACTCCGCGAAGACGGACCCTCGGGCCGCGTACCGCTCGCTGCGAGGACTCTACGAGCGCGCGCTCGAGGCTGGAGACGTGGAGTTGGCCCAGGCGGCGCGCGGCGCCCTGGAGCCGCTGCTCCCCGCCCAGGAGCGATTGACGTCCCTGGTCGAGCACGCCGAGCGCGATGCCCTGTCCCGCTGGTTCGGCGAGCCCGGAGGAGAGGCGCGTCCCGAGGCCGCCGCCCCGCGTCCCGAGGAGCTCCTGACCGACCTGGCCTTCTCACTCCGGCCCGAGCAACTGGCGACCTTCGAGCTGGCGGAGGGCTGTGCCCGGTACTTCGATGTGGAGGACGCGCTCACCGAGGAGATCGTCCTCGCGGAGACCCAGGTCTCGAAGCCCGTGTCGAGGCGTGTGCCCTATCCCACGCAGACGATGACCTTCGAGACGACGGGCGGCCTGCACGAGGTGAACAACTTCGTGCTGACGGACCCGCGCATGCTGCTGCGAGACCTCGCCGCCAACCGCCAGCTCGTGCGCGCCTACGTGGAGGACGCTCCGCCCCCCGAGCGCAAGAAGGTGAAGCGCACCGCGGTTCGGGTCTACGTCTGCGACGCGTCCGGTTCCATGCATGGAGTCCGCGCCCGCTTCCGGGATGCCCTCATCATCGCCGAACTGAACAACCTGCGCGTCAAGGCTCGCCGAGGCGAGGTGTTCGACCCGCTCTACTTCAGCTTCTTCAACGACGTGCCCACGGAGCTCGCCCGCGTGGACACCGCCGCCGAGGCCACCCGGCAGATCGAGCGCCTCTTCCGGGACTCTCCCGCGGAGGGCCAGACGGACATCTCGTTGGCGCTGATGTCCGCCTTCGACTCCATCCGCGCGGCGCAGGGGAGGGACCCGTACCTCGCGCGGGCCACCGTCGTGCTCGTCACGGATGGCGAGGACCGCGTGGACCTGGACCTCATCCGCCGCACCCGCGCGCCCATGGGCTCGCTGGATATCGCGCTGAGCTTCATCTCGTTGGGAGAGGAGAACCCGGACCTGCGCTCGCTCATCCGGGAGCAGCGAGCCTCCGGCGTCCGCGCCTTCTACCACCACCTCTCCGACGAGGAGATTCAGTGGGCGCGCACCGAGTTCGACACGCCCTGGCGCACGCTGCTCCCTCGGGATGTGCCCACCACGTCCGAGGCGCTGGAGCAGCTCGCCCCGCATCTGGAGGCGCTCGAGGCCGTGGCTGGAGGCCGCGCCACCTCCGCCCCCGTCGCGGTGGATGCGTCGTTCGAGGCGCTCTTCCCCGAGGCCCTCGTCCGACAGCCGGGGGCGCAGGCCCCGAGCCAGGATGAGCTCAGCCGCGTGGCGGACATTCTCGGAGCGCTGGCGGAGGCCGCATCCCTGGCGCCCACGGACAAGCGCGCCACGGAGAGCGTGGTGCTCCTTCAACACTTGCTGACGGTGTATGGGCTGACCCCCGCGCGCTACCTCTCCGCGTTGTCCGTGGGAGGACCGTCGGTGGAGGACGCCTTGTCTCGTGTGCGGCTGTTGTGCCGGCCCTTCGGTTAGGCTCCGGGCACGTCATGTTCTTCGGCCTCTGGAAACGCAAGAAGGAGCGCCCCCGGTCCGCGGACCCGCTGGCCGCCTTCGACGAGCTGCTCGAGAACCTCGAACGCCAGGCCGCGGAGATGCGCAAGTCCGCCGCCACGCTGCTGGCGCTCAAGGGGGACCTCTCCCGCTCGCTGGAGCGCTGCTCGCGCAAGCTGAGCGACATCGACTCCCGCCGCGCCACGGCCTTGTCTCGAGGGGATGCCAAGGCCTCCTCGGTGCTCGAGAAGGACCGCGTCCAGGCGGACGCGCAGCTCACGTCGACTCGCGAAGCGCTGAGCCGCGCCGAGTCCGACAGCCAACTGTTGCTGGAGGCGGCGGGGGAGCTGGGCGAACGCGTGGAGGAGCTGCGCCGTGAGCGGGAGAGCGCCTCCGCGCGCCTCACCTTGGGCGGCATCATCACGGACACGCTGAAGGAGCGGGTGGCCCGCTTCGAACAGGCGCTGGTCGTGGACGCGGCCCGTGACGAAGTGGAGCGCGCCCATGCCCTGGCGGAAGTCTACCGCGACGAGCTTCGCGAGAAGACGGACTGACGGCGACCGCTCAGGTGCGGCGCGCCGTCTGGTGCAGCTCGAGGACGATGTTTCCACCCTTGAACAGCCGCACCGCTCCGGACGTCTGGCTCACCACCAGCGCGATGCTGTGCGTGGTGGAGGTGATGCCGGCCGCGGCCGCATGACGCGCGCCCAGGCCGAGCGGAATCTTCACGGCCTCGTCCGCGGCGGACAGGTAGCGCCCGGCGGCGAGCACCACGCCGTCCTCGCGGATGACGAAGGCGCCATCCAGCACGGAGAAGTTCTTGATGGCCTCGCGAATCTTCGGGTCCAGCACGTTCCGCTCCGCCTCGGACAGGCCCTGGAACGGATTGATGGTCATCTGCCGGCTCTTCTCGAGCACCGTCGTGTGGTCGCCGATGGTGATGATGGTGCCGATGGGATGACCCTCGAAGCCCTCCTGGCCAATCTGGAGCGCGAGCTGGATGAGCGCGTCCACCACCTGCGAGTTGAACTCCTCGCCCAGCTTCACGCCCTCGATGGCGAGCCGGTCATCGAGCGAGCCACCGATTCGCATCTGCATCAGCGTGTCAGGAGCACGACCCACGCGGCCCGTCATGCAGAGCACCAGGTCGCCCTCCTTGAATGCGCCCTGGGAGAGCGCGGACACGAGCGCCACCTTCACTCGCTCGGTGCGGGAGTAGTCGTACGCTGGAATCACCAGTGCGCGGACTTTTCGCTGCTGGTGCTCCTGCGCGAGCTTGTCCAGCGTCACCGCGTACACGAGCTTCTTGCGAGCAGGCCGCCCCCGGAGCTCCTCGGGAGGGATGGGCGTGTCACAGATGTAGAGGAAATGATCCACATCGCTCTTGGCGGCCAGGGAGAGGGCCGAGCGAAGGAATTCTCGATCAAACTTCGTGTTCTCACTCATACGCCCCTCCCTTCGCCCGCAGTTCGAGACCGGGTCAGCTTGACACCGACGGCCCCATGAATAAAGCTTTCGGGCCCTTTTTTTGGGGGACAGGGCCCAAAAACCCTCGCGTACTGGAGCGAAGGCTGTGAACCAGAAAGATCTCAAGCGTTACAAGAAGATGCTCGAGGACAGCAAGACGAGCCTGCTCGAGAGCGCCAAGAAGACCCTGGTGGAGGAGTCGAGTTTCGACACGGATGACCTCCCCGACGAGATTGACCTGGCATCTTCCGAATATGCGCAGTCCATGGTCTTCCGGCTCCGGGACCGGGAGAAGTTCCTGCTGCAGAAGATTGATCGGGCGCTGGCGCGTATCGAAGACGGGACGTTCGGCGTCTGTGAGCGTTGCGAGGAGGACATCTCCCCCAAGCGGTTGGAGGCGCGTCCCGTGACGACGCTCTGCATCCGCTGCAAGGAGGAGCAGGAGAAGAAGGAGAAGTCCTACGGCTGATGGCCGTGGGGGCCCGGTGCCGCGCGGGGAAGCCCGTGCGGCCCGGGAGTGCGGACGGGAGGGCGCTGCTTCAAGCCAGCGGCGCCTGAATCTCCACGCGAAGCAACTGACGGCCGATGAGGTAGTGGTCGCCGTTGTCGACGAAGGTCGGCCCCGCCAGCCGAATGAAGGTGCCGTTGGACGAACCCACGTCCCGCACCGTCAGCCGGTCCTGGCGAACCTGCAGCACCGCATGGCGGCCGGAGACGAAGCCGTCGGTGGGGAAGGTGAGGTCGCCCTGCTCGCGTCCCAGCAGGTTGTCGCCCTCGCGCAGCGGATAGGCCGCGCCCCGAAGTCCTCCCTCCAGAATCTGGATGAGCCTCAGGCGGTAGCCGGGATCCGGCGAGCCCCAGACCTGGGTGCCGCCAGGGCCCTGGGTGGCGGTGGGGATGGGCTCCAGCACCAGCCGCTGGCGTCCCAGGCGCAGCTCGCCTCCGGGGGAGACCTCCCGCTCCTGGCGCAGGCGGACGAAGACGCCGTTGGCGCCGCCCACGTCCTCCACGGCCAGCCGGGAGCCGGAGAAGAAGAAGCGCATCTGGACGGGCATGATGAAGGGGTCATCCGGGAGCGGGATCTCCCCCTGCTGGCCGCAGGTGAGGGTGTCGCGCAGCATGCGGACGACGGACTCGGGCCCCCCGTCCGCCCGCACGACGCGGATGGAGACCTGGGGGCGCGAGGACAGGCTGGCCACGGCCATGACCATCGTCCCGGAGCGCAGCGGCGAGCCGCACGCTCGGCAGACAGTGGCATCCCGGGGGTTCTCGGTGTCGCAGCGGGGGCAGTATTCCATCGCTTCCATGGGGCTTCGCGTTTCTACCAGGGGCGGGCCTGGGTTGCTCGTCTTGCGCGCGGCTTGCTCCGCACCCGAGCGCCGTGGTGAACTTCCGACCCCACCCTTCGGGGACGTTTGACTTGCACTGCCCCTCCTGCGGCGCTGACGCCCAAGAATCCTCCCGTTTCTGCCCGGCATGCGGCGCGACCCTCGTGCGCACGCCGGATGCTGACGACTACGTCGGCATGACGATTGCCCAGAAATACCGGGTCGAAGCCCTCATTGGCGAGGGCGGCATGGGCAAGGTGTTCCGCGCCCGGCAGATATCGCTCGACAAGGTCGTGGTGCTGAAGGTGCTCCGGCACACGCTCCTGTCCGACGAGCGCACCGTGGCGCGCTTCCAGCGCGAGGCCAAGGCCGCCAGCCGCCTCAACCACCGCAACTCCATCAGCGTGCTGGACTTCGGTCAGGCCGAGGACGGCGCGCTCTTCATCGCCATGGAGTACGTGGCGGGGCAGGACCTGCACCAGATTCTCAGCCGCGAGTGGCCCCTCGGCGAGGGGCGCGTGGTGCGCATCGTGAGCCAGGTGCTCGGCGCGCTCTCGGATGCACATGGCGCGGGCGTCATCCACCGGGACCTGAAGCCCGAGAACATCATGGTGGAGCAGCGCCGCAACGAGCCTGACTTCGTCAAGGTGCTCGACTTCGGCATCGCGAAGATCACCGACTCCACGGACGATGGGCCGGCGCTCACCCGCGCGGGCTTCGTCTGCGGCACGCCCGAGTACATGTCGCCGGAGCAGGCGCGGGGCGCGACGCTGGACCACCGCTCGGACCTGTACGCGGTGGGCGTCATCCTCTACCAGCTCATGACGGGGCTCCTGCCGTTCGAGTCGGACTCGGCGGTGGGCTTCGCCACCAAGCACCTCACCGAGGAGCCGCCGCCTCCCACGCGGCGCCGCCCCGAGGCGCGCATCTCCCCGGCCATGGAGCGGCTCATCCTCCGCACGCTCTCGAAGAGCCCGGATGACCGGCCCGCCAACGCGGAGGCGTTCCGGGCGGAGCTGATGGCGGTGGACAAGGAGCGCCGCCGCTCGGATGCGCCGCCGCGTCGTCAGCAAGGGCCGGCCGTGCTGGCGCCGCTGCCTCGGAAGTCGACGGCGCGCAACGATGACAACCGGGACTCGTCCACGGCGCCGAACTGGGGAGGCGAGGTGACGGTGGAGGCGACGGTCCGCGCGCTCCCGGACGTGCTCGCGCCGCTGCCCACCAGCGCCGACGCCATCTCCGTGACGCGCGAGAAGACGGACTCCATCGTCCCCACCCAGCCCGGTGTCGGGAGCGGGGGACTGGCGCTCTTCTTCAAGTCGCTCACGGTGGTGTTGTTGATCGCAGGGGCCGGCATCTCCGCGGCGACCTTCTTCGACCTCTGGCCAGGGAAGGGTGACGTCGTGTCACCTTTCAACCCGGGGGCGCGCAACACCACGGGCCGCACCGGCGCCGCGGACCCTGGCAACTCCGAGCTGCCGCTCTACGAGCAGCTGATTCCCTCGCAGCGGCGCAACATCGAGGAGTCCCGGAAGCATGCGCAGGCGGGGGACAATGCGCTCGAGCGCAATGACACCTCGTTGGCCCGGGCCAAGTACCTGGATGCGTTCGCGCTGAATCCGGACCCGGAGCTCGCGCTGAAGCTCGGTGAGCTGTACTGGTATCAAGGCGAGCAGGAAGAGGCCCGAGGCTGGTGGTCGCGGCACCTTCGCGATGTGACCGACTCCAAGGCGCGTGCGCACATCGAGCAGCTCATGAGCGGCTCGGTGGCGCGTCCGTCCAGCCCGTAACAGTCGTTACCGGGTGGCGGTTCGCCGCCACCGCACTCGCGCGATGACGCCTCCGGGGACTCGGGACAGGCGTCCACCCCGAGGGGGCGTCGCCCCCGGACCCCGAGGAGGGAGCCCGGCTTCAGCGGACGGCTCCGATGGCGTTGCTCAGTGCCCGGGGTGATGCGCGGGCACCGGAACTCTCAGCCCAGCGTCTCCACCTGCACCACGTGCTGGCCCAGGCGGACCCTGTCTCCGGGCCGCAGCGGACGCTCCTCGCCCGCGGGGATGCGCACGTAGGTGCCCAGCCCTCCGGACAAGTCCCGCAGCAGCGCGCCCGTGGGCGTGGGGGACAGCTCACAGTGACGACCGGCGAGGCCCTCGTCGCCCGGGAAGCTCAGATCGCAGTGGGCTTGCCCCAGCGTGAGCAGGGGCGCGGCCGTGACGACCGCGCGGCCCCCTCGGCCTCCGACGATGACCTCCTCCACGCCATAGACGGCCTGACCGAGCGGCACCGGGGCGCCGTAGACGATGGGCCGGCCGGCGACGGGGGCGAGAGGCTCCAGCCTGCCCGTGAACCGGAACAGCCGCTGGCCCACGCTGAAGTGGGTGCGCGCGGTGATGGCCTCCGTCCCCGCCACCGTCACGAACACCCCGGAGGCGCTGTTCTCGTCGCGCACGAAGAGCGCGCCGTCCTTCACCAGGAACGTGGCGTGCAGCGGTGACACGAAGCCGTCATCCGGGAAGAGGATGGCGCCGCGCTGGCGGCCCACCACGCAGCCGGTGACGGGGAGCTTGTAGCGCTGGCCCCGGCTGGAGCCCGCGATGACCGCCAACCCGAACCGCGACGCCGCCGGAGCCGCACGGGGGGCCGCCGCGGGGGCCGAGGCGCCCGTCCGCGCGGGCAGCGCTCCCTCGGGCACGGGGGGAGGGGGGCGGGTGTTGGCCGGACCCGGTGTCCCTCCCGTCGCTCGCGGGGCCAGGGACGGCGGGGCGGCGGTGGGGGGCACCGTCGGGACCGGGGGCTTCGACGGAGCGGGGCGCTCCACCATCAGCCCGGCGGCGGCCGTGGGAGGCGGCGTCCGAGCGGAAGGTCGCATCCCAGGCGGAATGGCGCTGGGGGGGAGCGGGGTGACCGGGGGGCTCGAGGGCTCCGGGGTCCGGCCCGGGAAGGACGCCACTGCGGCGGGGCGCCCCCCCTGGGGTGTCACCGAGGGCGGTCGCGACGCGGCGGCCGCCTTCGCGGCGGGCTTGGCGGCCGGGGCTGGAGCCTCCGCCAGCGCCTGGCCGCAGAGGACACAAGAGGCCGAGCGCGGCGGATTGAACCCGTCACAGTTCGGGCACACCACCGAGAGAGCCGACAACAAGAGCTGTGACATGGGCGGGCGTGAATCTACGGGCGCGTAAAACGTCGGGTCAACGAAAGCGAACGCGATGGGTGGGACAAGCCCGGAAGAGAAATGTGGCTGACCCTGTGGGGCGACGTTGCCCCTCTCCAAGCACAAAGTTACGATTCCCTTGCTTCGATGATCCGCCTGAACGACATCCTCCAACGGGTTTCCTCGTACCACCCGGACCCGGACCTGGACATCATCAAGAAGGCCTACGTCTACTCGGCCAAGGTGCATCAGGGCCAACTGAGGAAGTCAGGCGAGCCCTATCTTGTCCACCCGCTCGAGGTCGCGGGCATCCTCGCGGACCTGAAACTGGACGAGGCGTCCATCGTCACGGGTCTGCTCCACGACACCATCGAGGACACCCTCGCGACCGCGGAGGAGCTCACGGAGCTCTTCGGCTCCGAGGTGGCCCAGCTCGTCGACGGTGTCACCAAGCTCTCCAAGTTCTCCGCGTCGGCCAGCCTCTCCCAGGAGGAGAAGCAGGCGGAGAACTTCCGGAAGATGATCATCGCGATGGCGCAGGACATCCGCGTCATCCTGGTGAAGCTGGCGGACCGCACGCACAACATGCGGACGCTGGACCACATGAACGAGGAGAAGCAGGCGCGCATCGCCCAGGAGACCCTGGACATCTATGCGCCCCTGGCCAACCGCCTCGGCATCTCGTGGATAAAGACGGAGCTGGAGGACCTGAGCTTCCGCTACGTGAAGCCCCAGGAGTTCTTCGGGCTCCAGGAGAAGCTCAACAAGCGGAAGAAGGAGCGCGAGAAGTACATCGAGGACACGTGCGACCTCATCCGCTCCAAGCTGGCCGAGCGCGGGCTGAAGGGCGAAGTCAGCGGCCGCTTCAAGCACGTCTACAGCATCTACAAGAAGATCAAGGCGCAGGGCATCGACTTCGACCAGATTCACGACATCATCGCGTTCCGCATCATCGCCCCCGCGGCGCCCGCCTGCTACGAGGCGCTGGGCCTGGTGCACGAGATGTGGAAGCCGGTGCCGGGTCGCTTCAAGGACTTCATCGCGATTCCGAAGCCGAACATGTACCAGTCCCTGCACACCACGGTGATTGGTCCGCTCAGCGAGCGCGTGGAGGTGCAGATCCGCACGGCGGAGATGCACAAGATCGCCGAGGAAGGCATCGCCGCCCACTGGAAGTACAAGGAGGGCAAGGCCGTCATCTCCAAGGATGACGAGAAGTTCGCCTGGCTGCGCCAGCTCATGGAGTGGCAGCAGGACCTCAAGGACCCCAAGGAGTTCCTCGAGACGGTGAAGGTGGACCTCTTCACCGACGAGGTCTTCGTCTTCACGCCGAAGGGCGATGTGCGCTCGCTGCCTCGGGGCGCGACGCCGGTGGACTTCGCGTACGCCATCCACTCGGACGTGGGCAACCGGTGCGTGGGCGCGAAGGTGAACGGGAAGATCGTCCCGCTGCGCTACAAGCTGAAGAACGGCGACACCGTGGAGGTGCTCACCAGCCCTCAGCAGCACCCGTCCAAGGACTGGCTCACCTTCGTCAAGACGAGCCGCGCGCAGCAGCGCATCCGCGGCTTCATCAAGCAGCAGCAGCGCGAGAAGAGCCTCCAGCTGGGCCGCGAGCTCACGGACCGCGAGCTCAAGCGCTTCCAGCTCAACTTCAACCGCCTGCTCAAGAACGGCGAAGTGAAGCGGGTGGCCGAGGAGTTGGGCTTCCGCGTCGAGGATGACCTGCTGGTGGCCATCGGCTACGGCAAGGTGACGCCGCAGCAGCTCGTGCAGCGCCTGGTTCCGGAGGAGAAGCGCAACGAGGCGGAGGCCTCGTCCCGCTCCGAGTCCTCGGGCAACAGCGCGTCCTCCGGCGCCTCGTCGATGCTGCCGGGCCTGTCCCGCGTGACGGACCTGGCCAAGCGCCTGGTGGGCCGCAGCAACCGCAGCGGCGTGCAGATTGGCGGCGTGGACGACGTGCTGGTGCGCTTCGGACGGTGTTGCAACCCCGTCCCGGGTGACCCCATCGCCGGCTTCATCACGCGGGGACGGGGCGTCACGGTGCACACGGTGGGGTGCGAGAAGGCGCTCGCCACGGACCCCGAGCGGCGCGTGGACGTCTCCTGGGACGTGCGCGGGGACTTCAAGCGCCCCGTCACCCTGCGCGTGCTCACGGCGGACCGGACCGGTCTTCTAGCGGACATCTCGAACATCTTCTCGAAGAAGGGCGTCAACATCTCCCAGGCCAACTGCAGGGCCACCGGGGATGACCGGGCGGTGAACACCTTCGAGGTCATCATCTCGGACCTCAAGCAGCTCACCGATTTGATGCGCACCATCGAGCGTCTGAGCGGCGTCTACTCCGTCGAGCGAATCTAATCCGCCCCCATTCGTGGTAGAGCGCCCGAGCAATCCGGCGGCCATCTCCGGCCGCCCGACTCCTCGAGGTGCGCTCCATGGCTCGAAAGACCCTCCACTCGGACGAGGCCCCCAAGGCCATTGGTCCGTATTCGCAGGCCGTCCAGGTGGACTCGGGGAAGATGACCTTCCTCTCCGGCCAGATTCCCCTGGACCCCGTCACCATGGAGATGGTGCAGGGCGACGTCGTCGCCCAGGCGGAGCGGGTGATGCTCAACCTGAAGGCCGTGTTGACGGCGGGCGGCCTGGACTTCAGCCACGTGGTGCGCTGCACCATCTTCCTCACGGACCTGGGTGACTTCGCCAAGGTGAATGAGGTGTACGGCCGCTACTTCCCCGGCGCGCCGCCGGCCCGCGCCACCGTGCAGGTGGCCGCGCTGCCCCGCGGCTCCAAGGTGGAGATCGACGCCATCGCCGTCTCCTGACGCGCGAGCACTCCCCGCGTCAAAGCAAGAGGCCGCCGGACCCGAGTCGGTCCGACGGCCTCTGGTGTTTCAGGGGCCCGAAGGGGCGGGGCGGTTACTTCCGGTCCGCCGCCACCGCGCCGGCCTTCTTCAGCTCCTCGTCGATGACGCGCTTGAACTCCGTCAGGGGCTGCGCGCCCACGACGGTGCGGCCATTGATGAAGAACGTCGGGGTGCCCGAGGCGCCCAGGCGGTTGGCGTCCGCGGCGTCCGCGTCAATCTGCGGACCGAACTTGTTCGAGTCCAGGGCCGCCTTGAACTTGGTGACGTTCAGGCCCAGCTCCTGCGCGTACTTCTCCAGGGACGTGCGGTCCAGGGCGCGCTGGTTGGCGAAGAGCTTGTCGTGCATCTCCCAGAACTTGCCCTGCTCGTGCGCGGCCAGGGCGGCGGCCGCGGCGGGCTTGGCGTTCGGGTGCATGGGCAGCGGCTGGTTGCGGAAGGCAATCTTCACCTTGCCGGCGTACTGCTCCTCGACCTGCTTGAGCGTGGGCACCACGCGGCTGCAGAACGGGCACTCGAAGTCGGAGAAGGCGACGATGGTGACGGGCGCGTTCGCGGGACCCTTCACCGGCGAGTTGCCGACCCCCACCTTCTGGACCGGCGGCTCGGCGGGAGCACCCGCGGGAGGCGCGGCCGGGGCGTTGGCGACGTTCTCCGCGTTCAGCTTCGCGTAGAGCTCCTCGGGCTTGGTGCCCGCGGCCAGCAGCTTGTCGGCCTTGG
The DNA here is from genome assembly GCF_000331735.1 of Myxococcus stipitatus DSM 14675. Classification (GTDB taxonomy): domain Bacteria; phylum Myxococcota; class Myxococcia; order Myxococcales; family Myxococcaceae; genus Myxococcus; species Myxococcus stipitatus. The sequence goes on along the minus strand of NC_020126.1, from coordinate 6,079,710 downwards.
CGATCTCCTCGTCGATCAGCCGCTTGAAGCTGTCGAAGGGCTGCGCGCCGACCACCTCACGACCGTTGACGAAGAACGTCGGCGTGCCGTTGGCACCCACCGCGGCGCCAGCGGCGGCGTCCGCCTCCACCTTCGCGCGGAACTTGCCGGAGTCCAGGGCCGCCTTGAACTTGGCGACATTCAGGCCCAGCTCCTGCGCGTACTTCTCCAGGGAGGCCCGGTCCAGCGCCTTCTGATTGGCGAAGAGCTTGTCGTGGTACTCCCAGAAGCGGCCCTGCTCCAGCGCGGCCTCGGAGGCCTCGGCGGCGGGCTTCGCGTTCGCGTGGAAGGACAGCGGCTGGTGACGGAACACCACGCGCACGTCCTTGGCGTACTCCTTCTTGATCTGCTGCAGCGTGGGGACCGCGCGGCTGCAGAAGGGGCACTCGAAGTCGGACCACTCGACGATGGTCACCTTCGCGGTGGCCGGGCCGAAGGAGGCCGAGTTCGCGGGGACGTCCACCTTGCGGACGGACGGGGGCGGCTGCTGGGGCGCGGCCTTCGGAGCGGCGCGCTCGGCGCCCTTCTCGATGATCTTCGCGTACACCTGGCCGGCGGGGACGCCGCCCTTCACCAGGGCCTCCGCCTTGGTGAGCTCCTCGTCGATGAGGGCCTTGAAGTTGTCGATGGGCTGCGCGCCGGAGAGGAAGCGGCCGTTGATGAAGAAGGCCGGGGTGCCCGTGGCACCCAGCTGGTTGGAGAGCGCCTGCTCCTTCTGGATGAGGTCGGAGAACTTCGGGTTGGCCAGGTCGGTCTTCCACTTGTCCAGGTCCAGCCCGAGCTCGCGCGCGTACTGCTCCAGCGACACGTCATCCAGCTTCTTCTGGTTGGCGAAGAGCTTGCCGTGCATCTCCCAGTACTTCCCCTGCTCACCGGCCGCGAGGGCCGCGAGGGCCGCGGGCTTGGCGCGCGGGTGGAAGGAGAGCGGGTTCTGCTTCATCACGACGCGCAGCTTCTTGCCGTAGTCCTGCTCCAGCTTCTCCACCGTCGCGTTGGCGCGGCTGCAGAAGGGGCACTCGTAGTCGGAGAACTCGACCAAGGTGACAAGTGCATCGGCGTTGCCCCGGCTGGGGGAACCGTCGATGGGCACCTTGAACACGGTGGGGTCTACCGGACGGCGCGCGTTGTTGGCTTGAGCTGCTTGAGCGGCCGGCTTGGTGTCTGCCTTCGGGGACGCGCCGCTGTAGACGCGGCCGCCAACGAAACCAAGCACGAGGCCGACCAGCAGGGCCACGATGATATTGGGCTTCATGGGTGGGTTCTGCTCCTTCGCCATAGGTCCGACTCCGGCCCCGAGCGTGGATGGGCGAGAAAGTTTGAGAGGGCCGGGGTACTTAACAGAGGGTTTTCAAGACGCGCAAGCCGAGTGGACACGCTCTACATTCGTCAACCAGGCCCCTTGGGAGCCGGGGAACGAGAGAGCGCTCGGAAAAATTCCGCATGCTCGGATCTCCCTGAAGCGAGAGAGTTGGCAGATGGACATCACCGAGCGCGTCGACACATCCGGGGCGTTCTGCCCCATGCCCATCCTGGAGATCGCGAAGGTGATGAGGCGCTTGTCCGCCGGGGCGCTCGTGGAGCTCATCTCCACGGATCGCGGCCTGGAGGCGGACCTCCCCGCCTGGTGTGATGCGACAGGCCACGAGCTCGTCCGCCTGGAGCGCAGAGGGACGAGCTACGTCGGCTTTGTCCGCAAGGTGGGGTGAGTTGAACCCGCGCTGCTAGAGCAACTGGAGAACGCGGTCCTCGAGCCGCCGTCCCTGGCTGACGCCCAGGATGAGGACGCCCGTCTGGAGGAGGTGGGCCACGACTCGGCTGATGACCTCCTCGGGCTTCGCCTGTCCGCCGAAGCGCACCACCAGGACGTGCTCACCTTCCATGCGCGCGTCGGTGACGTCCGGGAGCGCCAGGAGCTCCGGGGGAATCACAGTGCCACGGGCAATTTGCACGCGGAACTCCGCGCCCTGGCTGGTCAGCTCGGACATGGAGCCGGCTTGCGCCAGCAATCCCTTGTCGAGGATGGCCGCGGCGTCGCACAGCTCCTCCAGCTCCTGGAGGTTGTGGCTGGAGACCACGACTGTCTGCTTGCCCTTCATGTCGCGGATGACTTGACGCACCTGCGCGGCGATGCGCGGGTCCAAGCCCGCGGTGGGCTCATCCAGCAGCACCAACGGCGGACGCCCCATCAGGGCCTGCGCCATGGCCGTGCGCTTGGCCATGCCATGGCTGAGCGCCTGCGTCTGCACGTTCCAGGCTTCCATCAGCCCCACCTGCTCCAGCGCCTCGCGGGCCTCCTTCTCGGGGGACTCGAGGCCGGACAGGCGCGCCCAGTACATCAGCAGCGCGCCCACTTCCCAGCTGGCCGGCAGCACCGCGTCCTGAGGCAGCGCGCCCAGCTTCCCCTTGAGGGCGCCGGGCACGGTCGGGTCCACGTCCATGACCTTGAGCGAGCCCTCGGAAGGGTAGAGGTAGCCGCACATCATGGAGAAGGTGGTGGTCTTCCCGGCGCCGTTGGGGCCGATGAGGCCGTACACCGCGCCGCGCGGCACCTGGAAGCTGACGTTGTTGACCGCGACCTTGGGGCCGAAGCGCTTGGTGATGCCGATCAACTCGATGGCCAGGTCGCTCACAAATCCCTCGCGCGCAGAGCACCGTAGGCGCCCAACAAGAAGATGGTCGCGAAGCCCGCGTAGGCCGCGCCGCTGATGCCGAACTGGGTGAGCTGCGGGTGCAGCAGGTCCGACGCGTAGTGGGAAGGCGACAGGTAGCGCAGCCCGCGCAGCGCGCTCTCCTCGCCCACGGCCCGGCCCACCGTGTCCATCAGCCAGAAGACGAAGAGGACGATGAAGTTGAACACCAGGCTCACCGGGGGGCTCCGGAAGAGGCTGGAGCACAGCGTGGTGAGGGCCACGTACGACAGCGAGAAGACGATGGCGGCCAGCCAGAACTTGATGAGGTTCAGGCTCATGGCCGCGAAGCCGAAGTCCGGGTTGGCGATGCGCGCGTAGACGAAGATGGCCAGGTCGATGACCAGCACCAGGCCCACGAGCAGCGACGCCTGCGAGAGGAACTTGCCCAGCAGTACCGACGAGCGCCGCGCGCGCACCGTCAGGTAGCGCATGGAGCGCGGGCCCACTTCGCCGCTGATCTGGTCGAACCCCATCAACGCCACGTAGGCGGGCAGGAAGAAGAGGGTGACCTTGAAGACGAGCAGCACCTCGAGAGGCACTTGCGCGAGCGCCTCGATCATCGCGGTGTCGTTGCTGGAGAGGAAGCCCAGCACGCCCTTGCGCATCTCCTCCGCGACGCGCGCGGGGGCATCCGTGTCCGCGCCCGCGTTCGCCAACTGCTGATTCACCGCGTTGCGAATCTCGCGCGTAATCCAGCCGACGACGAGCAGCACCAGCGCGGAGAACATGCTGTAGAGCCCGAGCAACACCACTGCTCGGCCACTGCGCAGCGCCCGGCGAAGCTCGGCGCTCCAGATGACCAGGGTTTCTTTCAGTCCGTCCAAAGTGCGGGCGAACCTATCGGACTTGCGCGCCCGTCCGCCAAGTTTCTCGGGCGGACGGGAGAATCCGCCTGCCAGGGAAGCGTCGATGGACAGCGCCCCGACAACCGCTAGGATTCCCCGGCCGCATATGACGATTCGCCGCCGCCTCCTGTCCGCCGCCGCGCTGTGCCCCCTCGCCCTGCTCCTGGGCGCCAACGGACCCGCGCCCGAAGAGGCTCCCCCGACGGGGAGCCCCGTGGCGGCGTCGTCCCCCGCGCCCTCCGCCGGGAGTCTCCCACCGGCCACGACCCCCGGTGTGGCTCCTGCCCCCGTGGACGGAGCGAGCGCCACCGCGCCCGAGTCCAGCCCGCCGCCCAGCGACGGCGTGGTGCCTCCTGGAACCGAGCAAGCGGCCCCGGCCGTGGTCACGCTCGAGCCCGGGATGGTGCCTCCCTCGCCGGTGCCCTCGCGGCTGAAGGCTCCGCCCATGGCGAAGCTGCAGTCCATGCCTCGCGGCCTGGACCTGCTGGCCCGCGCGAAGCTCCAGGGCGAGCGGTTGGTGGTGAAGGAGAAGGATGGCCCGGAGCAGGTGCTCACCGTGGACCCGGTGCTCCAGGCGTCGTTGACGAAGATTCTGCGCGACTACGAGGTGCCCTATGGCGCCGCCGTGGTGCTGGAGCCCTCGACGGGGCGGGTGCTGGCGCTGGCGGAGCACTCGGCGGCGCAGCCGGAGCTGCGGGGCTTGCCCTATCGCGCGGTGTTCCCCGCCGCGAGCATCTTCAAGATCGTCACTGGCAGCGCGCTGCTGGAAGCAGGTGTCACGCCGTCCATGGAGGAGTGCTTCCACGGCGGCAAGCGGCGGCTCACCGAGCGGAACCTCGAGGACACCGAGCGCGACGGGGCCTGCTATTCGCTGGCGCTCGCCATGGGCAAGAGCGCCAACGTCATCTTCGCCAAGCTGACGCAGAAGCACCTCACCGCGGACGCCCTGCGGCGCATGGCCGCGCGCTTCCGCTTCAACCGGGAGATTGCCTTCCCCGTGCCCATGGACGTGTCGCTCGCCTCCGTGCCGGAGGAGGGCTTCGACCTGGCCAACACCGGCGCGGGCTTTGGTGACATCTACCTGTCTCCGCTGCATGGCGCGCTCATGGCCTCGGTCGCGGCCAATGACGGGCGGTGGGTGGACCCGGTGCTGGTGGAGCCGCCGCGGGGCAGCCCGCTCCTGCCCGCCGAGGGCGAGCGTGTGCTGGAGCCCGCGGCCGCCCAGGCGCTCACCGACATGCTGGAGGAGACCGTCACCCACGGCACCGCGCGCGCCGTGTTCCGCGAGCGCGCCTTCCGCGTGGACAACGCCGTGGGCAAGACGGGCACCCTGGCGGACCGCAGTCCCTTCCGGGACTACTCGTGGTTCGTGGGCTTCGCGCCTCGCGACAACCCGCGCGTCGCCGTGGCCGCGCTCATCGTCAATGACCCGAAGTGGCGCATCCGGGGCACCTGGCTGGGACGCGAGGCCCTGCGCCTGGGATTGCAGCGAGTGCCCGCGCCGCTCGAGGTCACCGCGCCCGCCGCCACCGCGGGCACACCCTGAGCCGCGCGCTGCGACCTAGCGCGCGGTGAGCTTCACCAGGCCCATGTTCACGAAGCCGTGGAAGAACTTGAGCGCGTCCAGCTCCTGCAACGGCGACACGTGGACGATGGCGGCGACGTCGCGCCGGCCGTCCACTCGCGACAGCAGGTAGCGCTCGGGCGCGGTGAGCTGGAGGCTCTTCAGGTTCGACGGCGCGACCAGCAGCGCCGGCACCTGCGACGCGTCCATCATCTCCCGCCGCAGCTCCGACAGGAGCTTCTCCTGCGCCGTCTTCAAGAGCGCCGCGGACTGGGCCGTGGGGGACATCTCGTGCGCGCGCCGCGCGAGGGCCTCTCCGTCCCGCGTGTTGCCCGCGTCGAGGAAGAGCTGCGCGGCCTGGAGGACTTCGTCGGAGGACGACTCGGAGCCGATGACGCCCGTGTCCTCCTTCTCCTCCTCCACCACGGCGGCGGTGACGGGCACCGGGGCTTCGTCGGACACCTTCACCGCGTCCAGCCGGTAGAGCGCGTAGAGCCGCTGGTAGAGGAAGAAGTCCGTCGCGTGGAGGGCCCGCGCCATGCCGTCGATGCTCAGTCCGTCGTGGATGTGCTGGATGATGCGCTCATCCATGCTCCCCGGCTTGCGCTCCGGCAGCTTGCGCTCGTCCACGGACAGCCGCGTGGCGCCGGAGGGGAACACCGCGCGGATGGCCTCCCACGCCGTCTCCCGGAACTCGCCCTCGCGGTGGATGTCCACCAGGTCCACTTCCACGTCGAGGCCCGCGATGTCGGGCGCCGTGTCGGAGGACTCGAAGGTGAACTCGCCTTCCTGCCAATGGAAGGCATCCAGCAGCATCTCCCGGAACTTGTGGCTCAGCGTCGAGCGCACCATGGCCTCCGGCACCACCCCCGACGTCACCAGCACCTTCCCCAGGAACACGCGCGACTGCGTCTGGGTGGCGAAGGCCTTCTCCAGCTGGGCGGCCGTCAGGTGCCCCATGTTGATGAGGAATTGTCCGAAATACTCCCGGGGCTGGTTGGAGCTGGCGCAGATGACCTGGCCGTCGCGGAGGACCCATTGCTTGCGGACCTCTCCACGCTCCACCCTCAGCGAGCCGGTGGCTCGACGGTTCCCGAGGTAGACGACGAGGTCCTTGAGGGGCATCGTCGAAAAGTCACCAGTCAACCCACGCATCGACCTTCCATCCTGCACGCCATGAGAGTCGAGATCTACTCGAAACCCAAATGCAGTCTTTGCGACAAGGCGGCCGACATCGTCGAGGCCGTCCGCGCTCGCATCCCCTTCGAGCTGCGGCTCATCTCCATCCTGGAGTCCCCGGAGCTGTTCGAGCGGTGGCGTCATGACATCCCGGTGGTCGTCATCAACGATGTGCCCACCTTCACACTTCGCTTCACGGAGGCCGAGCTGGAGGCCCGGTTGCGTGAGGTCCAAGGTGGCATGTCGGTTGCTAAATGCGACGACCAGAGTGGGTAGTCGAGTGCCCTTCTCCTGGAAATCCAGGGGGATGAAGAGGTCAGGGAAGGGCTGAGGACTGTAATTCCGGGCGCGTGCCGGAGGAGCAGTGGAGAAATTTCTGGTGGGGAGGCGGACGTGGTGGGCGTGAGGCGCAAGCGGGTGGGGAAGGCGGGGCAGCCTCCCACCGTGCTGCTTGTCGAGCCACGGGCGGACGACCTGGAACGGACGCGGATGCTTCTGGGGGAGGCGGGCTTCAGGGTGGTTCCCGTGACGCGCTTCGACGCGGCGGTGCCCCTGTTCGAGGTCATCCGTCCCGATGCCGTCCTCCTGGCGGCCCAGGCCCCCGACTACGCGGCCATGCAGGTGGCCCGGAGGTTGAAGCAGCTCAGCCGGGGCTCCGTGCCCCTGCTCTACCTGGTGGATTCGAGCGACGCGGGTGCCTATCAACACTGTCTGGAGAAGGGGCAGTGCGTGGACGTGGCGCCCCGGGCGGGAAGTGGCGCGGAGCTGACGGTGAAGCTGCACGCGCAGCTGCGCTTGAAGGCCGCCGTGCTGCGGGCCGCCTCGGGAGAGGAGGAGGAGACGGCGCTGGCGCTGCATGACCCGGTGACGGGGCTCTACAACCGGCCCTTCCTGCTCGCGCTCCTGGGGCTGGAGGTCCGTCGGTGTGAGCGCTACGGCGGGACCTTCTCCGTGGTGGCGGCGGAAGTGAGTGGTTGGAGTGCGCTGCGCAAGGACGCCGGGCGCGGCATGGCGGAGCGGCTGCTGGTGTACAGCGCGGTGGCGCTGGGCCAGACGGTGCGCGAGGCGGACGCGGTGGCGAGGGTGGGGGAGTCCCAGTTCGCGGTGATGTTGCCGGGGACCCCCGCGGAGGCGGTGCCGGTGATGCTGTCGCGGGTGACGGCGCGCTTCGAGTCGGCGCGCTTCCAGGTGGATGGTCGGGTGGTGCGCACGTCGCTGGCCCTGGGGGCGGTGAGCTTTCCGGACACGGTGGGCACGCCCCACCAGCTCCTGAACGCGGCCCAGCAGGAGATGCGACGCACGCGTGAGTTTCGTCGACTGGCCGGGGCCATGGCCCGGGTCTCGGTTTGAGGATGGGCGGAGGTTCGATGCAGAGGGCGAGCGGAGGCGAGGGGATGGATCGGATCGCGGTGCTGGTGGTGGATGACGAGGAGTCGGTTCGCACCTTCCTGTCCGAGCTGCTGGGAGGCGCGGGGTATCAGGTCCGCTGTGCGTCGAGCGGTGCGCAGGCGCTGGAGATGCTCGCGGGCGGCTCCTTCGACGCGGTGCTGCTCGACGTGGTGATGCCGGAGATGAGCGGCCTGGAGGTGCTCCGGCGCTACCGGGGACAGGGGGGCACCGCGCCCGTGGTGGTGCTCAGCGGCCTGACGGGCGCGGATGACGCCGTGCGGGCCATGAAGATGGGCGCCAGCGACTACCTCTCCAAGCCGCTGGGCAATGACGACCTGCAGGACGCGCTGGCGCGGGCCTTGGGCGCGCGCGCTCCGGAGCGGCAGGCCGTGGTCCAGGGGTTGGGGCCTCGTCCCGTGGTGGACACGGCGGCGGATGCGCGGGTGCTCATCTCCACGTCCCCCGCGATGCGTCGGGCGCGGGCCCTGGTGGAGCGCATCGCGAACGAGAACGTCCCGGTGCTGCTGCTGGGCGAGTCCGGCACGGGCAAGGAGGTCATCGCGCGGGAGATCCACGCACGCAGCCAGCGCCGAGGCCGGCCCTTCATCAAGGTGAACTGCGCGGCGCTGCCCGGTGAGTTGCTGGAGAGCGAGCTGTTCGGCCACGAGCGCGGCGCCTTCACCGGTGCCACCGCGGAGAAGCCCGGCAAGTTCGAGCTGGCGGACGAAGGCACCATCTTCCTGGATGAGATTGGCGAGATGGCCATCCGGCTCCAGGCGAAGCTGCTCCAGGTGCTCCAGGACGAAGAGTTCTTCCGCGTGGGCGGCAAGAAGAGCGTGCGCGTGGACAGCCGCGTGGTGGTGGCCACCAACCGCGACCTGGAGAAGGAGATCGCGCTGGGCAACTTCCGCGAGGACCTCTACTACCGCCTCAACGTGGTGGCCATCCGCCTGCCGCCCCTGCGCGAGCGGCGCGAGGACGTGGTGCCGCTGACCGACCACTTCCTCAAGAAGTACGGCCGCCAGTACATCACCGGCGTCTCCGAGCTCCCGACGGAAGTACTGCAGGCCTTCGCCGACTACGACTGGCCGGGCAATGTGCGCGAGCTGGAGAACATGGTGCGCCGGCTGTGCGTGCTGAAGGACCCGACGCTGGTGCTCGACGAGCTCCACGCGGAAGGGCGAGCCCCGGCGAGCGCGCCGTCCTTGCCCACGGCGTATGGCGGGGATGATGGGGGTTACTCCAGTCCGGGGCGCTCGATGGAGGAGACGGGCCGCGTCCCCTCCGTGCCCTCCGCGCAGGTGCTGGAGATGCCTGCCCGGGCGTCCGGTGCGGTGTCGTCCGTGGGCTCCGTTTCGCCCGCGGCGCATGTCGCGCCTCCGGAGCCGGTGAACTCCGTCATCCCGGCGCCGCGCTACGTCAATCCGTTCGACGTGCCCCAGCCGCCTCCGCCGCCGCCTCCCTCGGGAGAGCTGTCGCTGAAGGACATCGGCAAGCGCGCGGCGATGCTGGCCGAGCGCGAGGCCATCCTCGCGATGCTCCAGCGCACGGCGTGGAACAAGCGGCGCGCGGCGGGCAAGCTGCGCATCAGCTACAAGGCGCTGCTCTACAAAATCAAGGAGTGCGGCATCATCGACCCGCGCGCCAGCGCCGAGCTGTAGGCCACGCGTCGCGGCTTGCCTTCGCCACGCGCTCCCGTTATCGCGGAGGGCATGACAGCCTCTCTGGTCCTCCTGGGTTCCGGGTACACGCTGACGCGGCTCGCGGTGGCGCAAGCGCAGACGGGGCGGGACGTGCTCGCCGCCACGCGGGATGCCTCCCGACGCGAGGAGCTCCAGCGCGCGGGGGCTCGCATCGTGTCGCTCGAGGACGCGCTGCTCCAGACGCGCGACGCGCACGTCGTCGTGTCCATTCCACCCGAGGCCGGGCTCGACGGGGCCATCGCGGAGGCGCTCGCGGTGCGGCCCCCGTCGCGGCTCATCTACCTGTCCTCCACCGGAGTCTACGGCTCCGCGCGAGGCACGGTGGACGAGGACACGCCCGTGGATGTCGCCTGGCCCTCGTCACTGCCGCGCCTGGAGGCGGAGTCCCGCTACCTGCCGCTGGGCGCGATGGTGCTGCGCATCGCCGGCATCTACGGTCCCGGCCGCGGCGCGCACTCCCGCTTGCTGTCGGGGACCCTCCGCGTTCCGGACCACGGCGGTCGCATCTCGCGGGTCCATGTGGATGACCTGTGCGCGGCCATCCTCGCCGCGCTGGAGCAGGGCACTCCGGGGGCGCTCTACTGCGTGGCGGATGACCGCGCGGTGCCGCTCGAGGAGACGGCGGGGTGGCTGGCGCGCCGGTTGGGCCTGTCACCTCCGCCGCGAGTCCCGCTGGAGACGCTGCACGAGTCCCTGCGCGGCGACCGCGCCATCTCCAACGCCCGGCTCAAGCTCCTGGGGTGGACGCCTCGCTATCCCGACTACGTCGCGGGGTTCTCCTCGGTGCTGGAGGCCGAGGGCCGCACGAGCGCCGAGGGTGACATCGTCCTGCGCCCGGTGCTGCCCGAGGAGGCGGAGGCGCTGCATGCCCTGCGGCTGCGCGCGCTCAAGGAGCACCCCGAGGCGTTCGGGACGTCCTTCGTCGAGGAGTCCGCGGTCTCGCTGGACGTGGTGCGCGCGCGGCTGGTGGCCAGCGACACGCAGCGGGTGATGGGCGCCTATGACGGGACGCGCCTGGTGGCCATGGGCGGGGTGCGCGCGGAGCCTCGCATCAAGTGCGCGCACAAGGCCGTCATCTGGGGCATGTACGTGGCCTCGGAGGTCCGCTCGCGCGGCCTGGGGCGGCGGCTGCTCCAGTCGCTCGTGGCGGAGGCCCGCAAGATGCCCGGGGTGGAGCAGCTCATGCTGATTGTCGTCGCCAACAACGCCTCCGCCCACGGGCTGTACCGCTCCATGGGCTTCCAGACCTATGGCGTGGAGCCTCGGGCCCTCAAGATCGACGGGGCCTACGTCGACGAGGAGCTGATGGTGTTCCGGCTCTGAGGCCCGTCGCACGCCCACACCCGCACACCCGGGAACGGGGCACGTGTGGGAGGGGCGCGCGGAAGGGTGACAGATCCAAACAGCCTTGGTGTTCCAGGGAACGGAGGATGCGGTGGTGACCTGGTCCCTGGGGCCGGCAGACCGCGTTGGAGGCTTCGTGAGCATGGCCCTGACCACCCCTGACTGGCTGCTGGAGCGGATTGCCCTGGGCGAGCTGCCCGAGGACACGCTCACCGCCGCCCGCGCCAAGCTGGAGCTGGAGCCGCACGGAAGGTCGCGGCTCGCTCGCTTGGAGGCGGACTCGCGCGAGACGCTCGCTCGGCACCCGCCCGAGGTGGTGGCGGGAGAGGTGGCTCGCCGGCGTCGCACCGCGAGCCTCGTGGCCGACGCGGCGCGGCAGCCGGCGCAGCCGGAGTGGCATGGCCTGTCGCTCAGTGTCCCGGTGGCCGCCTCGCTGGTGTTGCTGCTCCTGTCCGTCCAGCCCGACCTGACCGTGGAGCCGCCGTCCCTGACTCCCGCGCATGTGGAGCTGATGGAGACCGTGGGCATCAAGGGCTCGGCGCGGCTCCTGGTGTACCGCCAGGAGGACGGGACGGTGGAGCTGCTGATGGACCGCGCGCGGGCCCATCGCGGTGACCTGCTCCAGCTCAGCTACCTTTCCGGAGGCCGGCGCCACGGTGTGGTGGTCTCCGTGGATGGCCGGGGCGCGGTGACACTGCACCACCCCACCGCGTTGATGGGCTCCACGTCGCTCACGGGCGGCGACGCGGTGTCGTTGACCCATTCGTATGAGCTCGACGATGCCCCCGGCTTCGAGCGTTTCTTCTTCGTGACGTCGGACTCACCCGTCGATGTCGGAGCTGTGCTACAGGCCGCTCGACTGTTGGCCCGACACCCCTCCGAGGCGAGCATCCGGCCGCTGCCCCTGCCGCGTACGCTGGCCCAGACATCCTTTACGTTGGAGAAAGTGCCGTGATGGCGCGGTCACTCCTGTTCCTGTCCCTGTTCCTCCCCGCCGTGGCCTCGGCGGCACCCTCGGATTCCAACGCTGCTTCCACCCCCGTTCGCCGCCTGGCGCTGCTGGTGGGCGTCAACGACGGAGGCCCCGGCCGCGCGAAGCTGCGCTACGCCGTCACCGATGCGAACTCCTTCGGCCAGGTGCTGGAGGAGCTGGGCGGTGTCCAACCTCAAGACCGGCTGATGATGCTGGAAGGGGACCGCCCGGCCCTGGAGAGCGCGCTGGCCCGCTTCAAGGCCATGGTCGCCGCGGCGAAGTCTCCCGGCGGGCGCACCGAGGCGCTCATCTACTACTCGGGCCACTCCGACGAAGAGGGCCTGCTGCTGCACAAGGACCGCTTCGGCTACCGCGAGCTGCGTCAGGCGCTGGAGCAGCTGCCGGCCGACGTGCGCATCGCCATCCTCGACTCGTGCGCGTCCGGAACGCTGGCGCGGCAGAAGGGCGGCGTGCGGCGCCCGGCCTTCCTCGTGGACGCGTCCACCGCGGTGCGCGGCCATGCCATCCTCACCTCGTCGTCGGAGGACGAGGTGTCCCAGGAGTCCGACCGCATCGGCGGCTCGTTCTTCACGCACAACCTCGTCTCCGGCATGCGCGGCGCGGCCGATGCGACCGGGGATGGCCGCGTCACGCTCCACGAGGCCTACCAGTTCGCCTTCCACGAGACGCTGGCGCGCACCGAGCGCACCCGCGGCGGCGCGCAGCACCCCGCCTATGACATCGAGCTGGCCGGCACCGGCGAGCTGGTGATGACGGACCTGCGGACCACGTCCGCCGTGCTGGTGGTGGGGGAGGGCGTCGAGGGCCGCCTCTTCATCCGCGACCAGCCCGGGCGGCTGGTGGTGGAGCTGAACAAACTGGCGGGCCGCTCCACGGAGCTGGGCCTCCAGCCGGGCCACTACACCGTGATGCGTGAGTCGCGCGGCGCCAGCTCCCAGGCGAAGCTGGTGGTGGACAAGGGCGGGCGCACGGTGCTGGCGGACAGCGCCTTCCTGCCGATGATGGGCGAGTTGACCGCGATGCGCGGGGGCTCGGCGGGGGCGGGAGGCGACAGCCTGGCCATGACGACCCCCGTGGAAGGGACGGGCCGGCATCGCCGCTTCCTCAACCTGGGCCTGCTCCCCAAGATGCAGACCAACAGCCTCTTCGGGGACACGGACGTGGACAACGCCCTGTCCTTCTCGCTCGGCGTGGCGAGCATGGGCCGGCTGGATGGCTTCGCCCTGGCGATGGGCGCGAACTGGAACGCGGACTCCATTCGCGGCGTGCAGACCTCCTTGGGCATCAACGTGGTGCACGGCAACGTGAATGGCGCGCAGTTCACCGTCGGCGGCAACTGGGCCCGGGGCGCGGTGGAGGGCGCCCAGTTCGCGGTGGGCGGCAACTGGGCGGGTGAGCGCGTGGAGGGTATCCAGGCCGCGGTGGGCGCGAACGTGGCGCGCAAGGGCGGGTACCTGGGCCAGTTCGCCGTGGGCGCCAGCGTGTCGAGCATGTCGATGAAGGGCGCGCAGCTCTCCGTCGGCACGAGCTGGGTGGAGGGCGACTTCGAGGGCTACCAGGCCTCGGTGGGCCTCAACATGGTGCGCGGGCACATGAAGGGCATCCAGATGTCCTCCGGCGTGAACTACGTGGCCTCGGCGAATGGCGCGCAGTTCTCCCTCCTCAACATCGGCGGCGACGTCCGCGGCATGCAGCTGGGCATCGTCAACATCGCCGGGAAGATGAACGGCCTCCAGCTGGGGCTCATCAACGTGTCGCAGGAGATGGAGTCGGGCATCCCGGTGGGCCTGCTCAACATCGTGCGCAACGGCCAGTTCCACGTCGAGGCCTACGGCAGCGACTTCAACTACGCGAACGTCTCGCTCAAGGTCGGCAGCCGCTACCTCTACACCGCACTCGTGGTCGGCATGGGCTCCATCCGCACGCGAGGCCCCAGCCACTGGTCCACGGGCGTGGGCATCGGTGGCCACATCCCCCTGACGGAGCGCTTCTTCGTCGACGTGGACGTGGTGAGCAACAACATCCACGACTGGGAGGGGAGCGAAGGCAACCGGCTGCTGCACCAGGCCCGGCTCATGGTGGGCTACCAGGTGGCCAGCCACTTCGCCATCATCGCTGGCCCCACGGCCAACCTCCTCCACGGGTTCGATGGTGATCCCGTGGCGCCGCTGAGCCACCTGGGCACCGCGGGCTCGACCACCAACAAGGAAGCCCTCTGGTGGCCCGGTCTGCAGGTGGGCCTGCGCATCTGACCCGAAGAGGCGGGCCGCCTCGCGTGTGCCGCCCGCCTCGCTTGGACTGTTCCCGGAAGGACCTTGCCGGGACTCGGAGGCTCGGCGGAAAGGCCGGTATCTCCGGGTCGGCGTGAGGTGGCGGAGCGCAGCGGATGGCTCCCATCAGCCGGACACACCGGCGCCGCGTGCGGGTGGCTTTCCAGGCGGTGCTCCCCGGTGAGAGGCTGGACGAACGGCCCTTTTCGTCCTGGCCGGGCAACCCTTGCCCTGGGGGCACGATGTCCAAGTTGCTGTTCGCGGCGTTCAACGAGGGCGCCAAGCTGTCGATGACCGGCGACCACGAGGCCGCGATCTCCTTCTTCGACAAGGTCCTCGCCGTCGACGCGAAGCACTTTCCCGCCCTCATCGCGAAGGGCTCCTCGCTCGCGCAGCTGGGCCGCGCGCAGGACGCCCTGCGCTGTTTCGAGCGAGCCATCGAGGTGGACCCGTCCGCCGCCGACCCCCACCGCGACGCGGCCCTGTGCCAGCTGGAGCTGGGCGAGCCGGAGGCCGCCGCGGAGCTCATGGAGCGCGCCATCCAGCTCAACGGCGACCCGGGCTACCGCGAGGCGTCCGCCATCGAAGTCTATGAGCGAGGCAACGCGCTGCTCACGCGCGGCCCGCGCCGGCCGGACAAGGCCCGCTATCGTCAAGCACGACACACTTTCGAGCTGGCCCTGGAACTGGCGCCCGCATACGTCGAAGCGGCCAAGGCCCTGGCCGACGTCTGGGAGCACCTGGGGGACACCGCCCAGAGGGACCAGTACACGAAACTGGCCTCCCGGCTGCGTCCCAAGGGCGTCTGAGCAGGCAGCCCGCTGGAGGCTTGGGCCGCTCCTCGTCGCCGCTTCGGCCCAGTCCGTGGCCATTCGCGCGGTCCATGCGGACGCAATCCAGGGACCTCGTTGTTACACTCCGCGCGGCGATTCCGCGCTAGCACATTAATCCGACAAGACAGACCTGTCTGGAGAACCCCGAAGATGATTGTCATGCTCGAACCGGACTCTCCTGAGTCCGTCGTATCCGCCGTCCTTCAAGTCGCGTCGCAGTACAAGGGCGTGACGCCGCGTCCCCACGTCATCGAGGGCTCGGAGTACACCGTCACGGAGATCTACCTGCTGGGCTCCACGGCCCAGGTGCCGACGGAGGCCTTCGAGCAGATTCCGGGCGTGCGTCAGGTGGTCCGCGTCTCGCAGAAGTACCGCGTCATCGGCCGGCACAAGGGCCAGCGGACGTCGACGGGCTTCGAGTACAACGGCATCACCTTCGACGAGCGCACGGTGCAGGTGTTCGCCGGCCTGTGCGCGGTGGACACGAAGGAGAACGTGGAGTCGATGATGGCGGCGCTGGAGCGCTGCGACATCCGCACCACGCGCATGGGCGCGTACAAGCCGCGCACCAACCCCTACGAGTTCCAGGGCCTGGGCGCCGCGTGCCTTCCGTGGGTGTTCGAGTCTGCGGGCCGGCACGGCATCAAGGTCGTCGCCATGGAGGTGACGCACCCTCGGCACATCGACGAGATTCGCGACGCGCTGGAGCGCTCCGGCAACGCCACCGGCGTGATGCTCCAGGTGGGCACGCGCAACGCGCAGAACTTCGAGCTGCTCAAGTCCATTGGCCAGCAGCGCGTCTTCCCCGTGCTCTTCAAGCGCGGCATGGGCATCACGCTGGAGGAGTCGCTCAACGCCTGCGAGTACATCGCGAGCGAGGGCAACCCGAAGATCGTCTTCTGCCTCCGCGGCGTGAAGTCGCACCTGGGCGACCCGCACCGCAACATGGTGGACTTCGCGCACGTGCCGGTGGTCCGCCGCCTCACGCGCATGCCGGTGTGCGTGGACCCGTCGCATGCCATCGGTCGGCCGGATGCTCCGCCGGATGGCCTGCCGGACATCTTCCACTCCATCGGCCAGGGCCTCATCGCGGGCGCGTCCATGGTGCTGGTGGACTTCCACCCGAACCCGGAAGCGGCGCTGTGTGACGGCCCGCAGGCGCTGCGGCTGGAGCAGCTCGCCGCGCTCCAGCGCTACACGCAGATTGTCCGGGACGCGTACGTGGCCGTCGTGAAGAACGGCGACGGAAGCCAGTCCACCCCGGCGTAGCCGACGTCAGGCCACGCCGTAGCTGCCGAGGACCCGCAGGGTGATGCAGGCTGCTTGAGCGGCCTCCACCGCCTCGCGCACCCGCGGGTCCTCCAGCGCGCCGTCCACGTCCAGGCACCACACGTACTCCCACGCGCGGCGCTGCGGACGGGACTCCAGCCGGGACACCTCCAGCCCGCGTCCGGAGAACGCCCCCAGCACGCGGTACAGCGCGCCGGACTCGTTCTGCACCGTGAAGGCGAGCGCCGTCTTGCGCCGCTTCCACTCGTGCGGCGGCGTGAGGCCCAGCGCGATGAAGCGCGTGTAGTTGTCCGGCGAGTCCTCCACGCCTTCCTCCAGCACCGTCAGGCCGTACAGCTCCGCGGAGGCGCGGCTGGCGATGGCGCCGGTGCGCGGCGGAGCCTCCTCGGCGACCTTGCGCGCGGCGATGGCGGTGTTGGCCTCTGGAATGGGCTGGATGCCGCGTCGCCTGAGGTAGCCGGCGCACTGGGCCAGGGCCTGGGGATGCGAGAGCACCCGCTCGACGTCCGCGAGCGCGAGGCCGGGCGGCGCGACGAGGCAGTGGCGGATGCGCAGCGACACCTCGCCGGTGATGGGCACGTCGTGCTCCAGCAGCAGGTCCACGTTCTCCGCCACCGGGCCGCCCAGCGAGCTCTCCACCGGGACGACGCCGCCGTCCACGCGGCCTTCGGCCACGGCCTCGAACACGGCGCGGAAGGTGGGGCAGGGGACGGCTTCGACGTGCGGCCCGTGGAGCGCGCGCAGCGCCTCTTCTCCATAGGCGCCTCGCTCTCCCTGGAAGGCGATGCGACGCGGAGACGACTCAGCCATGGCTCCCCTCGGCTCGGGCATAGGTGCCGAGCACTCGCAGGAAGGAGGTCAGCGGACGGATGTCCTCGAGCGCGGCCGTCAGCGGCGCGGAGGCCGCATGGCCCTCCACGTCCACGTAGAAGCGGTACTGCCACGGGCTGCCCGGAATCGGCCGCGACTCCAGCTTGCTCAGGTTGACGCCGCGCAAGGTGAGCCGCTGGAGCATCTCCCCCAGCGTGCCGGGCTTGTGCTCCAGCACCATGAGCAGCGACGTCTTGCACGGGGCCTCGGGCGACAGCGGCGTGGCCTCCCGCCCCACCTCGACGAAGCGCGTGTAGTCGGACTCGGGCTGGAGCTCGCGCGCGAGCACCTCCAGGCCGAAGCGCTGCGCGGCAATCTCGCTGGCGATGGCGGCGACCGTCGGGTCATTGCGCTCACGCACCTTCTGCGCCGCGCCGCCCGTGTCCACGTCCGGCACCGCCCGCGCCCACGGCAGCTTGTCGCGAAGGAAGGCCTCGCACTGGGCCAGGGCCTGCGGATGGGAGAGCACCTCGCGCAGTCCCTCCAGCTTCGCGCCCGGCAGGCCCAGGAGCCGGTGGTCCACCTGGCTCACCAGCTCCGCGGTGATGACCACGCCGCCTTCGGCCAGCAGGTCGTACGTCTCGTTCATGCTGCCCGCGGTGGTGTTCTCGATGGGCAGCAGCGCCAGGTCCTGCTCGCCGCGGCGCAGCGCCTCCACCACCTCGCGCGAGTGGTCGAACCCGGTGAGCAGCACGCCCCCGGAGCGGCCCGCGTAGAGGCGGCGCGCGGCCAGGTGGCTGTAGGAGCCCTCGACGCCCGGATAGCCCACGCGCAACGGCGTGGTGTCCTGCCTCGTGACGAGCGCTTGCTGCCGCGCCACGGACATGTCGATGACCAGCCGCCAGATGCGCTCCACCTCGTGCGGGTCCAGCTTGTGCTCGGCGGCGCGCGTGCGGATGCGCCGCAGGAGCAGGTCCTCTCGTCGCTGGTCCCGGAGGGGCGCGGCGTTGGCCAGCTTGGAGCGGGCCACGTCGTCGGCCAGGTCCATGCGGCGGCGGAGGGCGTCGAGAATCTCCTCGTCGATGGCCTCGATGGCGTCGCGCAGCGCGCCCAGGTCCAGCGGGGAGCTCATCGCACGGACTCCTTCAGCTCTCGCGACATGAGGTGGTGGGGACCGATTCCAGGCAGCTCGAACACGTCGCCGTGCTGGATGAAGCCCAGCGAGCGGTAGAAGCCCGACGCCGTCGCGCGCGCGTTGCACCACAACTGCGTGCCGCGATGCTCCATCGCGTGGTCCATGCACGCCTTCAGCAAGGCCGCGCCCAGGCCCTGTCCCTGTCGCCCCTGCTCCACGGCCATGCCGCGCAGGCGCCAGGAGGTGATGGCCTTCAATGCGTAGGGAGGCGGCTCCCGGTACAGTGACGCCACACCGAGCAGGCGGCCATCCGAGTACAGGCCCAGATGGAGAGTGTCCTGGTCATCATCTCCTGGATAGACGACGGCCTCGGGAGGCTGGTGGGGGCGCAGGACGGCCCGGCGCAGCCCGCGCGTCTCGGCGGCTGGAATCCGGCGGATGTCTGGAGTGCTCACGGCGCGAGTATGCCGTTTTAGGCGCTGGTGCGTCCTCATTCCGTGAAGGCAGACGGGGAGGTCGTTTCACCGTGAAGGGTACCGCCATCCTAGAGGAGCCCGGAAGTCCAGCCCGCGCGATGGACGCGCTGGCTTTCGACGCCCTCCTCGAGACGGAGCAGGCCGCGCTGTCGCGGCTGGCGAGGCGGCTGGTGTGGGACGGCGAGGAGGCCCGGGACCTGGTGCAGGCGTCCCTGGCTGATGCCTACGAGAAGCGGCATTTGTTGCGGGACGCGAAGGCGGGGCCGGCGTGGCTGAGGCGCATCCTGGTCTCTCGCGCGATGGGACACCTGCGGCGGCGGCGCGTGTGGGGCGTGATTCGTGAATCACTGAACGGGGGCTCCCCGTTGGAGCCGTCACCCGAGGAGCGCTTCGAGGGAGTGGAGCGGTGGCGGGCGTTGGGGCGCGCGGTGCGAGCGCTGCCCGCGAAGCAGGCCACCGCCTTCACCCTGCGCTACCTGGAGGGACTGGACCTGGATTCCATCGCGGAGAGCATGGGCATCGGCCGCGGCACCGTGCGCATCCACCTGTACCGCGCGCTGAAGAAGCTCAAGGCCGAGCAGGCCCTCGAAGGAGAGACATCATGAGATGCCACGAGGTGGCCATGGCCCTGCTGGAGGAGTCGCCGCAGTGGCCGGCGCCGGTGCGGGCTCACCTGGACGGGTGCGAGGACTGTCGGTTGCTGGCCTCCGCCCACGCCACCGCCGCCGCGCTGCGTCCACCCCCGACGCCGCCGCTTCCTCGCGTCTCTCGCGAGGCGGTGCTCGGCGAGGTGCGTCGCCGCAAGGTGCGCCGCCGCATCGCAGTGGGGGCCGTGGCCTCGATGTGTGTCGGATTCCTGACGTGGATGGCGCGCCCCGGGGAGCCAGTGCCGGAGGCCCCCTCGTCACACGAGGTGTTCGCGGAGCAGGTGCCCGAGGACACGCGTCCGCTGTCGCCTCATGAGCAGAGCCTTCAAGGTGAGCAGCCCCGGGAGTTCCTCGACGAGGACCCTCGGGGCTCGCTGGCGGTGCTGGTCGCGGAGGTGCGTGGCTACTCGCGCCGCGAGCTGGTCTACGGCGACGACACCTACAGGCCTTTCGGGACGCTGGCCGCCTGGCTGCGTCCCCCGGATTCCCGCGCGCTGGAAACGCCGCCGTTCCGAACGGCGGTCATGCCTCTCATCCATTCACAGGAGTTGATGCCATGAAGAAGTCCATTGTCTCGCTGGGGGCGGCGTTGCTCGCGCCGCTCCTGTGGACCTCGCCCGCCTCCGCGCAGGGAGAGTCCGAGGGGGTCGTCATCCACCGCCTGCCCGCGCTCGCCACCACGGTGCAGCTGGACGGGCCCGGAGGGCCGGATGTCCTTCCTCCGCTCGGGCCGCTGCCCGCCGCCTCGTACGGGATTCCTCCCCACGTCGCGGAGAAGCTAGGCATCCAGCGCGAGCTGGTGAAGCAGATTCAAGACGCCACCTTCGATGCCAATGACGCCCTCATCCCGCTGGAGGCGGACCTGAAGCGGGCGCAGCTCCAGCTGGAGCGGCTGATTCGCGCGGACGCGAGCGAGGAGAGCGCCATCTTCCGTCAGCTGGAGGAGGTGGGCCGCGCGGAGACGGCGGTCCGCCGCAACCGGCTGGGCTTGATGGTCCGCATCAAGAAGATGCTGGGCCCCGACCTCTGGCAGAAGCTGGAGGCGGAGATGGGCGTGATGCGCATCCACAAGGGGGTGCGGATTCTCAGGGGTCCCCCCGCGATGGGGGAGCCGGCGAGCCCCGCGCCGCGCAAGCCGTAGCGTTCCGGACAGACGCGGGCCCATTCCCGCTCCCCCTCCAAGGTCACCGGAGTGGGCCCGCGTATCCTGACGCCATGGCCAACCCACCGGACGCCGAGCGTCAGCTCGAGGAGGACGCCGCCCAGCTCCAGCGGCTGGGGTACGCGCAGCAGCTCCTGCGCGGCATGGGCGGCTTCTCCAACTTCGCGGTCTCCTTCTCCATCATCTCCATCCTCACCGGCGCCGTGACGCTGTACGGCCATGGCCTGCGCTTCGGGGGGCCGCTGGTGATGGGGGTGGGCTGGCCGCTGGTGGCGGTGATGACGCTGGCCGTGGCGGCGAGCCTCGCGCAGCTCGCGTCCTCGTTCCCCACCGCGGGCGCGCTCTACCACTGGGCGGCGATGCTGGGCGGGCCCCGGGTGGGCTTCTTCACCGCGTGGCTGAACACGCTGGGGCAGTTCGCCATCACCGCGGGCATCGACTACGGGCTGGCGGAGTTCCTCGCGGACATGCTCGTGGGCTCGCGCGAGCGCTCCACCGTGTTGCCCATCTACACGGCCATCCTCCTGTCCCACGCGGTGCTCAACCACGTGGGCGTGCGCGTGGTCGCCTGGCTCAATGACTTCTCGGCCTGGTACCACGTCGTGGGCGTGGCGGTGCTCATCGGCGCGCTCGCGGCCTTCGCGCCCAAGCAGGACGCGGCCTTCCTGCTGACGCGCTTCAGCTCCGAGACGCCGCTGTATGCCTATGGCTTCCTCATCGGCCTGCTCCAGGCGCAGTGGACCTTCACGGGCTACGACGCCAGCGCGCATGTCTCCGAGGAGACCCGAGACCCCACGCGCAACGCCCCGTGGGGCATCTTCCTGTCCGTGGCCGTCAGCGCGGTGGTGGGCTACCTCTTGCTCGGCGCGGTGACGCTGGCCATCCAGGACCTGCCCGCCACCGCCGCCGCCGCCAATCCCTTCCTGTATGTCCTCACGCACTCGCTGGGCCCGGCCCTGGGGGGCGCGCTGGTCTGGGTGGCCATCGGCGCCATGTGGTTCTGTGGCCTGTCGTCGGTGACGTCCAACTCGCGCATGTTGTTCGCCTTCGCGCGCGACAACGGGCTGCCCGCCTCCCACTGGCTGGCGCGCGTGTCGCCGCGCTTCAAGAGTCCCTCCGTGGCGGTCTGGGTGTCGGTGGCCGCGGCGCTGGTGGTGGCGCTGTGGAGCCAGGCCTACGCGGCCATGGTGGCGCTGAGCACGCTGGCCCTCTATGCGTCATATGCCCTGCCCATCTGGGTGGGCTTCCGCACGCGGCGCGCCGGGACGTGGTCTCACCGAGGGCCGTGGGACCTGGGCCGCGCGTCGTCGCTCGTCAACGGGGTGGCGCTGGTCTGGTGCGCGGTGGTGATGGTGCTCTTCGTGCTGCCGCCCAACCAGCTCGCCGGCTACACGTTCGCCGGCGCGCTGGTGCTGCTGGGGCTCTACTGGGGCCTGGTCCAGCGGCACACCTTCACGGGGCCGCGCGTGACGCTGCTCCGGCCCCCGGAGCCTCCGGCTACTTCGGCAGCGACGTCTTCCCCATCTTCAGGATGAGCTTGAAGTGCTCGGCCGTGACGGGCGCGACGCTGAGGCGGCTGCGGGTGATGAGGGGGAACTCCTTCAAGGCCGTGGTGGCCTTGACGGTGGAGAGCTCCACCGGGGCCTTGACGGGGATGACGGGGGCGACCTTCACCGACGCCCAGTCCTCGCCGGGCGCGGTGGAGTCCTCCGTCGCCAGGGTGAGGACCTTGGCCACGCCGACCACGGCCTTGCCCTCGTTGGAGTGGTAGAAGAGACAGAGGTCGCCAGGCTTCATCGCCCGCAGGTTGTTGCGCGCCTCGAAGCTGCGGATGCCCGTCCACTCCGTCTTCTGGTCCTTCTCGAGCTGCGCGTACGCGTAGACCGAGGGCTCGCTCTTGATGAGCCAGTACTGGGGGGTCGCCATGGCCGCGCACCATAGAGCAGGGCGCGGCGGGTGGAGATGAAATGCGCCGCGGGCATGGCGGACGGCGCGCAGAGTCGTTACCAAGCGGCACCATTGAGAGGGAACAGATGAACCTGGATTTGAAGGACAAGGTGGCGCTGGTGACGGGGTCCACGGCGGGTATCGGCCTGGCCATCGTCGAGGCCCTGGCGAGCGAGGGGGCGGAGGTCATCGTCAACGGCCGCTCGAAGGAGCGGGTGGACGCGGCCATCGCCGCGGTGCGCCGCAAGCAGCCGGACGCGAAGCTGCGCGGCGCGGCCATCGACCTGGGCACGAGCGAGGGCGTGAGCGCGCTCATCCAGTCCATCCCCCGCGTGGACATCCTGGTGAACAACCTGGGCATCTTCGAGGCGAAGCCGTTCGAGGCCATCGCCGACGCGGAGTGGATGCGCTTCTTCGACGTGAATGTCATGAGCGGCGTGCGCCTCAGCCGCCACTACCTCCAGGGGATGCGCGAGACGAACTGGGGGCGCATCGTCTTCATCTCCAGCGAGTCGGGCGTCCAGATTCCGGTGGAGATGATTCACTACGGGGTGACGAAGACGGCGCAGATTGCCCTGTCGCGCGGCATCGCGGAGAGCCTGTCGGGGACGAACATCACCTCGAACTGTGTCCTCCCGGGGCCCACGCGCACCGAAGGCGTGGAGGACTTCCTCAAGGGCCTGGCGAAGCAGCAGGGCGTGGACCAGGCCTCGGTGGAGCGCGAGTTCTTCAAGAGCGCCCGCCCGTCGTCGCTCATCCAACGCTTCGCCGAGCCCGCGGAGGTCGCCGCGCTGGTGACCTTCGTGTGCAGCCCCCAGTCGTCCGGCATCAACGGCTCGGCGCTGCGCGTGGACGGCGGCGTGGTGCGCGCCATCCCCTGAGCCCCCCGCGTCACGGTGTCTGGAAATGAAAAGGCCTGGTGACGCTTCGAGGTCACCAGGCCTTTCTCATGCGCAATGCGCCGGAGGCTCAGGGCTGGTTCGCCATGCCCCGCGCCGTCTCCTCGGACGTCTTCCCGCTCAAGAGCGAGCTGCTCGCGTACAGCGCCAGCCCCATCAGCCCCAGCGCCGCGGCCTCGGTCTGAGCCGCGAGGGCAATGCCCAGCCAGGTCATCGCTCCGGTCCCCAATGCGAATGCCGCCACCACCGCCCCCGCTGCCTTCCTCATCCGCAGGCTCCCTGTCTGCCGGGCGCGAGGCCCGTTGTGGAACTCAACTCCTCACCTCCAAAAGACTTCAATTCGCGTGCCGCGCACACAGGGTGTGGAATGGGAAGGCAGTTGCTCCGTCTTGGGTAAATGTCTTCCATCAACAGGGGCCCTGGGGTGGCAGGCCCCTGACTTCGCCCCCGTGAGGTGCCGGTAATTCTTCCCGGCCCGCTGGACGTTACAACCCACGGCATTTCGTAACCCACGGGCATCCATGGGTTTTCCCTCCCAGGGGTGAATGGCACATCGGCTGCTATGGCAGGCGAGCCGAGAGCGAGGGCTTCGCGAGCGCGGGGCCTGAAGAGACATCCGCAGCGATGAGGGAGGGGACGATGGGCAAGACGAGCGCGGGGGGCTGGATGTTGTTGGGAGCGTTGCTCCTGGGCGGGTGTGTGCACCAGCCGGCGGTCAAGGTGGACAACTCCGACCAGCCCTATCGCATTGGACGTGAGGATGTGTTGGACATCGCGGTGTGGCGTGACGCGGAGCTGTCCCGCACGCTCCCGGTCCGTCCGGATGGCTTCATCTCCATGCCCATGGTGGGTGAGGTCCAGGCGGCGGGGAAGACGCCGACGGAGCTGGCCGAGGCGCTCAAGTCGAGCTTCCAGCCGTATGTGCAGGAGCCGCGCGTGACTGTCATTGTCCGTGAGGTCAACAGCAGCCGCGTCTTCGTCACTGGAGAGGTGACGCACCCGGGGGCCTATCCCCTGCGCGGGCGCGTGTCGCTGATCCAGGCCATCGCGCTGGCGGGCGGCTTCACCGACTTCGCCAACTCCGACGGCATCGTGGTCATCCGCAGCGACGGCAACGGCGGGCAGATTCCCGTGCGCTACAGCGACCTGATTTCGCCCGACGGGGGCCAGGACGTGTTGCTGCGGCCGGGGGACACCATCGTCGTGCCGTGAAGAGACGGGCAGGTGGAGCGAGGACTGGGGCGACGGGCGTAGGCGAGGGAGGTCGACGGTGAAGGGCGACTGGAAGAAGTGGCTTTTGACGGGCCTGATGCTCACCGCGCCGGCGGTTCCCGCGGCGACCGTGTGGGAGCCTCGGCTGCGCATCGCCGCCGAGGAGCGCTACGACGACGACCTGCGCCTGGGCGCGGGCGCGACGGGCGGCCAGTTCATGTCGAAGCTGTCTCCGCGCGTGGGCCTGGAGGGCAAGGACGAGCGGCTGACGCTCGACGGGTTCTACGCCGCGGACGTGCTGATGCGGCACGGCTCCGGGCGGGTGACGCTGGACCACCGCAGCGGCATGGCGCTCCAATACCTGCTGTCCCGCAGGCTCCGGGTGGATGGGTATGCGCGGGTCTTCCGCGTGACGGACCCGACGTCGCTGCCGCGCGACGGCCTGGCGCGCTCCACCGAGCCCACCTTCTTCACGCAGGCGCGGCTGGGCCTCACCGCCCGGGCGTCGGACCGGGTGGACGTGCGCGCGGGCTATGCGCTGGAGGTGGTGCGCATCCTCGAGGACGGGCAGCACACCGGCTCCGCGCACACGCCGACGCTGGAGATGCTGTACCGCTCCTCGCGCCGGCTGACCCTGGGGGTGGAGTACCGCTACCAGGGGTTTCTCTACGAGCGGGTGCTGTCCCAGGCGCACGCGCTGACGGGCTCGCTGCGGTACCGGCTGACGCGGCCCACCACCCTCATCGTGCGCGCGGGGCCCGTGCGCTACCTGGCGCCGTATGGCCAGGAGAGCGGCTGGGTGCCGCGGGTGAACCTGGAGCTGGCGCGCGAAGGGGAACTGTTCGACCTGGGCTTCGCGGTGGGCCACGACCTGGTGGGAGCCAGCGGCTTCGCCAACGCGCTGTGGGCGGACTACGCGACGCTGACGGTGGCGCGCCGGTTCAACCAGCGCTTCTCGGCGTTCGGCGCGGCCAGCTTCTTCCGGAACGGGCGCGCGCCGGCGCGAGCCTGGTCGACGTTCGACAACGCCCGCCGCGTGTCGCAGGGATACGCGGTGGGAGCCGGAGTGGAATACGCCGTCAATCGCCAGGTGGCGATGCAGGGCGCGGTGGATCGGATTGCCCAGGTGGGCGTGGCGGAAGCGGCGGGAGCCGCGGGAGACCTGTCTCGCAATGTCTTCGCCGTTCGCCTCATCGTGACGGCTTGGTGACGGACAACACGTGAGTGGGTTGGAGGAGGAGCGGAACATGGAGCGTGGGATGACGGCGGACGAGCTGCTGGCCTCACTCTGGCGACGCAAGGCGCTGGTGGGGGCCATCACGGTGGCGGTCCTCGCGGTGGGAACGGCCATCGTGATGACGCGGCCGAGCATGTACGAAGCGTCTGTGGTGGTCCGCGTGGAGCCTCAGCGGCCAGGCGAGGAGATGGTGCAACGCACCGTGAGCGAGCTCATCGAGCAGCGGCTGCTCACCGTTCGCCAGGAACTCCTGGCACGGCCCGTGCTCCAGAAGGCCATCGAGGAGATGGGGCTCTACCCAGACACGGTGTCTGAGAAAGGCATGGAGGCGGCCGTCGCGAAGATGCGCAAGGATTTGACGGTCCGCGTGGAAGGGGAGACGGCGTTCGAGTTGACGTATGCCCATCCGGACCCGGAGGTGGCCGAGCGCGTGGCCAACCGGCTTCCGGCCCTCTTCTCCGAGGAGACGCTGAAGCTGCGCCAGGCCCAGGCCGCGCGCGCCACGGACCTCTTCAACGACGAGATGGTGCAGATGGGCAAGGCCGTCTCCTCGTGGGAGCGGAAGATCTCCCAGTTCAAGGTGGACCACCTGGGGGAGCTGCCCGAGCAGATGGAGATGAACATGCGCGGACTGGAGCGCGTGTCGCATGAGCTCCAGACGAAGTCGGAGGAGCTCCGGGTGGCGGAGGCGCGGCGCTCGGACCTGGCGCGGGCTCGCAACGCGGTGGACAGCGAGGCGGGGCGGCTGGAGGCGGCGGAGAACGGGCTGACGCGGGCGCTCGTCAATGCGCGCACCAACTGGACGGAGGACCACCCGGAGATCAAGCGCATGGAGAATGAGCTGGGCGCCATGACGGTGCAGCGCAAGGAGGCGGAGGGCCGGCTCTGGGCGGAGCGCGCCGAGCGCGCGCGGGTGGGCTCGCTCATCGGCGCCATCCAGAAGGACATCGTGGACCTCCAGCAGAAGGCGGAGGTGTACCAGTCGCGGCTGAACAACACGCCGCGCTGGGCGCACGAGCTGGCGGTGATGAACCGCGACTACGAGGTGGCTCGGACGAAGTACCAGAGCGTGGTGAGCCGCAAGGTGGAGGCGGAGATTGCCCAGGAGCTGGAGGCGAAGACGTCGAAGAGCCTCTTCAACGTCATCTCTCCCGCGGGGGTCCCTGCGACGCCCGCGCGGCCGGACCGGCTGACGGGGATGCTGGTGGTGCTCCTGGTGGCGCTGGGCCTGGGAATCCTCACGGGCGCGGTGCTCGAGATGCGGGATGACAGCCTGCGCGATGGCACGGAGGTGCGCCAGCGCCTGACGTTGCCGGTGTTGGCGGTGGTGCCGGACATGCAGGGCAAGACGGAGCGGCGGGTGTTGATGCCGTCCCAGGGGGGACGCAACAACGTGTCATCCCCCTCCTCATTGAACTGACACCCACGGAAAGGACGGAAGGTGGACATGGACCAGACGATGGAGCGGGCGGGCAACTTCCTCCCCAGGGTGGATGAGGGCTCTGCGAATCCCAATGCGGTGGACCGGCGGGTGGTGACGCTGACCGCCCCAGCCTCGGCGGCGGCGGAGCAATACCGCAGCCTGTATTACCGGCTGGAGCGGATGCGGGAGCTGCGGCCCATGAAGGTGGTGGCGCTGACCTCGGCCATGCCGGGGGAGGGCAAGACGGTGACGAGCGTCAACCTGGCGATGGCGGCGGCCCGGGCGAACCCGGAGCGGCGCATCCTCCTGGTGGACGCGGACCTGCGGCGCGGCGGGGTGGCGGCCACGCTGGGGGTGCGCAACAAGACGGGCCTGGCGGAGCTCCTGTCGGGGGAGGTGGAGGTGCGGGACGTGGTGCGCCGCTTCAACTCCACGCGTCTGGCATTGATTGCCGCGGGGACACCTCCCGAGGAGCCGTCGCAGGTGCTGGCGAGTCCCCGGATGAAGCAGTTCCTCAAGGCGGTGCGCGAGGGCTTCGACGAGGTGTACGTGGACCTGCCGCCGACGCTGCCCTTCGCGGACGCGGCGATCCTGGGGCACCAGGTGGATGGGTTGCTCCTGGTCATCCGCGCCAACGTGACGCCGGGCAAGACGGTGCACCAGGCGGTGGAGCACCTGGCGGGGGCCCCCCTGCTGGGGTGCGTGCTGAACGGCGCGGAGGTGCATGCGTCGCCGTACCTGAAGAACTACGAGAAGCAGCGGTAGGGGTGAGGGTCCGCGCCCCGGCCAGCTTGGGGCGGGCGGGGCGCGGGTGGGTCTTGGGCGGGTGGGTCGGTCGGAGGGGCACGTGCTCCGGGTTTTTCACCACTATTTTTCTGCGAAGAAGCTGACGTTCTTTCTCGCCGAGAGCTCGGCGATTGCGCTGGCGTGTGTGATGGGAGCGGCGGCCTGCGCGGCGCTCTTCTCTCCCGCGGGCACGCGGCCCTCACTCTGGACGTTGTGGCCGACGCTGCTGGGATTGGGGGCCGCGTTCGTCGTCACCTTCCAGTTCACGCTGTATCTGTTGGACTTGTATGACTTGCGCGTGGCGGCGGAGGACCGCGCGCGGGGCTACCGCTTCCTGAAGGCCGCGGGTGTCACCGCCATGGTGTCGGGCGGGGTGATGCTGGTGATGCCCTTGCTGTTCCCGGTGGCGCTGCCTCCCGGAGCGCTCATGGGCGGGGCCATGGGGGCGCTGGCGGGCACGCTGGTGGTCCGCGTCTCCATCCGCGCCCTCGTCGGCGAGCCCGACGCGGTGCTCATCATCGGCGACGGCCTCAAGGCCCGCGCGGTGGCGAGCGCCATCGAAGCGGGAGGCGAGGGCAGCTACCGCGTCGTCGCCATGGTGAATCCTCGCACGACGGAGGAGCCGCTGGACCGCCTGGCGGCTCGTCTTGACGCGGCATATGTCGTGCAGGCCGCTGATGACATGCGTGGGGCGAACTGGGTGGATTCACTGTTGAGCTGCCGGCTGCAGGGCCGTCGTGTGTATGACGCGACGGGCTTCTGTGAGCGGGTGCTGCGGCGGATTCCCGTGCAGTTCCTCCGGGCGAGCGACTTCGCGTTCGCGGATGAGCTGACGGTGTCGTCGCTGCGGCGCGCGCTCAAGCGGGCCTTCGACTGGGCCGTGGCGGCGCTGCTGCTGGCGGTGTCGGGGCCCTTCCTGCTGTTGGTGGCGGCGGCCATCAAGCTGGACTCGAGGGGGCCTGTCTTCTACCGACAGGAGCGCACGGGGCTGGGCGGGGCGACGTACCACCTGTGGAAGTTCCGCAGCATGCGCACGGACGCGGAGAAGGACGGCGCGGTGTGGGCGCGGGCCAACGACGACCGCGTCACGCGGGTGGGCCGCTTCATCCGTCGCACGCGAATCGACGAGATTCCCCAGGTGTTCAACGTGTTGATGGGGGAGATGAGCTTCGTGGGGCCCAGGCCGGAGCGCCCGGTCTTCGTCGCGCAGCTCAAGGAGCAGATTCCCTTCTATGGCCTGCGGGAGGCGGTGAAGCCGGGCCTGACGGGCTGGGCGCAGATTCGCTACCCCTATGGGGCCTCCGTGGAGGACGCGCGCAACAAGCTGGAGTTCGACCTGTACTACGTGAAGAACGGTTCGCTGTTCCTCGATGTGGGAATCATCTTCCACACGGTGAGGCACGTATTGCTCGGACGTGGGGCTCGGTAGGGACACGTCCCGCGCGCCCTCCTGGTGACGGGAGGTCGGGCGGGGACCCACCCGGGAGCGGGTGGGTGGGGCGTCGAGGATGGGGGAGGGGAACATGGTGGGGATGGACTTGGATTCGCCGCTCCCGGAGTCGTGGGAGGAAGCGCGAGCCCGGCGGGAGCGGGACGCGGACCGCAACGAGCTGCTGCAATCACAGCTGGAGCGGCCCACCCGGATTGTCGCCATTGGCGGGGGGACGGGGCTGCCCATGGTGCTCCGGGGCCTGGCGCGCCGCGCGGCGCCGAAGCCGGGGGACCCCGGGGTGGAGATCACCGCCGTCGTGGCGATGAGCGACGACGGGGGCAGCTCCGGTCGCCTGCGGCGTCAGCACGGGGCGCTGCCTCCAGGAGACATCCGCAACTGTCTGGTGGCGCTCGCGGGGGGACAGAACGCGCTGAAGGAAGTGTTTCAGTTCCGCTTCGGCGGGGCGCGGGGGCTGGCCGGGCACGCGGTGGGCAACCTGCTCATCGCCGCGCTGGCGGAGCTCAAGGGCGACTTCCTGGAGGCGGTGCGCATGTCCGGGGAGCTGCTGGGCGCGCGCGGGCGGGTGCTGCCGTGCACGCTGCAGTCGGTGCAGTTGGTGGCGCAGATGCACGACGACACGGAGGTCATCGGCGAGCGCAACATCTGCCGGGCGCAGGGGCGGGTGCGGCGTGTGTCGTTGAGTCCTCGCTCTCCGCCTCCGGTGGAGGGATTGCTGGAAGCTTTGTACACGGCGGACCTGGTGACCATTGGACCTGGGTCGCTGTACTCCAGTCTTCTGCCCAACCTGCTGGTGGATGGGGTGGCCCAGGCGCTGAGGGAGTCTCGGGCCTTGAAGGTCATGGTGGCGAACTTGATGTCCCAGCCGGGCGAGACGGACGGGATGTCGTGTCTGGACCATGTGCAAGCTGTTCGGAACCATGTGGGGCCGGTGCTGGACGCGGTGCTGGTGAATGGCACGGAGCCGTCGCCGGAAGCCACGCGGCGTTATGGCAGACGTGGCTCGTTCGCGGTGTGTGTTGACACTCGAGAGCTGATTGCGGCCGGAGTGGTTCCCGTGCGGGCGGATCTCCTCAAGAGCGGGTCCAGGATCCGACACGACAGTCGCAAGGTCGCCGCCTGTCTATTGAAGATGGCTCGCAGCGGCTTGTAGCCACACCCTTTCATCACCACCTTGGTTGCCCAACATGGAAGCAAGACAAAGCAACACGGGGCCTCGCGTCATCGAAGCAGGCGACCGGGCGGACTTCATGGCCCTGGAGCCGGAATGGAACGCGTTGGTGGAAGCAACCTCCAACGAGGTCTTCTACCGGCATGAGTTCATCCGCATCTGGCTGGACAACTTCGCGCCGGGGGCGCGGCTGCGGGTGCTGACGCTGAGGGATGGCTCCGGGCGGCTGAGCGCGGCGCTGCCGCTGTGGGAGGAGCGGACGTCGATGTATGGCGTTCCGGTG
This sequence comes from Myxococcus stipitatus DSM 14675, assembly GCF_000331735.1. Taxonomy (GTDB): domain Bacteria; phylum Myxococcota; class Myxococcia; order Myxococcales; family Myxococcaceae; genus Myxococcus; species Myxococcus stipitatus. The sequence goes on along the minus strand of NC_020126.1, from coordinate 6,048,932 downwards.
CGGCAGCTCTCGGGCGCGGCCAATGCCCACTCCTGTCGCTTCGATGCGCTGGCGCGGGAGCCGGACGCGGCGGGCGCCATGTTCCTGTCTCATTTGCGCCAGCAGGGCGGCTGGGACGTGCTGCGGTTGACGGACGTGCCGGAGGGGGGCGCGGCGTGGCGCCTGCACGCTGCGGCGGTGGCCGCGCGGATGCCCGTGGGCGCGTGGGAGTCACTGCAATCGCCATACATCCGGCTGCCGTCGACCCGGGAGCAGTTCCAGGGGGCGCTGCAGGCGAAGTTCAAGGCGAACTGCCGCCGGCGGCGTCGCAAGCTCGAGGAGAAGGGCGCTGTCACCTTCGAGCGGGTGGACGGCGGCCTGGGGCTGGAAGGCACGCTGGAGGAAGGCTTCCTGCTGGAGCAGAGCGGCTGGAAGGGCGAGCGTGGCACGGCGATGGCGCAGGACTCCGCGACGCGAGGCTTCTACACGGAGCTGGCGCGGGACTCGGCCTACCGGGGGAAGCTGGCGCTGTACTTCCTGCGGCTGGGGGGCAAGCCGGTGGCCTTCCACTACGGCCTGGAGCACGGGGGGCGCTACTTCCTGCTGAAGCCGGGCTACGACGAGGTGCTGCGCGAGTGCAGCCCGGGCCAGCTCCTCATGGAGGAGGTGGTGGGGAGCTGCATCGACCGCGGGCTTCGCGAGTTCGACTTCCTGGGGCCGGACATGGTGTGGAAGCGGGACTGGACGGACCAGGCCCGGCGCCACACCTGGTTGTATGTCTTCAACGACTCCGCGTTCGGCCGGGCCCTGTGCGCGGCCAAGTTCCGGTGGAGTCCGGTGGTGAAAGAGGCGGTGGCGAGATGGAAGCGGTGACTCCTTCGGGCCGGCTGTACGTGCCGTCCTTGCCGACGCTGTGGCCGGGCATGCTGGTGTCCAAGCCGAAGCCGGGGGCGCTGCCTCCGTTCTCGTCGCCCAACGTCCGGTACTTCTACTTCGCCCGGAACGCCGTCTGGCTCACGGTGAAGATGCTGGGGTTGGACAAGGGCGAGGTGCTGATGCCCGCCTACCACCACGGCGTGGAGGTGGAGGCGCTGGTGGACGCGGGCGCCACGCCGCGCTTCTACCGGGTGGGCAGCCGGTGGGACGTGGACCTGGAGGACGTGGCCCGGCGCATCGGTCCGAAGACGAAGGCGCTGTACCTGACGCACTACGCGGGCTTCCCGGGCCCGGCGGAGGCGATGCGCAAGCTGGCGGACCAGCACGGCCTGGTGCTCATCGAGGACTGCGCGCTGTCGCTCCTGTCGTCGGACGGGGCGGTGCCGCTGGGCACGACGGGGGACGTGGGCATCTTCTGTCTCTACAAGACGCTGCCGGTGCCCAATGGCGGCGCGCTGGTGGTGAACGGGGCGCGCTCGTACAGCCTGCCGGAGCCGCCGTCGCCGCCGTCCGCGTCGACCTTCAGCCATACCGTGTCCGCGCTGTTGCAGAACCTGGAGCTGCGAGGCGGGCTGGTGGGCCGGACGCTGCGCGGCCTGGTGCGCACGGTGGGGCATGGCACGGTGAAGGCGGCGAGCATCGAGCGGGTGGCCACGGGCACGCAGCACTTCGACCGCAAGCACGTGGACCTGGGGATGAGCCCGCTGACCCGGCGCATCGCGCTGGCGCAGGACCTGGAGTCCATCGTCGAGAAGCGCCGGCGCAACTACTTCTACCTGCTGGGGCGCCTCAGGGACGTGGTGCCGCCGCTGTTCAACCAGCTCCCGCCGGGGGCCTGTCCGCTCTTCTACCCGATGGTGGTGCAGGAGAAGGCGGAGGTGCTGGCGAGGCTGCGGGCGAAGGGCATCGACGCCATCGACTTCTGGAAGCGGTTCCATCCCGCGTGTGACGCGGCGGCGTTCCCAGAGGTGGCGCAGCTGCGGCGCAGCATCGTCGAGATTCCGTGTCACCAGGACCTGTCGCCCGAGGTGATGGCGGACGTGGCGCTGGTGGTGCGCGACGCGGTGCGAGCGGAGCGGCGGACGAAGAAGCGCGCGGGTTGAGCGAGGAGACGGGCCTGTGATTCACGAGGATGAGCTGAAGCAGGGGCCGCGAATCGGGCCGAGGCTGGACGTGGGCGCCGTGGGCACGCTGTCCGCGATGGCCGGGATGCGCGAGGAGTGGGACGCGCTGCTCGACGCGAGCAACGCGGGGCCCTTCAATGCGTGGGAGTGGCTGTACCCGTGGTGCCGTCGCATCGCGCCGGAGCGCAGGCCGCTGGTCCTGACGGCGCGCGACGCCGCGGGGACGCTGATGGGGCTCCTGCCGCTGGGGCTGGAGACGCGGCTGGTGATGGGGGTCCCGGTGCGGCGCCTGGGCTTCCTGGGCGAGTCCCACGTGGGCAGCGACTACCTGGACGTCGTCGCGCGGCGGGGCGCGGAGCGGGCCGTGGCGGCGTCGTTCGCTCGCATCCTCGCGTCGCTCCGGGAGTCCTGGGACGTGCTGGACCTGACGGACCTGCGCGAGGACTCCACGACGGTGGATGTGCTGCGCTCGGTCTTCTCGGAGCACGACGTCCGGCTGTCGGAGCGGTACGTGTGTCCCTATGACGTGCTGGAGTCGCGCGGGTCGTTCGACGCGTTCCTCAAGCGCACGGGGCGGCGGGACAACTACCTGCGGCGGCGCAAGTGGCTGGAGCGGCAGGAGGGCTACCGCATCGAGCGCACCGAGTCCCCGGATGCGCTGGCGGGGCCGATGACGGACTTCTTCCGGCTGCACTCGGCACGGTGGGCGGTGGATGGAGGCTCGCAGGGCATCAAGGGCACGGGCGTGGAGTCCTTCCACCGGGATGCGACGCAGTTGCTCGCCGAGCGGGAGCGGCTGCGGCTGTACACGATGAAGGTGGGCGGGCGCGCCGTGGCCTCCGTGTATGGCATTGTCCATGGGGACGCGTTCATCTATTTCCAGTCCGGTTACGACCCGGAGTGGAGCCACCGCAGCGTGGGCCTGGTGTTGGTGGGGGAGACCTTCAAGGACGCGCTGGAGTCGGGGCTCACCGAGTACGACTTCCTCCGAGGCACGGAGTCGTACAAGTCCGACTGGGTGACGAAGCAGCGGCGCACGGTCTCCGTGCGAGTGCACGGGGGCTCGAAGGCGGGGCGCTGGTACACGCGCGCGGAGGAGCTGGCGCGCAAGGGACGCAACGCGGCGAAGCAGGTGTTGCCGGGGACCTGGGTGGAGAAGGTCCGACGCCTGCGACGGCGCCGGGCGGCGGTTCACTGAGCCAGACGCGGGGCGTCAGCCGCTTCTCGACCCGTCGCTCACGGACTCCTGGGGGACCTGGACGCCCACGCCGGGCGATATGCCGCGCGCGCGTCGCTCGTTCTCCGTGCTGAACCGCGTGCCCCGGGGCCACCTGCGTCGCGCGGTCCCACTCCAGCGGATGAGGCGACGATGATGCGGAAGCAGTGGCTCGCTGTGGCAGCGAAGGTCGTGGCCGCGCTGTGCCTCGCGGGGTGCGCCACCCCCCAGAAGGTGCTGATGGAGCGGACCAGCAGCCTCGTCGTCTATGACCTGCCCGCGATGGAGGTCATGAAGGCCGCCGAGGTCGTGCTCGGTGAGCGCGGCTACGCGCTCCTGCCCAGCACGGACCCGTACTTCCTGCAGACGACCTGGGTGGCGACGGGCAACTTCGACATGGGGACCCGTTGGTCCCGCCTGTTCGTCGAGGGGCGCATCCGCGCCGATGGCCGCTTCTCGGTGCGCGCCTATGAGATGGCCGCCACCACCTTCGCCCGAACCCAGGCCCTGCCCAGCGCCCTGGTTCATACGTCGCATGGCTTCATTGACGACGTGCCCAATGGCTCGCCCACCGTCTTGCTGTCCGAGCCCGAGTTGCAGGCTCGCTCCGCCCGCGCCGCTGTCCGCAGGGAGCTGGAGCTGGAGTGGGCCATCCTCGAGCACGTCAATCCCACCTTCGCCGGGCGCGTGAAGGAGCAGGTCGACCTCTACGTGGCGCGCGCGCCGCGGTGAGCACGTCCTCGTGACGTGCCCCCGCGGACGACACCGCAAGCGCTCACCGAGCGCCTGCGGTCCGTCCGGATGCTGGACAGCCTTCGGCTACCTGGGGACGAGCCAGGCGTCGAAGTCGGCGTTGTACGCGCCGCCCGCGACCTGGTTGTCCTTGCGGTAGAGGTCGAAGTTCTTCGGCAGCGTCGGGTAGTCCGCGTGCTGGAAGTCGCGGACCTCCCAGCTGGAGAACTTGTTCTGGTGGTTCGCGAACAAGAAGGGCTTCACGCCCTTGGGCACCTGCGGGTTGTCGAAGTGCAGCCAGTTGCGGATGCACGTGCCGTCGTTCGGGTCGTTCTCGTTGCCGCCGGAGCACGCGTCCTGGACCTGGGTGATGGCCGGGTTGCGCACGCCCGTGAACTTCGCGTTCTTGATGACCACCGGCAGCGTGGGCACCAGGAAGTAGGGCAGCGTGCGGAAGCCATCCAACAGGGCGTTCTCCAGCCGGGCGCGGGTCGCGTCGCTCTGGATGGCGATGACGGCGAAGTCCGCCTCGCCGTTGTCCTGGGCGGTGAGGTTGATGTACTCGTACCCGTTGGTGTACGCGCCGTGGTGGATGCCATTGCCGGTGTTGGACCACGCCTGGATGTTGTCGTAAGGCGGCTGCGTCTTCTCGGAGTTCTGCCAGTTGCTGACGCCGTGGCCCGCGTTGTTGTGCGCCACGCTGTTCTTGAAGACGACCGAGGACGGGCGGCCGGTGCCCATCTCTCCGAAGAAGAGCGCGGCCTCGTTGCCGAACGTGCCGCCGTTGTAGGCATTGCCCGAGACGGAGCAGTCATCGCAGCCCGTGTTCTCGCCGCCGCCGGGGAGGATGGCGGAGACGCTGCCGATCGTCGCGCAGCCCGCGACGCGCTGCGGAATGGCGACCTTGGCGGCCAGCACATGGCGGAAGACGGTGTCCGCCGGAGCGTAGTCGCGCTCGCACCGCGTGCCGCAGGCATGCGAGTCGAACTTCATGGTGAAGCCGTCGCCCGTGGTGTCGTAGCCCGCGATGTCGAAGACGTGCACGCCATGGCTCGCCTCGATGGCGAGGAACTGGTTCTTGCCACCCCAGATGGAGGTGTGGCGCACGTACGAGCCGCGCGAGTCGTCGAGCTGCTGGTGGAAGTAGATGGGCGCGCGGCGCTGGGGTTCGCCACCGGTGCAGGCCTTGTAGGGCCCCAGGGCCCGCAGCTCGACGCTGTCGAGTTCGAGGCGGCCCTTCTCGCCGACAATCATGTGCGCGTGGGCGCTGGTGTCGAACGAGCGGATGACGACGTTGCGAGACAGGTTGATGGCCTCGCCGCGACGCACGCAGCTGGGGCAGCCCTCGTGGTCGAACTTGGGCGCGGCCTTGAGCGTCACGCGGCCCGTGGCCTCGTCCACGGAGGAGATGGTGCCCTCGTCGAACTGGAGGAAGTGGTTGGGCACGCTGGACCTGGCCGTGGGGGTGAGGACGATCTTGTCGTTCGCCTCCCAGCCCGTGGCCTCCATCACGGTGAAGGTGGCGTCAGCGGGGCCCGTGCCGTCGGTGAGCTTGGACCAGGCGTGCTTGAGGCGTCCGGCCGCCGTCACCCTGCCCGAGCCCATCACCCAGACGCCGTAGTCCGAGTCCACCATGGTGAGCGGCAGCATCTTCGGCTTGCCCTGGACGTTGCCCTCCGGGCCCTGGTCGGGCGTGCCCACGAACTTCGTGTCATCCATGCCCTTGAAGACAATCTCCGCGGTGGGACCGCAGACGCGGCTGCCGGGCGAGCCGTAGTCCAGCGTACCGCGGACCACCAGGTTGCCGTGCAACGTCAGCTTGGAGCTCCTCTCGCGCGAGGCACGGAGCGTGGCGCTTGCGGGAATCTCCAGGGTGCGGACCTCGGCGTCACAATCCATCACCACTTCGCCGCTGACCTTGAGGGCCGAGCTCGCCGTGGGCGCCTGTCCACCCCAGGTCGCCGGATCGCAGAAGGAGCGCGTGGCCTGCGAGGGCTCCTGGCCGCACCGGTCCCCCATGGGAGGATGCCCGCCGTCAGGGACGCCACCACCGGCATCCGGGATGCCGCTGCCCGAATCGGGCGTGCCGCCGCCCGCGTCGGGCGTACCGCCACCCGCGTCGGTCTCCGTAGCGGGCGAGGAAGGTTTGTTGTCATCGCCACAACCCACGCCTGTCATCAGGCAGACGGCGAGGGTCGCGGCGAGTGCTGGGAAGAGAAGCCTCTGTCGATGCACGACGTACTCCTGACGGCCGAGGGGGAGAAGGGCAGGGAACAACGCTCTACGGCGGTGCTGCGTGCTGCACTCGGGTCTCAGGGACACCCGAGGAGATCTCCGTGGACTTCGGGAGGAGCGAGCGCGCGCACGGCGGCGCGCTGAGCCACGGACAAGGCCTCACATCCAAAGCCCCACGCTTCCGCGAGGCGGGCGTGGTGACTGCTGTCCAGCGTGCCTCCGGCGGCGAGGAACTCCGTCTCCTGCTTCAGGAAGCGCTGCATGAGGGTGACGCGCGCGGAGGCGGGAATCCCGCGCATGGGGACGAGCAGCAGCCGCACGGGCCCATCCGAGGTGCCCCAGCGCTGCATCAGCTCGCCGCGCGACTCCTCCCAGCTTCCGAACAGGTGCAGGAACGCGAGCTGGGACGGCTCCAGTCCAGCGGCCTCGGCCGCGGCGAGGACGTCCTTGGAGTTGAGCGGGCGTCGGCCCGTGGAGAAGCCTCGGCCAGGGTAGGTCGCCAGCTGGGCCCACCACCACGCCAGCGTCTGTCGCTCGGCGCCAGGGAGCGCCTGGGCCTGGGCGGCCTCGAAGAACGCGAAGCCCACCTCGTAGGGATAAGCGGGGCTCAGGTCCGGCATGCCGTGGTCCGCGCGATCAAACCCCGTGCGGCGCGACCAGTCCCAGAGCTTCACCGCGGCGAAGCGCAGGACCTCCACCTTGCCCTGGTAGTCCCCCTCGCGCAGCAGCACATCCTTGCCCACCAGGAGCGCCGCGGACATGAAAGCTTGCGCGGACTCCAGCGTGGGGTTGCGCGCCAGCTCCGCCTCGGTGCGCGCCAGGATTCCATCCAGGCGGGTGAACCAATCATCCTTCAGCTCGCGCGGCAGCCACCGGTGCCAGGTGGGGAGCGCGACGCTGGTGGGGAGTTGGTAGGTGTTCACACCCGCCGCCCAATCCCATGAGAGGGATTCCGGGAGCGCGTCGCCGCCCCAGGCCGCGCGGGCGAAGTCGCTGTCTTGTGCGAGCACGGCGTCCACGCCCGCCCCTGCGGCGCCATGGTTGCCAGGGCCGGGCTGGAAGGGCGGCGCGACGGCGCGTCCCTTTGGCAACAGGGGGAGGGACCGGATGTAGCTGGCCAGGTCCTCCGCCTCGCACTGGCTGAACTGGTGGAAGCGCGCGCGCTGCACGAGGCTGTGGGTGGAGAAGGCGTAGTACTGGAGGTCCGCGCCCGAGTCCGCGTGACATCGCGCGCACGCGGGGCCGCCGTCACGGCTGAGCTCCTGGAACGCTCGGCGTCCGCGCTCGATGGCCTCGGCGGAGGAGTCCGTGGGACGCCAACCCGGCGGGTCTTCCTCGGGAAGCGCGAGCGTGATGCGCTTGCCGTCGCGCGCCGTACCGGCAACGAGGGCCGCGCCGAGCACGCGGAACCCGGAGATGCCCGCGATGTCCTCGACCTGCCGCGTGTAGCGGAACACCAGCCGGTTGTCGCCCGCGCGCAGCGCCCGAGGGTCCACGGGGAGGACTCCCGCCGCGACGTCGCCGTCGTGGGGGCGCACCAGTCCGTACGCTGCCTCCGCCAGGTCGACGAAGGGCGCGTCATTCAGCGACACCTCCGCGCTCCCTGGCGCCAGGATGTTGTGGACCCGGAGCCAGAGGCCCGCGGTGCCGGCGCTCTTCGCGGCCTGGACGTCCGTGGCCTCCAACATGATGTGGGCCTCGACGCGCGTGCCGGGCGGGCCGATGACCTCCAGCGGCAGCGTGGTGGCCTTCAAATCCAGTGCAACGGGTAGGGCGGCGGCGGACTCGCACGACCTCCCAGGTGGAGTCTCGGGCTGAGGGCCATTCCCAGTGGAGTCGGAGGAACAGCTCCCGCTGAGGACGGCGGGGAGGAGGAGCGCGAGCACCTTCCACGGGCTCTGGGGGGAAGAGCCCGTGCTGCTCGCTTCACGGGGGCGCGTCATGGTTCGCGCTGATTAACGCCGCTCACAGTCTCGCGCACACAGAAAAGTGTGAAAAACCTGAGTTGCGACACGGATGGGTTCAGTTGTCCCAGGATTGGGATGCACTGAGTGGCCTGCGCGGCGGTGAGCACGTCCTTGGGACGTGCCCCCGGTTCTCGGCGATCAGTTGTTCAGGGCGCGGTGCCGGGCGGCATCGCGGCGACGTAGGTGAAGCCAGACTCCGCGGGGCTGTTCCAGGCCGCCTTGAAGTCCGCCCAGGAGTAGACCTCCTCGCGATTCTGATAGGGATTGTAGACCCTCACATAGGTCTGTCCCTGGGCGTTCTCGGTGATGTCCACGACGCTGGCCCAGTGGGTGATGTCCTTGTCCGAGGTCCCCACGGGTTCGAGCAGCCCGTCATCCGCGCCGTCGATGTTGACGAGGACCAGCAGCGAGCCGCCGTTGTCGAGGATGCCTTGGACGGCCTGGGGCGTGGGGTCCTTGGCGTGGTTGTTATTGTAGGTGTTGGTGGCGCTGAACCTGCCGTCGAGGTCCTTCATCGTCGCGGTGTTCTCGAAGCCTGGCTGCTGCCCGACGATGTTCCACCCCTGGCTGACCAGGAAGGTCTCCAGATGGGTGGCGTTCGTCAGCCGCTCACCGTTGGCGAGGATGGCCTGATACTCGGTTCCCAGCCCCGCGAAGCGCGTCAGTCCATCCGCGATTCCCAATCCCATCACGGACATGGCGGACAGCTCTCCGCAGAGGTTGCCGTGGGTGTAGTCGTGCCCCTCGCCCTTGATGATGCTGCCGACGTCCAGGTACTGCGCGATGGGGTCCTGGCCCGCGTCGTGGTTCGCCTTCCACTCGCCGACGTCACCCCCGCCGCCCCAGGGGAAGCCGCGCGTGGTGGCGATGAGGGGGGACTTCACCTCGATGCCGCCCTCGGGCAGCGCGCCGAAGTAGAGGGGCATCTCCTCCGCGACGATGGCGTTCCAGTTCTGCTCGGCCGTGGCGCGCTGCTGCTCGGGTGTGAGCTGGGCCCAGTCCTCCGTGAGGGGCGGGGGCGCGATGGAAGGGTCCTTGATCCACGCGGGCGCCATCTCCTCGACGTGCCGGGCCCAGCCCTTCTGGATGCCGTTCAGGACGCTGGTCCGCGCCGTGGCGTCCAGGTGGTGCCAGGCGCCCTGCATCCACGGCGGCGTGCCCCCTTCGGCCAGCCAGTTCGGGACAGGGAGGTTGGCGCCGGAGTCGGCCACCACCATGTTCGCGAGGCCCGGCGGCAGGTTCGCCTTCTGCAACGCGGCCTGTCGCTCCGGGCCGGGAGGCGCGGAGAGAATCGAGTGCACGGAGGACCCCGACACGCTGCCCGCCACCGAGTACTCGGGATGTTGTTTCAGGTAGGCCTGGGACTCCGTCCACTGGCGCGTCGTCGGGTCGTAGATGTTGTTGCCCTGCCGGATGACGACGTGTCCCGTGGCGCCCTCGGCACCGGGGCGGCTGTCCTTGAGGAACAGGACCTCCGAGCGCGCGCGGATGTTCGGCGGCGCCAGACGCAGGAAGTCCGCCACCGCGTCCAGACAGTTCACCTTGCCGTCGCGGGCGTTCTCGGTGAGCAGCGTGCTCCCGGGCGCGGACGTGGTGCCATCCGTCGCGAGGTCTGGCTTCTTCGTCGCGGGCTGGAGCGACTTGAAGGCATCGGGCTTTCGGGCCATCAGGCTCGCGGCCTGGGCGCCCAGCCGGGTGAGCTCCTCCTGCATGCGCCGCAGGGCTTCCTCGGCGGCGCGTCTGGCGGCTTCCTCCGCGGCACGGCGGGCTTGCTCGGCCGCGGCGGATGCCACGGGCGAAGCGTCCTTCGCGATACGTGTCGACATGTCTCCCCCTCTTCGGTCGCGGTGCGAGACACCGCGGACCGACATGAAACACCGCCGCTCACCGTGAAATCAACGGCGGGCGTGTCTCGAGGGATTCACCGGACACGGCCAGATGGCGGATGGCGGTGCCCGGGTTGGGGAAGGGCGCCACGCCGTGGGACGTGGCGCGTGCTTCGCCCAGTCCTAGCGGCAGTAGGAGATGAGGACCTGCGTGTAGCGACCGGAGAGCGTCCCGAACTCGTTGAGGGTGCCGTCGCAATCACAGTACTCGCGACCCACCTCGATGTTGTTCACGTACCAGTAGCGGTTGAAGGAGCGCGTCGAGCCACAGGCCCAGAGCAGGGATTGCTCGCTCGACTCGATGACCTCGGACGCCTCGGTGGGGGACGGCTCCTGCGGCGCACCACCACAACCACTCAGGACCAGCGCGACGACACAGGACAGCTTCGCGGACCGCTTGAACATGGGTTGCTCCCGTTCTCTGGAGAGGGGGGACGGCAAAACACGTTTATCACGAAAGCGAAGCTGTCCCGGTTTGCCTCAGGGGACGTTGGCGATTTCAGCGCGGAGCTGGGCGATGGCCGGTCCGAGCTGGGGGGGCTGCATGGTGCGAGGCACCTCGACGGAGAAGCGCTCGAAGTGCTCCAGCGCCTTGACCTTGTCCTCGCGACGCAGCGCGAGGCTGCCGAGGAAGATGAGGGCCTCCTGGGCATCGGGCCAGGTGTTGACCAGCTCGGTCAGCTCGGCCTCGGCGCCCTCCAGGTCTCCGCGCGTGGCGCGCAGGACGCCGCGGTGGACGCGCAGCTCGACGTGGAACGGGTCCACGGCCAGGGCCTTGGCCGTGACGAGCGCGGCCTCCTCGAACTGCTGGCGGCGGATGAGCTCGTGGCTGAGCAGGGACGCCGACTCCAGGTCGGAGGGGTTGGCCTCCAGGCGCGCGCGGGCCTCGGTGAGCTCCGCCTCCTCCTGCATCTGCATGGCGCCCTGTTGCTGCTGCTGCTGCGCGGCGGCGCCGGGGGGCATGCGGCCGGTGGCCTCCTGGCCATCGGCGCGCGTCTGCTGCTCGGAGACGAGCAGGTAGCCCAGGCCGCCGAAGAACAGGACGATGCCCGCTCCCCAGAGCGCGCCCGAGAGCTGGGGATTGCGAGCGGACCAGCCGGTGGGGGCGGGGGCCTGGACCGGGCGGGCGGGGGCGTCGGCGCTGGCGGCCTTGCGCTTCAGGTGCTCGTCCTTGGCGCGAAGGGCGCCGGCGGCCTCGCGCTCCAGGCGGGACTTCTCGGCGGCGTACTGCTCGGGGGCGAGGTTGTGCTTGTCGGCCTCGAGCGTGCGGAGCTGGTCGATGAGCGACTGGGCGCGCTGGGTGAGGTCGTCGAGCACGCCGTCCTTGGGCTCGGGGGTGGCGAGCGCGCCCCGACGGCGCATGAAGAGGAGCCAGGCCGCCGCGGCGACGAAGGCGACGGCGAGGACGATGATTCCGGGGAGCCAGTTGGTGGGCTGTGGCTGCATGGCTTAGCGCTCCAGCTCCCGGCGCACGGCCTGGAGGTAGGGGTCGGCGTCATCCGCCGCGGAGGGGCCCGTGGGAGGGGCGGAAGGGGGGGCCTGGGCGGCGGTGGGCTCGGTGGGAGGGGCGTGCTGGAGCTGTCGCCAGATGACGAAGCCGCCGACGACGAGGAGGGCGACGGGGCCCAGCCAGACGAACCAGTTGAAGCCCTCCGCCTTGGGCTCCAGGAGGACCCACTCGCCGTAGCGGGCGACGAAGAACTCGACGACCTCGGGGTCGCTCTTCCCCTCGGAGACGAGCTCCCGGACCATGTCGAGCTGGGCTCGGGCCATGGAGGAGGGGCTGTCGGTGATGGAGAGGCCCTGGCAGACGGCGCAGCGCAGCGTCTTGCCGAGCTTCTGCACGCGCGCCTCCAGCTCCGGGGCGAGCGGATCGCTCGCGGCCTGCTGGGGCGCGAACTGGCCGGTGACGAGGCCGAAGGCGAGGGTCAGGGACAGCAGGGCAGCGGTCATCGAAACTCCCGGGAGCCGTCCCTACCTAGCGCTACAGGGCCGGTGTTGGACAGCGAAACCTGAGCGCCGGGCGCCCGCCTTGCCGCCTGGGCTGTAGGTGTTCAACCATTCACCGCGAAATCGGCTGCTTGCTCGTTCGTGTCGAGAGTCCGGAGGCATCACTCCGCGATGGCGAGGAACTCCATGGGCCAGAGGTGGATGTACGTTCGGGTCGTGTTGGCGATGGCGCTGGTGCTCGGGGTCTCCCCGGCCCTGGCGGCGGGCAAGAAGGAGTCGATTGACAAGCTCGCGTCCAAGTACCTCGAGTACCGCCAGTTCAACGGCACGGTGCTCGTCGCGGACGACCGGGGCGTCATCCTGAAGAAGGCCTACGGGATGGCGAACTTCGAGTGGCGGATTCCCGCCGCCCCGGACACGAAGTTCCGCCTGGGCTCCATCACCAAGCAGTTCACGTCCATGGCCATCATGCAGTTGGTGGCGGAGGGCAAGCTGCGGCTGGACGACCCGCTGAGCAAGCTGCTTCCTGAGTACCGCCAGGACACGGGCGCGCGCATCACGCTGACGCACCTCTTGAACCACACCTCCGGCATCCCGAGCTTCACGAATCGCCCGGACTTCGACTCGAAGATTGCTCGCAATCCCATCCCCTCCGCGGAGCTCATCAAGCAGTACGCCAGCGGCGACCTCGAGTTCGAGCCGGGGACGAAGTACGCCTACAACAACTCGGGTTACTACCTGCTGGGCGCCATCATCGAGCGGGTGACGGGCAAGTCGTACGCGCAAGCGCTCCAGGAGCGCATCTTCGACCCGCTGGGGATGAAGAGCACGGGGTACGACGTGAGCGCGGAGGTCATCGCGAAGCGCGCGAGCGGCTACGAGTCCACGCCCGACGGGATTCGCAATGCCCCGTATATCGACATGGGCATTCCGGCCGGGGCCGGGGCGCTGTACTCGACGGTGGAGGACCTCTACCTGTGGGACCGGGCGCTCGCCACGGACACGCTCCTTCCGGCGGAGCACAAGCAGCGGATGTTCACCCCGGGCCTGGAGGGCTATGCGTTCGGGTGGCAGCACCACGACCTGAAGCTGGACGACGGCAAGACGGGCATCAAGCTCGTGGGACATGGCGGCGGAATCGAGGGCTTCGTCACGCTCCTCCTGCGTTCGCCGGACACGAAGGAGGTCGTCATCCTCCTGTCGAACAACTCCCGGTCCAACATCGATGGGCTGGCGACGGGCATCTGGAGCATCCTCCAGGGCGTCAAGCCGACTCCGGCGCGCAGGTCCATCACCGAGCCCATGGTCGCGGCGCTCGCGAAGGGGACCATCGGCGATGCCATCACCACGTACCGCACGCTCAAGGCGACGAAGCCGGAGGAGTACAAGCTCACGCCGGGCGAGCTGAACCGCTTCGGCTATCAGCTCATGGCGAAGAAGCAGCTCGCGGAGGCCATCGAGATCTTCAAGCTCAACGTGGAGATGTTCCCCAAGGATGGGAATGTCCACGACAGCCTGGGCGAGGCGTACCTGGCTCGAGGGGACAAGGCGCTGGCCATCGACAGCTATCGCCGCTCGTTGGAGTTCGACCCGAAGAACGCCAACGCCGTGCGAGTCCTCAAGGAGTTGGAGCAGCCCGCGCCGAAGACGCCCTGAGCCCGCACACGAAATCGAGTGCATCCCCGTTCGTGTCGGAAGCCTGACGCAAGGACTCCGAGAGGGAGAGGGGCCGCATGACGCAGAGGTGGATGTGCATTCGAGTCGTGGTGGGACTGGCGCTGGTGCTCGGGGTCTCCCCGGCCCTGGCGGCGGGCAAGAAGGAGTCCATCGAGAAGCTCGCCGCCCGGTATCACGAGTACCGCCAGTTCAACGGGGCGGTGCTCGTCGGGGATGAGAAGGGCATCGTCCTGAAGAAGGCCTATGGCCTGGCGAACTTCGAGTGGCAGGTGCCTGTCGCGCCGGACACGAAGTTCCGCATCGCCTCCGTGTCCAAGCAGTTCACGGCCATGGTCATCATGCAGCTGGTGGCCGAGGGGAAGCTGGGGCTGGAGGACTCGCTGGGCAAGCTCCTGCCGGACTATCGCCAGGACACAGGGGCGCGCATCACGCTGACGCACCTCTTGAACCACACCTCGGGCATCCCCAACTTCACGTCGCATCCGGAGTTCGGGGCGAAGGCCGCGCGCAATCCCATCCCCGCCGCCGAGTTCATCCAGCAGTTCGCGAGTGGTGACCTCGAGTTCGAGCCGGGGACGAAGTACGCCTACAGCAACTCGGGTTACTACCTGCTGGGCAGCATCATCGAGCGGGTGACGGGGAAGACGTATGCGCAGGCCGTCAAGGAGCGCATCTTCGACCCGGTGGGGATGAAGGACTCGGGCTACGACGTGAGCGCGGAGGTGCTCCCGAAGCGCGCGAGTGGTTACGCCGCCCAGCCCGACGGCATCCGCAATGCGGCGTACATCGAGATGAGCCATCCGTTCGCCGCGGGTGGGTTGTACTCGACGGTGGAGGACCTGTACCGGTGGGACCGGGCGCTCGCCACGGACAAGCTGCTGTCGCCCGAGCTCAAGCAGCGGATGTTCACGCCCGCCCTTCAGGGCTATGCGTTCGGCTGGGAGGTGCAGCCGGTCAAGCTGGATGATGGGAAGACGGAGGTCGTCCTCCAGAGTCATCGCGGCGGTGTCGAGGGCTTCTCCACCCTCATCTCCCGCTCGCCGGACAAGAAGCTGGCCGTCATCGTCCTGTCGAACGTCCGGGGCTCCAACGTGCAGGGGCTGGCGTCCGGCCTCCTGAGCATCCTTCACGGCGTCAAGCCGCAGGCCCCGCGCCGCTCCATCGCCGAGGCCGTGATGACCGTGCTCTCGAAGGGCACCGTCGCCGAGGCCATCGCCACGTACCGCACGCTCAAGGCGACGAAGGCGGATGAGTACAGGTTCAACCCGGGGGAACTGAACCGCGTGGGCTATGGGTTGTTGAAGGGGGGCCGACCCGCGGATGCGGTGGAGGTCTTCAAGCTCAACGTGGAGATGTATCCCCAGGATGGGAATGCGCACGACAGCCTCGGTGAGGCGTACCTCACCCGAGGTGACAAGGTGCTCGCCGCCGAGAGCTATCGCCGTGCCCTGGAACTGGACCCGAAGAACACCGGGGCCGCGAAGGTCCTCCAGGAGTTGGAGCAGCCCGCGACGAAGGCACCCTGAGTACCCTCCTTATCCTGTGGGGGCACGTTGGAAGAGCGCCAGGAGACAGAGGCTCACCTGGCGGCGTCTTTTCCCAGCTCGTAGGGGGAGGGCGTCAAGCGCTGCACCTGCCCGATGAGCCCGTCGAAGAGGGTATTGAGCTGCTGATGGGTCGATTCGATCTTCCGCTTGAGGGCGGGATCCAACGCACCGGCCTTTCCAATCGCGGCCACTGTCTCGGGGTCGAAGTATGACTTGCGAAGAGACTCCAGCGCGGCGACGGTGTCGCGAACAGCCGCGGCGCGCTGGGTCGCACTGTTCTTGGGATTGTCGACCACATTGCTGAGATGGCTCCACTGGTCACGCAGTCCCTTGAGAGCTTGGCCAAACTGGTTGGAGTTCTCGTCGCTGTCGTTTGGATCGAACTTCTTCTTCGTGCCCTTCAACAACGCGCTCTTGTCTCCCACGATGTCGAAGGCGCCGGTGCTCTCGAGTCGCTTCAAGCCCGCGTTGAAAGTGTCCAAGGCATTGGAGAGGAATGGATGATTCTTGGGGGCCTCGAGCCCGAGCTTCTTCAACCCTGAGTTGAAGACGTGGTCTCCTTGTTTGTAGCCACCCTTGCCGCCAGTCCACGGCTTGCCGGTCTCTCTCGACGGAGTGCGAGGTGGGGGCTCTCCACCGGCCATGGCGAGACGAGGACCAACTTTCTCGGCGAGATCCTTCAGTTTGTCGACAACGGTGTCCAGCGCCTTCCGGAGCGGCTCGAGGTACTTGGCGACGGTCGGATTCTGCGCGATCTTCTTGAAGAAGCCCTCGACGTCCGCGCCCTTGAGTCCGTCCAGGGCCTTCTTGGCGGCTCCGGCATCGGCGGCCTTGAGCGCGTACTTCGCACCCTTGCCGACGGTGTCTCCGACAACCGGGATCAGTGAAAGCAGCGAGAGCCCAGCCTCCAAGTGGTTGCCACGTGCCGCCGAGACTCCCGCATTCACGAGGTCCGCGACCTCTCCAACGACAGGAATGAACCCGACGACATCCAGTCCTGTCTGGATGCCGTCCAGGATGTCACTCCCGGTGACTGTCTCGCTGCCCGGAGGAGGGGGCTTGGGGGATGGGCGTGGCGTTGGCGAAGGCGTGAATGTGTCCACGGGCTGCCCGGCGCCAGGCGGAGTTCGTGGAGGAGGAGTGTTCTGTTCCGTCCGAGGTGATGGCTTGACGGGAGGAGGGTTGGGCTTGGGCGAGGGGGTGGGATTCTGATTGCGGGTCTTCGTGACGGACATCTTCAGATCCTTGGGCGTACGGGTCGCCAAGTGAATGGCGGGAGTGCTGTCGTGGCCACTACGCAGGGGTGAGTGGAGTGGTTACACGGGCTTTTTTTGAGTCGTGTGCTCTGGGACGGTGTGTGTGGGGCACGGCCCGCGAGCGCTTTGCCTGATGAGTGTCGAATCGTCTTGGAAGGTGCGGCCACCCGAGGGGTGGCCGTTACCCATGGGCGACGACGCGCACGCAGGGGGTGGTGGTTTGACATGAAAACACTGCGGATTCCTATACTGGCCCCTTCTGCGTGGGTGCGTTCGCGCGACAACACGTGAGCATGCGGCATTGTCGTGAGACACGATTCAAAGAGGGGGAGACATGACTCTGATTGGAAGAGTGTTTGTCCTATCTGCCGCAAGCATGCTGTTCGTGGCGCCGACAGCCCACGCTGCCATTGGAGACCGTTGCAGCCCGCAGATCTCGAGCAATGCCGCGGCCGCCAGTGCGTGTCACACCGTCTGTGCACGATACGGGATGGTCTTCACGGGAAGCTGGAGCAACAGTCCCACCCATCCCCCCGTGAAGGCGTGCCTCGACTCCGGCGGTGGCCAGGCCGTCTGCAACTGCGCGCTCCCGGACCTCTCTGGGGAAGTCCCGGTCGTTCCCACCGTCCACCTTGTCGACGCGCAGACGCCCTTGCGTCTCCCCACCGGCCTGAAGAAGAGCTGCATGCAGGGGCCCGAGGGACTGCACACCAGCGACCTGTGTCCCATCGCCACCGCGAACGGGATGAGCTTCTGGGCCCTGAGCCATGTCGACAACAGGCTGGGGATGGCCATCGCGGCCTATGACTCGAGCGGCAATGTCGTGGGCCTCATCGAGAAGGCGGGAGCTCGCTATGTCTGGGACATCGAGGTCTACGCCTCCAACCGCACCCTCGTCATCAAGGGGCAGGCGGGCAATGTCGTCACGCTGAAGTGGGCGGAGCTGCTCATCCCCCAGATGTCGGAGCCCACCACGGCGAACCAGGTCCTCTGGCCCACGGCCACCAGCGGCCTGGCCTCGTGGACGAATGGTGTGGCGAACTACGGAGCCCCCGCGCCCTTCGGGAGTGGTTCGAATCAGCTCCTCGACCCGTATGTGGAGCACGGCGCGGGAAAGCAGCTGTGCGCACAGCGGCAGCAGCCATGGTTCGACTTCTCGAACCCCACGGTGAGCTCGCCCTTCTCGACGGTGACGTGCATCTCTCCGCCTTTGGCAGGACAGCCCACGTACAACGCGGCGATGAAGGCCTTGTTGGACGCGGCGGTCAACGACCACGGCCTCATGGCCGCGCTGCGGACCGCCACGACAGACGACCTGCTCATCTCCGTCGCCGCCAGCCGGGGCTTCACCATCACCTCCGCGGATATCGCCCAGAGCAGAGGCCATGGAGCCGCGTTCGCGAATCGGAAGAGGGCGCTGGCCGCGCGGACCGCCCTGGCGAGCTGTGGCGGGGCCAATCAGTTGCCGTGCTCCCAGTGCACGCGGGAAACGTGTGTCTACTGGCCCTTCAACTTCTGCTGCTTCTTCGGGGTCTGTTCATGCACCGAGTCCAGCTACTCCTGCGCGGCGGGTCTTCAAATCAACCTCAGTGGCGTCTGTCAGCCCGTCTGTCCCATCGGGCAGATCTGCAAGGACTTCCCTGTCTACTTGGAGTACAACGACACGGGGACGAAGCAGAATGGTGTCTGTGAATCCTGGCTGGAGAAGGCTCATTGCGCCAAGGGGATTCCGAACAGCGCGCTCGCGGCCTATGAGGTGGTCTTCCAGGGCGGGCTCGCCTACTACAAGTCCACGAACACCAAAGTGCATACGTGGACGGTGAGCAGCGCGAGCGAGACGCTGTATGTCATCGATGCCCGGGACCACAAGATCTACATGGTCAATGTCGACGGCCGGTACATTGAGATTCGCGGTGGGGCGAACTGCGTGGGGGAGACCAGGCCCGCGGGAAGCTCGACCCGGGGGTGTGTGACACCACGGCTGACGACCCATGCTGGAATCCTGATGGGGTCACTGGCGGGCTTGCCGACTCCCAACTCGCCGCCAGGGCACTCCGTGCGACACCAAATCAAGGTCATCGGCGCGGGCACGGTCAAGGTGAGTCATGGCGTGGTTCAGTGGATCTCCAATGACAGCGGCCACTTCAAGCCGACGCAGGAGAACCTGAAGAAGAGCATCGCGCAGTTCAAGACCGCCGGGTTCCCGGACTTCCCGCCCAAGGGGGACTGCTCGTACAACCTGAAGCCTGTCTCGGGGAAGGAAGGGGTCTATCGGCAGGACGCCGTCACGGGGACACACTGCGAACTGTGATGTGTGGGCTGACGTGAAACGGGGTGAGTCATGGGGG
The DNA here is from genome assembly GCF_000331735.1 of Myxococcus stipitatus DSM 14675. Classification (GTDB taxonomy): domain Bacteria; phylum Myxococcota; class Myxococcia; order Myxococcales; family Myxococcaceae; genus Myxococcus; species Myxococcus stipitatus. The sequence continues at coordinate 6,030,079 of NC_020126.1, read as the reverse complement.
GATATGGCCTCCCTGGCTCACGACACGTGGGATGGTCGTTGTCCAGCAAGCAGTTGCTACGGAATTGGGATGGTTGTTGTAACGCAGTATGCACCAGATATTCTCGGCGAAGTCAGCTCTTTGCTGACTTCACTGGAAATCTGCTATGCCCCCATCGCGATATCCGTCCTCGATAGAAGATGTAGGTTCTCGACGTCCACGTGCGGCTGCGAAGCGCACGGGCCTCCGCTGGCTTCTTGGAAGCGTGGCCGCACTGGTGCTCTGGGGATGTGGAGAAGCCCCGGGCGCACTGGATGAAACGGCGTCTGGCGACGTCCCTCCGGCCCAAGCCCAGTCGGACGGCCACGACACACAAGCTCTCACCTCGCTCACCCCCGTGTTGTTGCCGGCTCAAGAGGTCAACCGGCGCGTCTACGCGACCGTGGCCGTGTCCAAGGAAGACCCTCGGCTGCACCTGCTGGGGGGAATGGCGTACTACCTGGCTCGGGACAACCCGTCGCTCACCCAGGCGGTGCTGACCTCGCATCTCAACACCCTCTCCACCGCGCTGAACGTCTACCCGTTCAACGCCGCGACGGATGGCTCAGGGCCTCGGGTGCGGACGATGATTCGCATCCTGTCGAGGGCGCAACCCGTGCTGTCCACGACGACGGTGCCGGGCAAGGCGTTCCGGAGCTATGCCCGAGGGTTGCTCGCCAGCATGCGCAACGGGCTGGACCTGGAGCGGGGCCTCTCGAGCGCCGCGTCCATGGTGGAGCGCTATGGAGACGCGGAGTCCTTCACCGAGGACATCTGGGCCCGGCTGCATGACCTGGCCCAGGGCAACGCCGCCCTGGCCGGCGCGCTGAACAGCGGAGGGATTGGCGCGGGCGTGGGCTTCTCCACCACGCATACCGCGGCCCAGATCCTCGCCTCGGCTCCCATGGGGCCGCTGGCGGGGTTCGTCCTGCCGCGCCTCACCAGCAACGGAAGCCTGTCGACCACGCCCGAGGATGCGCGGACGTTTGTCACGACGGCCTCTGGAGTGGGGCTCTCCGCCGCTCAGCAGTACTCGAACATGCTGAACGACCTCAACATCGCCGAGCAGGCCTACCGGGCCTCTCTTGCCCTGAAGAAACCCGCCCCGTCCCTGGCGCCGAACGAGCAGGGCGCGGCGGGGCCTCGGACGCTGGCGGAGACACCGGAGGAGAAGGCCCTCAAGGACGCCATCACCGCGGCGAAGACGAAGGGCTCCGCGCTGAAGAGCCAGCTCAACGGCGTGCGCGAGGGCGTCTCGGGTGGCTTGGGGGTGATTGCCGAGCTCTTCAAGCGGAGCGGCGACCTGCAGTTCGCCGCGGACATCATCCGGTTCAGCAAGGCGCTGAGCACCACCATCGAGTCGGTGGCGAAGTACGCGGAGAGCTCCGTCAAGATCGCCGAGAAGGCCGCGGGCATCCTGGGGCTCGGGGCGAAGGGCTTCAAGATTGTCAGCGCCAGCATCTTCTCGTTCCAGATCATCAGCGCGGTCTTCGACCTCATCTCGATTCTCCGCAAGCCCTCGGAGCCGCCCATCGAGCAGATCATCCTCATGGAGATTCGCAAGCTCCATCAGTTCGTCGTGGAGATGCAGGGGAGACTGTTCTCTCGCTTCGACCGGGTGGACCGGAAGCTGAATGACATCCACCGTGATCTGCAGGCCCGGTTCGCCTTGGTGGACTGGGAGTTGGGCCGGGTGAACCAGAACGTGGAGGAGCTCCAGGAGTCACTGCATGCACTGCAAATGGGGCTGAATCGTGTGGACCAGAGCATGTATGAGTACTTCACCGACACGAAGAACGACTCGTTCGAGCTATCGGCCTGGACCTACCTGGGCTGGAACTCACGCCACCCCACGCCCATGCGCTACACGGAGGAGTTCATCCCCGCGGAGAGCCAGTTCTCCATGTGGGGCGCGGTGGAGGCGCACCGGTCCACCATCCTCGCGGGCATCAACGACCGGGGCTCCAACCCGAACATCAGCCCGGCGGACGAGCTCTCCATCCACAAGCTCTCCTACAACATCAACTACCTGCGCGAGTTCCCCGTGCAGCTGGGCTTGCCCATGCTCCATGGCGACCGCATCTCGAGCCCGAAGGACTGGATGACGGGCTCGGAGGCGTACGCGCAGCTCTTCGAAGAGCAGGCCACGTTGGGAGCAACGATGCTCTCCACGCGCCACAGCGAGCTCATCACGCAGGGGACACGGCTCGACACGTCGCTGCGCAACATCGGCAAGCCGCTGTTCGACAAGATTCATGAGCGCTACCTGCTGGACTGGGGCATGTTGAAGTCGCTCATCGAGCAGTCGGAAGTCTCCTGGCGGAATGACCCCACACGAGGCCTCTTTGGCGTCGACATGTGGGGTGTGCCGGAGCAGGAGCCCTCGCAGCACGTCTTGAAGCGGGGAGCACTGGATGTCGCTACCTGCTCGGGATTGCCGTGGGGTGACCAAGACCAGAATGGTGCTCAGGACACGCTCCTGCTGGACCCGGCTCGCTGGAGCGTGGATGCGCTGCGTCCGCTCCTCATCGCCGACAACCTGAATGTCGATGGCGCGCACATCGACCTGTGTGGTGAGGGGGCCTGGGAGCTCGAGTCCATGAATCCGCTGGGGTTGGGTGGCTTGTGGGAGCTCAACTTCCGTCTCGGCTCCACGGTGTACGTCCGGTACTCCTACCGGGACCCCGTGACGAACGCGCCCAAGTCCGAGAAGGTGTTCAGCTACTACTTCCATGGGGGAGACGCATTCCGCGCCGCCATGAGGGAGAGCCAGATTGACAACTACAATCCGAACACGACACGCAATCCCAACGACGCCATGGCAAAGAACTGGAGTTCCATTTCTCAGTCCATTCACCCAGGTGGCATTCCTTATGGTGAGGCCTTCCGCGTCAGCATGCGGACCCGCATGGTGGGGGAGTTGAAGAGCCAGCAGCGTCAGTTCTATAGCTCCCTCGCGGCGCGGATGGAGCAGGCAGGTGACTCGCTGCAGGTCCAGTCGAAGCGACTGACGGGGACGCGGCTGTTGTGGCAGGCCTATGCGGCGCTTGCCCTGCCGCTGTCGGTGGACCACGACGAGCATCTGCGCGGGATGCTGTATGGCGAAGACTCCATCCTGTCGGGCTACGACACCTTGCAGGACGTGGAAGTTACTCCGGTGTTGAACGACGTGCAGGACATGTATGCGTTGTTTGGCGACGCCGCCGCGCCTCCGGCGCACAACATCCTCCAGGACCTGGACTCGGTGGTGACGGCCCGTGCCAGGAAGCTGAAAGAGGCCATCAATGCGTCCCTGGCGGAGCAGGCCGCGGCGGGTGGCCCCGAGGCGAGCGCCTGGGTGGAGCCCACGCTGCTTCGGCTGCGGCTCAGCATTCCGAACTGAGGGAGCTGAGGTGAAGTGAAGCGAGCCGCGGGGGCGGGTGCCTCCGCGGCTCGTGTTGTTTCGTGGGCGGGGTCTTCTCACCGCGCCCGCCACTGGATTGTGGAGGACAGGGCCTCGCGATGGAGATCTCCGACATCGAAGGGGGGAGACTCAGTTCTGCTGGGGCTTATGGCCAAAGACGGCCTTGCTGGTGGTCCGGTCCAGGAGCAGCGTCTCGTGCAGGAGGGGCGCGATATTGTCGAGGGTGCTGAGGATTTCGTCCTGGAGCGCGGTCCCTTGCATGTCCGGGGTTTCGCTCGCCTCATCCTCCTCGCTGCTGTCCAGGTCGTCGATGATCAGGTACCGAATGAGCGCTGCAATCAGGTTGGCCTTTTCGTCCACATCATCGAATGCAGGTGGCTGCGCTCCCAGGAGTTGGCGGCGAGCATCCATGACCTGGGTCCTCACGGTGTCGTCCAGCTCCTGCCCCTCGTACTGTGGGGGAGGGCGCTGGCCTCCGAGGAAACGAGCCGTGAATACATCGATGCCGAAGTGGATGCTGAGTCGGAAACCCTTGAGCTTGCCGGGGTCGTCGATGTCGAGGAGGTTCTCGATGGCACCCCTGTCCCGGCTGTTCTCCCTGAGCTTGTCGATCCATTTGAGGGATGGGTGCTCGCGCAGCGCACGGAACTTGCCTTGGTTCGCGGCTCTCCGTGTCGGGTCGGCATAGAGGGTCGAGAGCTCCACTCCCCGCGCCGTCATGCCCGTGACGTAGATGTTGTCCCCGCCCCCTTGCCAGAGCGCGATGAGTGCCTGCCAGAGACGGTATGCCGGGGGAAGGGATTCGGGGTTGGGGTCGTCATCGTCGTCGTTCTCGTGGAACGCCCCGGAGTAACAAGCCCTGACATGAATGCTGTCCAAGTCAGGTTTCAGGCCATGCTTGAAGAGGTGCAAGGCCAGTTCTTCCGGCTGAAACTCTCCAATGGTCTGGGTTTCTCCGTGTCCGAGCACGTAGAGTCGGCCGGAGGCGAATTGGGTCAGGACCTGTTGAAGTTGCGTATTCGCGATGTGTTTGTGAAGGGTGACCGTGTAGGCATGGCGCCCGATCTTCTTGAAGATCTTGTCTTTCAGTTGCACCGCCATGTCTGCGACGGCTGTGTCACCGGGCGAAACAATCACGATGGCGTGCGGCACATTCTGTCTCAAGGCGGCTCCTCGTGAGGTGCTGGCGCGCGTCAGGGGGCATCATATCGCCGTGGCTTCCCCGACGCTGCCCATTGCTGGCCGAGGAGGGCTGCCCAGTCCGCGACCACGTTGCATTGCACGCGGTCGAGCGCCGTCAACGCGGCGTCGGGAGGGGCACCCTCCATGCGACGAGGAGAGCCATGGCGATGAATCCACAGCTCGATGTCGGATGGGTCCGTCAGCATGAGGCGGAGGACCGTCGGCAGGGAGCACCGGATGGCCCGGTGCTCATGGACGAGAAGTCTTCCGTGTAGAGTGGGCCGAGGATGGTCTGTGATTCCACGTCGCTCCGTGTCTCGCCGAGGAAGTGGCCGATGACGTACCGGGCCTCGATGCTCGGGGCGCCAGCTCGCCATGACCGGTCCGTGATGGTTGCATCAAGGTCGAGGTCTCGATGAACGACGAACGAGAAGAGCGGCGCCGGGTGGAGCTGGGACTTCGCCCTGGTGAAGCCGTCTTCGTGGACGGGCGCGTGGACCAGGTCGCGATGGACGCCGACCGCTTGGTGGGCCTCGTCTCTCGGCTCATGCGCGAGGAGCCGATCAGCGAGCTGCGTATCCAGGTGGACCTGGCGGGCAGCGAGGAGTCGCTCCATCAGGTCCTCGTCGAGCTCCGTGAGGTGGGGCTTGCCTCCTCCCTGAGGAGCATCGTCATCGACCGCCGGAAGTACTGGGAGGTCATCCGAGACGATGAGCTGGACATCCATCGCGAGGCCGGTGACGTCGTCCGGCTCGAGCTGCTGCTGATTGATTTCGAGCGCCCCGATTCCGGTGTGGACCTGTTGGAGTTGGCCCTGACGTCGCTCGACACGAGCCGACTGGAGGCCGTGGACATCGCCCTCACTCAACGGGGCCCGACGGACGCGACCCGCCTGGTTGAAGTGCTTCACCGAGGAGGGCCACTCCCTTCGGTGCGCGAGCTGACCGTGGGCTACTTCACCGGAATCGAGCGGGATTGGATTCAGTGGGTCCGGCTCGATGCGCTGGAGACACTCCTGTCGCTGTACCCAGGACTTCAGACGCTCGTCCTCCCGATGGCGGAGCTTCAGGTCGGGAGGCTGGAGCATCCCGAGCTGCGCTCCCTCTCGCTGAACTGGCTGGGGGCCACGCCCCTCGGGCCCTCGGACCTGTCCGCGTGGAAGACGTCTCCCGTGCCCAAAGCCAGCGGACTCCAGTTCCTCCGCGAGGCGTGCCTCCCCAAGCTGGAGCAGCTGGGCATCGACTTCCAGTTCGAGTGGTACGTCGGGTGGACGCCAGAGGACGTCCACGCACTGTTTCAAGCCGAGGGCCTCGTTCGGCTCCGCCACCTGGTGCTGCGCTACTGCGGCTTCGGTGACGTGCTCTGCGAGGCGCTCATCCACGCGCGCTTCGCACCTCAGCTGGAGGTCATCGACCTGACGGGCACGGAGCTGTCCGACGTGGGCAGCCGCATCCTCGCGCGAGCCCCTTCGCTCTCCCGCGTGAAACAGCTCATCTGCGCGCGGCGCGAAATCTCCCCTGACGCATGGAACGAACTCGCGGCGCGCTATCTCGTCACGGAGCCACCGTAGCCAGCGAGGCGAAACCCCGTTGGGCTCGCCTCAACGGCCACGGGGCTTGTCGTCCGCTTCCTCGTCATCCGGATACATGTCGTCCGGATCCGGCTCCGGCTCGTCGTCCGGGTACATGTTGTCCGCGTCCGGCTCGTCTTCCTCGTCGCCGTCCGGACGCGTGGCGTAGCTGCCCGGAGCGGGCTCTTGCTCGTCATCGGGGTGCGAGCCGCCCGTGCTGTACGCAGGCGCGGGCACCTGCTCCGCCTCGTCTTGCCACCCCGTGAGGTAGCGGAAGGCCTGGAAGCCCATGGCCCCCAGTCCCACGACGAAGATGAGGGGGCCCGGCACCAGCCGCATGTGCAGCAGCGCCCAAATCAGTCCCAGCCCCACCACGCCCCCGGGAGCGAAGCGCGTCCACGCGGGGCGGCGCACGTCCGGCTTCAGCGCCAGCAACCCCAACAGCGAAATCAGCAGCAGCTCGAACAGAACCGCCCCCGACAGGTCCCAGCCGGTCAGCGTGATGACCCCGGAGCCCGCCGAGTACAGCGAGTCGTCGACGGGACGCTGCTGCCCGATGACCTTCAGCTCCGGCGGCCCCGTGGGCACGGGCGCATCCGCCACCACGGGCAGCGCGCTCATCGTGTGCCAGGGCGCATAGAGCGTCAGCAGGCACAGCGCCACGCCGCCGAGCGCCACCACCTCCGGCACGAGCAACAGCCGCCTCAGGTCGAAGTAGCGCGCCAGGACGCCTTCAGGCCCCGCGATGACCTTGCGGTACTGGTCATGGATGATGATGCCCGAGGCCACGAGCCACAGCAGCGGCGTGAAGCCGATCCCCAGCATGCGCACCGTCAGCGCGGCCAGCAGCAGCGAATAGGCCGCGGGAACCTCGGGCCGATACACCACCTCCGGAAGCAGCCGCGTGAAGCCCGCCGCTTCACCCGCGAGCCGCAGCTCCCGCGCGAGCAGCAACACCGCGCCCGCCACCGCGAGCACCGTGCCCACCACACCCACGCTCTCGAAGGAGGGGAGGATGGTGAGCGCCAGCGCGAAGGCCAGCATCGCCAGCCCCAACACGCTCTGAGAATGCGCCGGCACACTGGCCAGCCACCGGGGCCCATCGTACCGAGGCCGCGACTGCCCCGGGTCCGTGTCCTCCGCGGCCTCTTCTCGCGTCCTCGGGGCGGGGTGGCCTCCTCGAGGGGCGTTGCCGTGACGGGGGTCCTCCTCCTCGTCGAGAATCTCCGCCGCGTAGGAGGGCTCTTCCATCGCGCGCTTGGGCTTCGACGACCTCAGCGCGGAGCGCGAACCCGTGAGCCCCTGGGGGCTCTCCGGCATCTTCGCGCCACAGTTCTCGCAGTATTTCAGCCGGCCGTTCGAGGCCTCGCCGCACTCCGGGCACCGCATGTACCCACCTTGCTGTGCGGAGGGCGAGGGCCCTCACGGTCCAGCACACATCGTGGAATACCACGACGCTTTCTCTGGAAGCGAGAGGGCTACGGCCGCGCGGCCTCGGCGGGGGAGGGCGCCGCCGCGGTGGCCGTCAGCTCCCGGATGCGCTGGGTGAGCGACTCCGGGTCGATGGGCCCCACGTGCTTGCCTCGGATGGTGCCCGACGGGTCGATGAAGTACGTCTCCGGCACGCCCGCCACGCCGTAGCTCACCGCCATGCGCGAGCGCGGGTCCACCAGCTGCGGGAAGCTGTACCCGTTCTTCCGCAGGAAGCCGCGGGCGTTGTCCTCGGTGTCCTCGAACACCACGCCCAGGAACACCGCCTGCGAGCCGAACTCCCGCTGGCCCCACTCGAGCACCGGGTGCTCATACATGCACGGCACACACCAGGAGGCCCAGAAGTTGATGACCACCGGGCGGCCCTTGAGGTCCGCCAGGCTCACCCGCTCCCCGGTGTCCAACGAGCGCAGCG